>CAZASG010000003.1:18820-145510 GCA_964487745.1 uncultured Anaerolineaceae bacterium | reverse complement strand
TCTGCAACGTACACCCCCTCTGTCCTTCGGACATCTCCCCCAAATTCCAAAAGCGCGGAATTTAGGGGAGAGATAGGGAATTATATTTTTTTCTAATTTATTTTCTGTTCCCCTATTTTGTAAGCAAAATAGGGGAACACCCAAGCGAAGGCAGGTGGGCTAAACATTTGACTTATGAAAGAAGAAATAAATTATGAACGATAAAAAGATTCTCATCGTCGGGACGGGGGCATTGGCCACGCTCTTCGCGGCACGGCTCGCCAAAGCCGGCGTGAATGTGACCATGCTCGGCTCGTGGCGCGAGGGACTGGATGCCCTTCGTGAAGAGGGCGTTCGCCTGATCGACGCAGAAGGGAATGAGGGGAAGTATCCCGTTCAAGTGGCGGAGGATACTTCAATCTGTACAGGGGCAAAATATGCTCTGGTTCTGGTCAAAACCTGGCAAACGGAATGTGTAGCCCAGCAGCTTCGCGAATGCCTTAGAGATGATGGTCTGGCTGTTACGTTGCAAAACGGCCTGGGAAATGGGGAGATTATCGCATCTGTTTTGGGGACGGAGCGCGTTGCCCAAGGTGTGACAACAACCGGTGCCTCCCTCATCGCGCCCGGGGTGGCACGGGTTGGCGGAGAAGGTTTGGTTTCGATTGAAACGCATCCGCGTTTGGGGGTGTTGGCGGCTCTTTTAACGGAAGCAGGCTTCCAAATCGAGGTCGTTTCGAGCGCGCAATCCTTGATCTGGAGCAAATTGGTCATCAACGCAGCGATCAATCCGCTCACGGCGCTGCTGGATATCCCCAATGGTGAATTGCTAAAACGTCCTTCGGCAAGGGCGCTGATGGGAAAACTTGCATCTGAAACGGCGTTGGTTGCTGATGCACAGAATATCCCGCTTTCTTTTGATGACCCTGTTGCTGCTGCGGAAGATGTGGCTGGGCGAACGGCGCGAAATATCTCTTCCATGTTGCAAGATCTGAGGCGTGGCGCGCCAACCGAGGTCGAAGCGATCTGTGAGTCCATCGCGCAAACAGGTAAGGCACATGGAGTAGCGGCGCCACTTAACGGCTTTTTTGCTGAACTTATTAAAGCCCACGTGGAATCAAAATAGACTCATTTATATTTCATCCAAAAGTGGTAAGATTCACAAAAAAAATAAGATCAGGAGTTTTCTCTCATGCGCAAGTTTTTTCTTTTGCTTCTATTGGTCGTTTTGATGGCTTTTCCCGCATTTGCCCAGGCACAGGGGGGTGTAAAAATCGGGGAATTGAGCGTTCAGCTTTGGCCTGAATATGACCACCCCGATATGTTGGTAATGTATAGTTTTGCATTAGCAGACGATAGCCCACTCCCTGCCGAAGTGAAGGTGCGTATCCCCGCAAATGCGAATCTAAATGCGGTCGCTAAACTGGAAGCCGGGCAAATGATGAATGCACCTTATGATGCTCCTGTAAAGGATGGAGATTGGGTTGTGATCACGCTCGTAATCAGTGATCTTTCAACCTATCGTGTTGAGTATTACACACCCTTGGAAAAAAGTGGTGCGGCACGCAATTTTTCGTTCCTCTGGCAGAGTGATTATGCCATCGAGAGTTTATATCTTCAGGTTCAACAACCTCCAACCGCAAGCCAGATCACTTCGAACCCCGCGCTAGCCAATACTACCCCCGCATCTGATGGACTTACTTATCATGATCTTGCATTGAGTGGAATCGCAGCTGGGGAGAATTTTAATTTTGAGTTATCTTATGAGAAGGACAATGATGATCTAACTGTATCGTCAATGCCTGTGGAAGTTGGTGGTGCCTCAAATACTGGTAATACGAGCACCGGTGGTGGGGATTTTTCCCTCACTGATTCTCTCCCCATGCTTCTCGTTGGTCTTGGGGTTGTGTTGATCGTTGGCGGCGTACTCTATTTCTTCCTCGCCGGGCAAAACGCCAAATCGCAACCAAAGCCAAAACGGAAGCGACACAGTACTGCTTCGGCTAGTGCCAATACTTATTGCCATGAATGCGGCAGCCGTGCCCGCTCTGGTGATAAGTTTTGCCGTTCGTGCGGAGCAAAATTACGCATTTAGGAGAGACCGGTAGCGCCCCTAAATAAAAGCTAAATCTGTAAAAAAGAAAAGCGGAGACGAATATTCGTCTCCGCTTTTTTAGTCCTTTTGATCGTTCGTGGCTTATTCTTCTTTCTTACCGCGCATTGCGAAGTAAGCAACAAAGACAACAACGAGCACTACGATCACAGCGATCCACAACGTTGCACTGCCACTCGCGGGAGTATCAGGTTCGGTTGCGACTTCTTCCACAGCGGGCTCTTCAACTACTTCAGGCTCTTCCGTGGGAGCAGGTTCTTCAGTGGGTTCAGGAGTCGGGTCTGCGGGCGGGAAGACTGTCAATTTGGTGACATCTTCTTCGCTGTAGCCCAGAGCTGCAAAGTCGAGGCGACCTTCTGCTGCATGACATTCCTGACATTCAATAGCGTTGGCGGCGGGGGCGACCATGTGGTTCTGTACCCACATGAACTCAGTTTCAACGAATCCAACTTCGCCACTGAACTCGTAACCAGCATATTCCATACCGGAAGCCAGTGCACCTTGCCAATCCCAACCTTTCCAATAAGCATTGGGGTCTTCGCCATTCGGGAAGAGGTTCGGAACTGCCATGACATTGTTGCCAGCGTCGTAAGGGGTTACACCAGTGAACATTTTGAACGGATAGATCTTACCGTCACCAAGAGCACCCTGGTAGTCTGTCAAAACAACAGGAGCGGAAGGATCAATGGTGTCAGCAGGGGTCAGGTAGTGAGTTTCACCATTCCACCAAGTGTAGTATGGGGTTACATTCTGTTCCCAGGTGAAAGTACCTTTCTTGCTGTCGTAAACAACCAAGCCGTTCTCGTCTTTGGTCTGGAAGGGCTTCCCATCATCATTCTTTTCACCAGCGGTGGACCAATCCCAAGTCATCTTGGTGGGTTTTTCGCGGGCAAATTCAGGGATATGACAGGTTTGGCAAGCGAGGGTCTCTGTGTGAACAGAGAGAGCTTCACCTACTTCGCTGTCAGCGTGGGGAGCGTTGTCGCCAGTGTGGCAATCTTCGCACATAACAGGCTCTTCGCCGGTGTAGATGCGTCCCATGATCTCATGGTTTTCGCCAGCATGGCAGGCTGCACAGCTGAAATCCTGACCATCGGGGCTCATGTGGACATCCAGATCGAGGGAGGGGGTCTTCATGGTGCTATCAAGGTCACCATGTTTGACGGAATCACCACCACCACCGGTGAAGTGACAAGCACCACAATTGGCACGAGTCGGGTTTGTCACGCTCTGAGCAGCTGCGATCAGATCAACTTTTTCCCACATCTTGCCAGATCCAGGAGGAAATTCCTTCGGTTCGTCGGCAAGCCAAGGGTTACCAGAACCAGCGGGGAACTTCTTGTAAACTGCGGCATCAGCATGGCAGACCAAACAATCGACATTGGCTTCAACAGTGAAATCAAATGTGTTGTCTGAGTAGCCATAACCAATATGGCAGCTTGTACAACGTGGTTCGTTGGAGGGCATTGCAATACAGTAGTTGTTCACTACATTGTTCTTGCCCAATTCCTGACCCGTCACTGGATCGGTGTATTCCCAAGTCCAGTGGACGGTTGCCATGACCTCGGTCGCTGAATCAACATGACATTCGAGACAGGCAACAGTTACATCTTGTGGCTTTTCAAAGGGACCAGCCAACTGGGGGAAGAGGCTATGATCGGTTGGACCTTCCCCAAGATTCGGTGCAGCAACTGCATTGCCACTGAGAACTAACCCAGTAACGACCAACGCAAAAGCAACAGCAAATCCGAGGATCCGGAGCCCCTTCGTGTGAAGTGTAGACTTCATTTGCATTCTCCTTTCAGAATGTAAATCAACTTCTCGCATAAAAGAAGTTATATTTTTTGCCACCTTTTTGGTGACAAAAGGTACTGGAAATTATCATGACGAATACTTATTATTGCCAGTAACAAATATCACCGCAACTTATCAGCATTGGTGAAACAAATCATTCACCTTTTCTTATACTAAACCTGCGAATTGATTATTTTCGCCAAAGCATATGCTTTTTATAAAGGAGTGTGAAAATTATGCTCAACCTAACAGAGATCAAGGTCTTTGTTACTGCTGCTGAGGAAATGAATTTCAGCAGAGCTGCACAACGTCTACACCTTTCTCAATCTGCAGTTAGTCAAAATATCCGATCCCTTGAAGAAGATTATGATGTAAAGTTATTTCATAGACGAGGACGCTCTGTCTTATTAAGTGAAGCAGGACAAACTCTTCTCCCGATGGCTAGAGAACTGCTTGATTCTTCCCGCCTTCTTGAAGATACCTTGCATAATATTCACGGTCATATCTGCGGCATGATCAATATTGGCTGCTCAACCACATCTGGCAAATACCTACTTCCCAAGCTCGTGGCAGATTTTCGACGTGAATACCCGGATGTGCGAGCAAATATCAATGTGATGGGGCGCAAAAGCGTGATAAATCGTGTTATCGAAGAAAAGTTCTGCATCGGCATCCTAAGTAAACAGATTGAGCATAGCCTGCTCGAATATCAACCTTTCTACGAAGATCGTGTTATTCTGATCGTGCATCCAGATCATCCATGGGCAGAATATGGGAAAGCCCTGCCTTCTGATCTAATCGATCAGCCTCTGATCTTACGTGAGGAAACATCCGGGACTCGCGAAGTTATGCTGGAGGGACTAAAATCTCATGGCATTACTGTGGACAGGCTAGACGTTGTAATGGAGGTTGGCAATGCTGAAGCCATTGAGATCGCGGTTGAAGAAGGTATTGGTATCGCTTTTATTTCTGAGCTAGCAGCAGCACGTGCGCTAAAATTAGGAAGGATAAAGAAGGTAGAAATCGAAGGCATTGATTTGCATCGCACGCTATTTGCTACCCGCCACATTTCAACATCCTGTACACGTGCTCAAAATCTCTTTTGGGATTTTCTTCAGGATCAGCGCGATCATCTCAACGAAGCAGTCTTCGATAACCTAGTTAATGTTCTCGTTCCTGAACTCATGGAATAGAAGTTCTTAAAATTACGTTCTGATTTTTCCGGATTCATGAAAAAGGCGCCAAGAGTATGTTAGACACATCTTATATTGTCACAATCTACTTTCTGTATGGGCTAGCTTTTTACAGTATGGGATTATTAGTGGCTATTGAAGGCGGCAGGGCACCAGATTCGCGCCTGAAGAAAGCGCTCCGCCCCTTGGCTGGATTTGGTCTTTTACATGGTGCCCATGAGTGGGTGGAAATGTTCCAGTTCATCGACCGTTCACTTGGCGTTGTTGAAACACAGTTCGTAGCAATAGGGCGGATGGCAATCTTGGCAATATCATTCATATCGTTAGCTGCCTTCGGTAGTTATCTGTTAGCTACTACAGAAAAATCGCAGCGATATATATTGCTCATCCCGCTTGGGCTAGAAGCTATTTGGACGTTTGGGCTACTTATCTTACGTAGCCGTTTTTTGCCCGGTGATATGTGGAGCATAGCCGATGTATGGACACGCTACACCTTGGCAATTCCTTCCGCAATATTGGCGGCATCCGGTTTAATTGTTCAGCAACGCATTTTTCGAAAAGCCGGTATGGTCCAGTTTGGGCGGGATGCACTCTGGGCAGCAGTTGCTTTTAGCTGGTATGGGCTTGCAGGGCAAGTTTTTGTCCACCAAAGTGCACTGCCCCCCTCACATATCTTGAATCAGGAACTGTTCTTAGGTATTTTTGGATTTCCTATTCAGTTATTTCGTGCACTAACAGCTATCGGGGCGGCAGTTTTTATCATCCGTTTTCTTCACTCCTTTCAAATTGAAGCCGATCAAAAGATGGAGGAGCTACAAGCCGAACGGCTGCGCGCTTCACAACAACGGGAAACGCTCAAAGGTGAGCTTTATCGACGGGTGATCGAGGCTCAGGAAGCTGAACGGCAACGAATCGCACGTGACCTTCACGATGAGACCGGTCAATCCCTCACTGCTATTGGTCTAGGGCTACGCGGATTATCAAGATCCATAAAAAAAGAGCATACGATCAGGCAATCTGAAAAAACATTGATGGAACTGGAAAAAATGGTTGCGAATTCCATGAACGAATTACAGCGCGTCATCTCTGATCTGCGTCCATCTCACCTTGACGATCTAGGGTTGCCCGCTACGATCCGCTGGTATCTTGGGCAAGCACAGGAACGCACCAGCTGCGATTTTGATTTCAAGATCGTGGGAGAAGAGCAGGAAATTTGCCCTGAATTTATGACTGTTATGTTCCGCATTTTTCAGGAAGGCGTAACGAACGTTATCAAACACGCAGAAGCCGTTTACACTACAATTCATTTGGTGTTTGAAGATGATGTGATGCGGATGGTGATCAAAGATAATGGCCGTGGCTTTGACATGAGGCACCCGCAAGAACATACTAGTTGGGGCTTGCTTGGGATGCGGGAACGAACAACTTTATTGGGTGGAAAATTTCTGGTAGATTCAAAACCAGATCGTGGTACAAGAATTGAATCCATCATCCCCTATTGTGCTATACACAGGAAGGATAAAAATGACCATTCGCCTTCTACTAGTTGATGACCATCAGGTTGTGCGTACAGGGTTACGGATGTTGCTGGAGGGATCACATAATATTGAGATCATCGGGGAAGCCAGCAATGCAGAGGAAGCCCTAAGTGCTGCAAAGGAGCTAAACCCGGATGTGATTTTGATGGATATCGGGTTACCGGACATGTCCGGGATTGATGCAACCCGTGAGATTAAAAAGACTTCCCCTGATATCGCGGTCGTTGCTCTCACCATTCACGAGGATGCAGAATATTTTTTCAAGATGCTGGACGCAGGTGCATCAGGCTATGTGCCCAAACGTGCCGCTCCGGAGGAGTTGATCGCTGCAATACGCGAAGCTGCTGCGGGTGAAGTTTACCTTTTTCCTTCCATGGCGAAATTGCTTGTACGTGACTACCTAAAACATGAACGCACCGCAGATGAAAGTGACAGCCTAAATGGGATCACAGAACGAGAACAGGAAGTCTTGGCCTGGCTGGCAGAAGGGTCATCTAATAATCAAATTGCTGTGGAATTGAATATCAGTCCAAAAACTGTTGCCCGCCATCGTGAAAATATCATGCGAAAGCTCAACCTCCACTCCCGTACAGAGCTGGTGCGCTATGCCATCCGAAAGGGGATAATAAAACCGTAGGACACAATCATCGAGATTTTGTAAAAGAAAACGAGTGCAAATGCACTCGTTTTCTTTTTTTTCTTAGTCATACTCTACTAGACCCATAAGGACATGGGGTATCCACCCCATAAGCGCTATCTAGAACCACCAAACTACCCATTAAAAACACATTAATATGAGGGATTCTTCACAAAGAAAATCGGTGATTTACCGAATTTACTTCCCATGTCCCTCTTCAGTACGATTAGGGCGAAAGATAAAGTAGACATGGCATCCTAAATGCTGAAAGGAGCAAAAGATGACCGCCCTGCTCAATATCCTAATTCTCTTCGCTGTACGAATTCTCATCCCCTTTGCTTTGCTTCTCTTCATTGGAGAAAAAGTTCGCAAACAGCAACATCTGCAAACACTCTAAGGAGACAGCCATGAAATGGCTCGAAGCATTCACCACCATTTTCACAACGATAGGATTGCGCTTTATCGTTCCTGTCGTTGTGACGATTGGGATCATTGAGATCCTGCGCACACTGGATACTCGCTGGCAAGCGGAAGCTGAAGGGCTTACCCTTCCCACATTTGAAGGTCCTCGCTGTTATGAGGTAAAGAAATGCACCCCGGAACAAATGGCAAAATGCCCTGCCGCAAAGAAATCAGAACCTTGTTGGCAGGTGTTCCGTCAAGCCAACAACGGTCTTTTGAAAGAAGAATGCTTGGAATGCGGCTACTTTTCCAATATAGCTTCACCCGTTGGCATTAAAGCATAATTTTTTATAGGAGTTCAAATATGTTCTCACGCCCTGAACGTCTCATCATAGCCCTTATGGCAGCCCTGGTCTTTGCCGGGGTCACACTCATTGCAGCCGACGCGTCATCGCAGCTCTCGCCTCCACCAACCGAAGGGGAGGTAGGATGCGAAACCTGTCATGCAGATTTCATGGAAGAGTGGCAAAAGGGACCACACGGTCAGGCAACCGTTGACCCTGTCTTTAACGAAGCTTGGGAAGCCCAAGGAAATCCCGGTGCCTGTCTGGTCTGCCACACTACCGGATATGACCCCGCTACCGGCACCTGGGAAGAAGATGGCATCGCCTGCGAAGCCTGCCATGGTCCAATCCCCGAAGATCACCCCACCAACCCCGCTTCGATCAATCGCTCACCGGTTCTCTGCGGGAACTGCCACAGCGACGCTCGCTTCAGTTGGGAAAACTGGGAAGGCAGCTCACATTATCAACGTGATATGACCTGCATCAACTGCCACGATCCTCACCAGGCAACGCTCAAAACCATAGTGCCAGAAGGAAGCACAGCAGATAATGCATCGGTGATGTGCAAAAACTGCCACTCAGAATATTCTCAAGACCACACCCATACCATACACGGGCAGAGTGGAATATCATGCAGAGATTGCCACCTAACCACGATAGAGATCGAATCCACACCTCATACCGTTCAGGACCACAGCTTCCACGCAACCTTGGCAGCCTGCAATTCCTGCCATGCTGAAGAGATCCACGGTGACGAGAGTGTAACAACACCTGCACACCCCGAAGTTGAATTCAGTTCGGTCGTTGTCACGCCTGAACCCGTTCCCGTCAGCCCCTTTGGCTTTGCAGGTTTAGCTGCCTTGATCGGTTTGGCAGCAGGTACCGTATTGGCTCCCTGGCTTGAAGAAAGATATCGCAAACTGACCAAGAAAGTGAGTGTAGACAATGAGTAAGCTAGAACGGCGAGATTTCCTGAAACTTGCAGGCGCTGGTATAGCTGGTATAGCTGGCATGCAACTCATGCGCCCAACAGCACATGCTTCATCCGGCCCAGAAGCCGGAGAACATCAATGGGCAATGGTCATCGACCAATCCAACTGCACAGGTTGCGGACACTGCACCCTTGCCTGTCGTGCCCACAACGATATTTCCCCGGAAATTTCCTGGAATGAAGTTCTCGAAGTTGGACAAGTTAGCGATCAAGATGTCTTCCTGCCTCGCCCCTGTATGCACTGCGAACACGCCCCCTGTGTAGATGTTTGCATGGTAGGTGCCTCCTACTATCGCTCAGACGGGATCGTTATGATGGACTATGACAAGTGCATTGGCTGTCGATATTGTGAAGTAGCCTGCCCTTATCAGGCACGTTCATTCAACTGGAAAAAATTCGACGGAGAGAATCCAGCCGTCCCGGATTGGGGACAACCGGAAGTTGAACGACGTCCTCGTGGGGTTCCGGAAAAATGCTCCTTCTGCTATCAACGGATCGACCGCGGATTGGCACACGGCTTAACTCCGGGTGTAGATCCAGACGCAACGCCCGCCTGTGCAGTTGCTTGCCCCACTGGAGCAAGAGTCTTCGGAGATCTAAATGATCCCGAATCCGAAGTAAGCAAGATCATCAATTCACGCCCAACCGTCCGCTTACGAGACGAGTTAGGCACCGCCCCGCGCGTATATTACGTGTTGGCTACTCCTGAATCTCTTAAGGAGGTAGAAGCATGATCGCCAGTTTACGCACACGACTAAAACCCACCCCCTGGATAACATGGGTATCCTTTCTAAGCATCTTCCTGGTTATTGGTATTATTGGCGGTGTCATCGTTTTATGGGAAGGGCTATCAGTCACAAATTTGACAGATCTGGTTCCCTGGGGGTTGTGGATCACCATAGATCTCTCATCCATTGCCCTTGCGGCAGGCGCTTTCTCACTCTGTGCTGTTGTTTATCTGGTCGGGCTGAAAGATTATGAGCCAGTCGCACGCACAGCGACTTTCGTCGGGCTGATCGGCTACAGTATGGCTATGCTCTGCCTGTTTATGGACATAGGTCGTCCCTTCAAGTTCTATCAGGCTTTTATCTACTGGAATACACATTCCCTGCTTTGGGAAGTAACCATGTGCGTAGGCTTGTACTTCACGGTACTGGTACTTGAATCGATGCCCATTATTGCAAATTGGAAGTGGCTGAGTGCACGATATCCGAAACTTACAGAAAAAATGTCACGCATTCACCACTATGCCCCATATTTGGCAATAGCAGGGCTGGTTCTCTCCAGTTTGCACCAATCATCGCTCGGGGCCACCTATGGCGTACTCAAAGCTCGCCCCTTCTGGTACAAACCAGAGATGTCTGTACTTTTCATGCTCTCAGCCATTGTAGGCGGCATTTCAATGACGCTTTTTGCTTCAATGATGGCTTCCCAACTAACAGATAAAGCCAAGGTTAATGATAAATTGATCGACAAGCTATCCCAATTTATTGGTTGGGCGTTGGTCGGGTACTTCTACTGGCGTTTCTGGGATACCCTCTCGATGACTTACACGTACGAGCCTGGGCGAACCGAAGGTTTACAGCTGCTCACCAAAGGCCCCTTGGCTTTCAACTTCTGGTTTGGTGAAATCCTGATAGGGATCTTCCTGCCAATGATCTTGCTGCTCAACAAGAAGACACGCAGCAACCGCCTCTGGCGCATGGCGGCATTGCTAATGGTTGTTGGCGGTGTAGTAGCCTATCGCTGGAATATCAATATCGCTGGCGCAATGATCGTGCTCTCATACCTGCCTGGGCAACCAACTGTAGCGTATACATCTTATATCCCCTCACTTATCGAGTGGATGGTCGGACTGGGTGTGATCGCCTACGGACTCTTTGCTTTTTCACTGGGCGTTCGCTATCTGCGGGTGGTTGATCACAGCATGGTTGAGGAAGAAGAACAAATACCAGTTAACGTAAAAGGAACGCAAACAGCACAAGCCTAAGGACCAGGCAAGTGCATTCTCCAAAAAGAGCCGCTCAAATGAGCGGCTCTTTTATTCATTTAGTACGAGCATTATTTATTCGGGAGCGCCAGCGTCTATCCATTCTTGCACAAGGCTGATTTCGTCCGGGCTTAATTGTCCCAGATGATCTCCAGGCACTTGGATTGTCACAAGCAAACTATTTTCGCCATCGCCAGGAATGATGATAGCGCCACTCTGGCCACCAGCCATCGTATCAGCATAGCTTGTTAGTGAAAGTCCACCCAACTCTCCATGGCACATTGCACATTTGTCCTGGAAGAGCGGTCCGACATATCCATCCCATGTTAGCTCAGCAACGGCTTCCACAGGTTCAGGTGTGGGTGTAGGAGCAAGTGTAGGTAAAGGTGTCGGTGTTTGCGGGTCATAGCCAATGCCAGCACGTTCTATGCTAACTGGCTGTGAAGGAATGGCGGTTTCTTCAGAATTAACGAAGCCATATACCCCAGCTAACATGACAACTGATAGAACAACTGCTATAGGGAAATAAACTCTCTGACGTTTGCGCACAATAGCGGAATCTACAGGGCGGTCGGCAACGCCGGCTTTGATATCTGCCAATTCAAGCGGATGCTCGTGGAGCATTTCTTCCTCGGTCAGCGTACCTTTCCACATGGATTTGTTGAAGATTTTGAAGTGAACACCATAAAAGTGCCAGATCAAGATCGCAAGAACAGCCAAAACTGCTTCAAGACCATGAGCTGCTTTTGCAGCAGGGATAAACTCACCAGGCAAAATGCTGGAAGTGGTGATCGGATTCCACATCATGAAGCCCGTTAGCCCCATGACAACAGTCCCCCAAACAAATGCCCAGTATTCAAGTTTTTCCTCAAAGGTATAGCGGCCCATCTGCGGACGTTTTTTGGCAAAACCAAGGTTATACATAAATGCTTGCCAACCATCGCGGACATCCTGCAGGGAAGGCAGCATCCCCAAGCGGGTACGTTTTACATAGAATTTGTATCCAAAAACAAGCAGGTGATACATGGTACCAATCATCATTACAGTCGCTGCAATGTGATGAATACTGCGCACGCTTTCAACACCACCCAATAAATTAACAATAAAGTGGGAAACGCCGCTTGCCGGGTATTTTTGCGGTAACCCAGTCATGCCCAAAGTCCCAAAGGACAACAGCATGATTAGGTGCTCGATACGTCGAGCCAATTCAAAACGAACGTAGGTGCGAGACGTCTTGCTCATGAGTGTGACGCTCCTTTTCTTTTATCAATTAAGCGGCGCACAATATCACTGATGACAAACGCCAACATACCACCTATAGTAACGGGGATAACGATCTTATAGAACCAATCTACATAAAAAACAACCGGGTAATGTTCTGCATCGGGTTCGTAATGGCTCATCCATGAGTCAGGGAAATTAGCATCCGCTTCAGGGTGACAACGTTGACATGTAATAAGCAGGTTTTCCTTGATCGCAATACCGTGTTCGGGGTCATCTGGCGCCTTGATGTCATGAATGCCATGGCAGTCATAACAAACAGGCTTATTAGTATCGTGATCAGGGGAACGTTTCTCAAAAAGCTCAACGGTTGCACCGTGGAAGTCTGCTACATAAGTATCGAGCACATTTGTTGAAACACCATATTTGTCCATCACTTCGGAATCTGTATGGCATGAAGCACAAGTCTGTGGAGAATCTAATCTAAAGGAAGTTGTTGTGGGATCACTAATATCATGCACACCATGGCAGTCAATACAAGTGGGAACATCCTGATTATAGTTGCCAATAAGTGCATCACCATGGACACTATTACGATAAGTTTCGTAAATAGTGTTATGACAACGGCCACACGTTTCCGGGATCTTTACTTCCTGAAGTAATAGTAGTTCTCCAGTTACTGGATGGGTCATCCGCTCTTGTGTATGGGGGTTATGGCAATCGGTACAAACAGCTGCGTTGGGATTCCCACCTGCCAAGGCACGCTCATGTACACTATCTAATGTTTTGCCATATTGTTCATCATGACACTCTTTACACGAAGTGTACATATCAAGAGAGAGTTCCCGAATGCTTTGCCCCGTACGTTCCGGATGCGGGAAAGATGTAATATCTGTATGGCAATCCACACAGCCAACTTCTTCAAGATTATGTACCGAATTTGTGAATTTATTCGCGTCAATGGACAACCACAAGACTTCCCCACTTTCAAGATTCAGCGTCATCCCAGGCTCTCCATGACAAGACATACATGCATCATTGGAAAGCGTTGCCGAAGAGGCGTCGGTTGCTCCTACTGGATGGGCCTGTCCAAGAGCAATTGTGGAAGCAATGGTAATTCCCAATAAAAGGAATCCCACTACAAACCACACCCGATGCCTTCTCTGAAACTGTATACTCATAACATCTCCTGTAAATATTTATTTGGCAAGGGCTGAATATTTCTAGAAACAAGACTAAAAATACCTAAAAACTTCACCTTTTACGAAGTCAGAACATTATATGATTAATAAAAACAATACTCCAAGTGACAATCGTCATATTAATACGGGGGTCAGAGAAAGTATTCTGCCTCTATGGGGGGGTGGAGTTCAGTGATCAGGGTCCAAAAAGCCGTTTGAGCGGCAGTGGATGCACGCCGCTTGTGACGACCAATATAAATATCACGACAGATATTCAAACCACGTACTGAAATAGTGGCAATACCTTGTCGGTGCAATCCGGTCACAACGGTATTTGATACAAACCCAACCCCTAATCCTTCTTGTACAGCTAAAGCAATTGCTTCTGAATTTCCCAGCGTCAGTAAAATATCCAAATCTCGCGGAGAAAAATCAATTGAGCTGAGAGCTTCTCTAACAGCGGTGAAGGTTCCCGATTCTTCTTCGCGCAAGATGAAATCCGCGTCCATTAGTTCCTCGGGCTCAATTTCGCTACGGTCTGACCAAGGATGATCACAAGGCGCAATCAGAACAACTGGATCTCTCATAAATAAACGAAATTCAGCATCGTTACAGATATCCTGATGTCGATAACTGGAAAGCGCAAAGTGAACAACACCTTCGCAAAGCCTTTCAATTGCTTCCGCTTGAGGAGATACCCGGCAAGTAACCCTGACACGTGGATGTTGCTTATGAAAACGCGCCAAAAGATGAGGAAGAACGTATTTGCCAGGAGTAGTACTGCACCCCACTTTTAAATGCCCAAACACTTCACCTTTTAAAGAGGCCATCGCCTCTTCAATATGGACGGATTGCTGCACCATATCTCTAGCTAAGGGAATTAGCGCAATACCAGCATCTGTAAGTTGCAATTGCCTGCCAGAGCGCTCAAAAAGGTTTACATCCAAATGGCGCTCTAAAGATTGAATATGCTGGCTAACGCCAGGCTGTGACATATGAAGCTGTTGAGCCGCTTGTGTAAAATTCAACGTCTCCGAGGCTACAAGGAAAATATTGAGTTGATGGGCGTCCAGCATGGTATATACTCCTGCATGGGGATATTAACATAAGAGCTATTACCAAAACAAGTGCCAAATGTCTTCCTTCAATAGGTTTTGCTTATAAATGCATATAAGCACAAACTATAAACGATTGTTATTTTTATCACTTGTTTGCATGATGCTCCGCTTATTAGAATAGTGAAAATTATTACAAATCTAAGCGCGCGTTGCTGAGGCACAATGAAAAAAATAAAATATTTTCTTTTTACTCTTATTATGTCCATGCTTTTAGTATGGACTTTTGGGTGTACTTCTACTGAAAATAATCCAACTCCGGAACCCACAGAAGAAGCCACCCTGGAACCGACACTCCCCCCTCCTACCGCAACAGCTGAACCTGAAGTGGTTAATCAATGTGTGGAATGCCATACAGATAAAGACCAACTAATCAGCACCGCTAAAGCAGAAGAAGAAGTTGTCTCTGAAAACGAAGGCGCCGGCTGAGGTGGCGAAGTGGCTCCGTTGGAGCCTTGGGAGAAAGTATTAGTAGATGAAGGTTTTATGGATGATCTGCACGGAGAAGTTCTCTGTACAGTCTGCCATGAAGGTAACCAAACAGCAGAAGATAAAGATGAAGCACACGAAGATATGATCTCTGATCCAAGCGCATTACCAAATCAGGGATGCCAGATGTGCCACTCATCGCATGCTGAAACCGTTGAAACCAGCCTACATACTACCTTAGATGGTTACTGGACAGCGATCGATGCGCGCTCTGCCCCGGAAGATCATCCACAATTGGAAGAAATGTTCGGAAATCACTGCGCGTCATGTCACACAACCTGTGGTGACTGCCATATCAGCCAACCGAACTCTGTCGGTGGCGGTTTCATTGATGGACATATAGTAAAGAAGACCCCGTCGATGACAAGGAACTGCACTGCCTGTCATGGAAGCCGAGTTGGAAACGAATATCTTGGAAAACACGAAGGATTAAATGGTGATGTCCACTTCCGCCAAGGGAGGATGAATTGTGTCGATTGCCACACTGGAGATGATTTACACGACTCCACAGGTGCCTGCACAGAATGTCATGACTTAACGGAAGATGCCGATCTTATCAAGCCCACTGATCGATATGCGGGAGCACAAGTCCCGGCGTGCGAATCGTGTCATGAAGATATTGCAACATCCAATCCACAGCATACCCTGCATCAGGAAAAGCTTTCTTGTCAGGTTTGTCATTCTGTTAGTTACACAAGCTGCGATGGTTGTCATGTTGCCACCAGCGAAGAAAGTGGAAAACCCTTCTTCTCTACACAAGGGGATTATTTGACCTTCTTCATTGGGAAAAACCCGATCCAAACATATCACCGCCCATACGAGTATGTACCAGTTCGGCATATTCCAGTAGATACAGAAAGCTACGCGTTCTATGGCGATAACTTACTATCAGATTTCGATGCACGCCCAACATGGGCCTATGCCACACCGCACAATATTCAGCGGATCACTCCTCAAAATGAGAGCTGTGAATCTTGCCATGGGAATGCAGAGATATTTTTGACAGCAGACAAAGTGGCTCCTGCAGAGCTTGAAGCCAACCAATCTGTGATTGTTGACGAAATTCCTCCTCTTTCACAATAGAGGAGTTTTACAAAACGTTTTATTCAACACTCAATTTCTCAAATAAGGAGAGAAAGAATAATGAAAACGAATCGAATTTTGTACCTGCTTCTGACTACCGCAATGGTATTAGGGATGATCTTGAGCGCATGCGCTCCTGCTCCCGCCGCAGAAGCACCCGCTGTTGAGGAGCCGGAAGCGCCAGCTGAGCCTGCTCCTCAACCGGAGCCCGTAGAAGAAGCACTTACGCTTGATGATACCTTTGGCACCATGCTTGCTAGTATGGAAGGCTATAACACCATCAAAGCCGATGCTCTTCTTCTTGAAATGGCTGAGGACACCCCTCCCTTCCTTTTGGACGTACGCACCGCTGCGGAACTTGAAGAGCAGGGACATATTGAAGGCGCAACTCATATTCCTTTGAACGAATTAGCTCAGCATATCGACCTTCTGCCCGATTTCGATACTCCGATCATTGCCTACTGTGGCACTGGCTGGCGCGCTACAATCGCCATGACCGCCCTTCACGGCATGGGCTGGACCAATGTCCGTGCACTGAAAACCACCTTCGCAGACTGGGTTGCTGCTGGCAATCCTGTTGCTGAAGGGATTCCCGAAGCAATGGCGCTCAATGTTGCTGAACCGGATGCTGCCCTCGTCGAGGCTGCTGACGCTTATCTCGTTGGCATCAAAGATCATGGTGTCAAATTCGGTGTCGAAACGGCCGAAAACCTGAACATCGCCCTCGTTGAAAATCCTGAACTGTTTGTTCTTGATGTTCGCCGCGCTGAAGAAGTGGAAGAAAAGGGCTATATCGACGCCCCCAACTACGTTCATATTCCACTTGAAAGCTTCGTTGCCGACATGGCTATTTGGCCAGCTGCGGATGCCCCCATCACCGTTTACTGTGGTAGTGGTCACCGCTCCACAATGGCAATGACTATCCTCTTTGCCTATGGCTATGACGATGTCACCAGTCTCAGCGGCGGATACGGCGGTTGGGCAAATGCAGGCTATGCCACTGTTGGTGGCGTCCCCACTTTGGCACAGAATTACAACACTATGTTGAATAACATGGTTGGATACAACACAGCTAAAGCAGACGCATTGCTGGTTGAACTCGCTGAAGATACTCCCCCCTTCCTCCTTGATGTTCGCTCCGCTGCTGAGCTCGAAGAACAGGGGCATATTGAAGGTGCAACCCACATTCCTTTGAATGAACTCGCACAAAACCTTAACCTTCTCCCTTCCTTTGATACCCCCATTGTTGCTTACTGTGGCAGTGGTTGGCGCGCCACCATCGCCATGACCGCACTTGAAGGCATGGGCTGGACCGATGTCCGTGCTCTCAAGGCCACCTTCGCAAGCTGGAAAGAAGCCGGTAACCCTGTTGCCGAAGGCATTCCTGAACCAATGGTATTAGATGTCGTTTCTGTTCCCGAAAGCCTGACTGCCCCGGTCGACACATCGGTTGTGTGGGCGAAAGACAATGGCTGGGGTGTCAAGTCTGCTGAAGATCTGAACCTTGCATTGGTCGACAACCCCGATCTCGTCCTCATCGATGTTCGCACCACTGGCGAACTAGAAGAAAAAGGTGTGATCGCGGTCGTAGATCAGGAACTGATCACCATCCCCTTGGAAAGCTTCATTGCCGAGATAGCTATGTGGCCTGCTGATAAAGATGCCGAGATCGTCGTCTACTGTGGCAGCGGACATCGCTCCACTATGGCGATGGAAATCCTCCTCACCCAAGGCTACACCAACGTAAAGAGCCTCAAAGGCGGTTTCGGTGGCTGGGCTGAAGCTGGCCTCCCCGTTGCAGAATACGCTGTAGCCGAGTAAATAAACATATAGAAAAAAAGTCCTCAGCAATGCTGGGGACTTTTTCATTTAACAACTGATAAAATCAGGAAATCTCTCATACAGTAAAAGGAAGAAAACATGTCTTTGATCAACCACTACTCGATCCTGTGGGGATTTGCATTTATCCTCGCCCTCTCCGCCTTTTTCCTGCTGCGCGGAGAACGCACGTGCCAAAAGTACATCACCCTTGTGGTGATAAGCATCCTCCTCGTGGGAGCTTGGTTCGCCATTCGCCCTAAAAGCGGATCGACAGAATCAGCTGATGCACTCCGAGCCGTCATCGGGCAGGGGACGCCCGTTTTCGTTGAATTACAATCCCCCTACTGAGCGGCTTGCGTCGCTGCGCAACCCATCGTTGATGGGTTAGAAAAAGAATTTAAAGGGGAGCTGATCGTTCTTCGTATTGACGTACAAACAGAAACGGGCAAGGCCTTCGAGCGGGATTTTGGCTCATTCACCCCAACCTTTATTTTCCTTGATGGAGAAGGGAACGAAGTCTGGCGAGCACTTGGTACTCTTGACCCTGAAGAAATTCGGCAACTGATGCAATAGGTTAGACAAACAGGTCGGGCGTAAAGCCCGACCTGTCTTTTAAAGCACCGTCTCCAACGCCCTGTTCACATCTTCAAAAACCACCGCCCCCTGCACACGCAAAAAATCTCCTTTAACAGGAGAATCTGTAATACCTATTTTCTTTACCTGCACATCCATACCCTGTTCGCGAAACAACTCTCCCATCGCCCCCACACTGACCACACCCGCAGGCGTATCTTCAAAAACAGTGAATTCATAGCCATCCAAACGCGCAACATCTTGCGATATTTTCCCTTTTGTTGCTTCACGCGCTTCCTTCAGGCATTCATCAGATTCTTTACCGAAACTTGCCAATGCCGCCGAAAGCGCATGGATGGGCGAGGGTTTTGAGTACTCCACCGCTTCCCCACCGAATTTCTCAGCTAGCCATTCCATCTCGCCATAGCCCGCAACCGGAACACTTTCCAAGCCAACTAACTCCTGCGCATACTTCGCATCAGGCATTCGGCGTGAGGGGCGGTTCGTCATGATCGCGCATCCACGCTCGGGATGTTGAAGCCAGGAAAAAAGCCGCTCTTTCGAGTCTGTCCCGAGCTGAGGGCGGTCGTAAACTGAGAGATAGCTCTCCACATCCAGGCTGCTCTTTAACCCATAGATCCCTTCAAATCCAGAACTCCCCAGGATCATTTCCTGAAAAAGGTTCAGCGGAAATAATTCGATATTTTCGCTTTTTTGAATGCGGGAAACCGGATGGGCGGGATTGACGCCCGCTTCAGTCGCCAGTCGATACACAGCCCGCTCAAGGCGGATGCGCGCTGGAATTTGGGCTTGTTCCCGTTTAACCGATTCGAAAAGCGGCTCCAGATCGAACGTACCGTTAATCTCCAGCACCGCCAGACAGGCAGCGGAGGAATGCCACTCGGACGAGATGCCCATGCCCTCGAAGCGGGCGACATCCTCGTCAGAGAGATGCACATCGAATCCCATTTCCTTCGCACCCATGCGGACGGTGTCTTTCAGCGCCTGATGATAGCCGTGCGCCTCGACAAGAACGCCATCGACGTCGAAAATGATGATCTCTTTGCTCATTTCTGGTGTCTCTTTCGTAGTTCTTCTTCAACATCGCTCAAGCTGAGATCTTTGGCACTCAGCAACACGAGCGTATGGTAGAAAAGGTCGGATATTTCCTCGATAATGCGCTCATCGCCCTGCCCCTTCGCGGCAATGATGACTTCGACTGCTTCTTCACCAACTTTTTGGCAGATGCGGTCTTCGCCATTGGCGAAAAGGCTGGCAGTATATGATTTCTCGCTGGGGTTGGCTTTGCGGTCTTCGATGATCTTAAATAATTCGTTTAGCATGACTTTCCTTTTTCCTTCACTACAGAGTTCCCAGAGAACGCGGAGTTTTTCTCTCTTTTCTTGTCAAACTATGTGCGCTCCGTGTTCTCTGTGGTTAATTCTCTATGATGCGATAAAAGCAGCTTCGTTCACCCGTGTGACAGGCTGGTCCCGCAGGCTCAACTAATAACATAAGCGTATCAGCATCACAGTCTACCAGAATTTTTTGCACGTTCATAAAGTTGCCCGATGTCGCGCCCTTGAGCCAGAGTTCGTCGCGGCTGCGAGACCAAAAGTGGGCTTTGCTTGTCTTTTTGGTGAACTGAAAGGCTTTTGCATTCATCCACGCGACCATGAGAATCTCTTTTGTTTCGGCATCCTGCACAATGGCGGGGATTAAGCCGTATTGGTCAAATTTTAGTTCAGCTTCGTTGGTAAAGGTCTTTAATTCATCATTCATCATTCTGCATTCATCGTTTAGTGTTTAAAATGTCTCATCCCCGTAAAGACCATCGCAATGCCAAGTTCATCCGCTTTGGCGATAACGGCATCGTCACGCACAGAGCCGCCTGGCTGGACGATGGCGTTCACACCCAGTTTAGCGGCTTCTTCAACACCATCGGGGAAGGGGAAGAAGGCATCGGATGCCATCACGGAATCTTGTGATTCGTTCCCAGCGCGCTCGCCAGAGATGCGGCCGCAATCCACGCGGTTGGGTTGCCCGCCACCAATGCCGACGGTGTAGCTGTTCACCCCGTCGCTTTTGGCAAGCAGAATGGCGTTCGATTTGACGGGCTGGATGGCTCGCCAGGCGAATTTTAGGGCTGCCATTTCTTTGGGCGCAGGTTCTTTTTGGGTCACGGTACGCCATTCGGGGGCGTTTTTTGGCGGTACGATGTCTGCATCTTGGCGCAAAAAGCCACCCACAACAGCACGCAAGTCGTGGGTCAAGCGCGAGGCGGAGTTTCCCATCTCCAGCAGTCGGAGATTTTTCTTTTTAGCGAGAGTTTCCTTCGCATCCGCACTAAAGGAGGGGGCGACAATACATTCGACAAAGAGTTTACCCATCCCCTCCACGAATTTGGCGTTCACTTCACGGTTGCTGGCGATGACGCTCCCAAAAGCGGAAACGGGATCACTGGCGATGGCAGGAGCAATGGCGTCTTCGATAGCAGACGCAGAGGCGATGCCGCAGGGGCTGAGATGCTTGACGACAACGGCTGTGGGCGCATCGAAATTCTGGACGGCGTTCCAGGCGCTATCGAGATCGAGCAGGTTGTTGTAGGAGAGGGTTTTGCCTTGCAGGAGCGTGCCGCCCATTGTGCTGGCATTGGGATCGGTCGCATAGTACGCCGCGCGCTGATGCGGATTTTCGCCATAGCGCAGGCTTTGGATGGGATAGAGAGTCAGATTTAATACTTTGCTCACGTCGCCATCCTCGGCGGCGTTATCCAACCCCGCGAAATAGCGCTGGATGGCATTGTCGTAGCGGGCGGTAGTGGCGAAGGCTTTGAACGCCATCTTCTGGCGAAAAGATTCGTCATCGAACGTGGAAAGTTCTTCAGGATAATCAGCAGGGGCGCTCAGGATGGTTACACGCTTAAAGTTTTTCGCCGCTGCCCGAAAAAGTGCCACCCCACCAATATCGATATGCTCGATGGCTTTGGCAAGGTCAATGTCGGGCTGTGCGACGACTTCTTCAAAGGGGTAGAGATTGGTAACGACAAGGTCAATGGTAGACCATCCCTGCGCTGCGAGATCGGCTCGGTCGGCGTCGGTATCGCGCGCCAATATCCCCGCGTGGATGACGGGATGCAGGGTCTTCACTCGCCCATCAAACATTTCGGACGCGCCCGTGATCTCGCTGACGGATGTGACATCCAAGCCCGCTTCCTTGAGCGTGCGAGCCGTCCCCCCGCTGGCGACAAGGCGCCAATTTGCGGCAGCTAATTTCTGGGCAAGTTCGACCACGCCCGTTTTATCCCATACTGAGAGTAGTGCTATTTTCATTTTTTCTCCTCTGTAAAAAAAACGCCAAGACGCAGAGTTCGCCAAGTTTTTCAAGAATCTCACCAAAAAAGCTTGGCGCTCTTCGCGTCTTCGCGGTTCAAATTTTCTTAGCCATTTTTACGAATTTTCAATCCCCGCCCGATCAAATAATCCTTAATCTCATCAATCGTATACTCTTCATAATGCAACATCGACGCCACCAGCGCCGCATCCGCCTTCCCCTCGATCAGGACATCGTAGAGATGCTCAGGCGTGCCCCCGCCGCCCGACGCAATCACGGGGATAGAGACCGCCTCGGCGATCATGCGCGTCAGGGTTAGTTCGTAGCCTTCTTTGGTGCCATCGGCATCGATCGAGTTGATGACCAGTTCGCCCGCACCAAGCTCCTCGCCGCGTTTCGCCCATTCGATCGCGTCGAGGCCCATCCGCCTGCGTCCACCCTCGATCACGATCTCGTATCCGCTCTCCAGCCCAGGGGCAGGGTCGCCCCGCAGCACGTCCATAGAAAGCACCACAGCCTGAGAGCCGAAGGCATCCGCCGCTTCACGGATCAGCTCAGGTCTCCGCACGGCTGCCGAGTTCACGTTCACCTTCTCTGCGCCAGCCAAAAGCACGCGCGAGCAATCTTCCACCGTCCGCAACCCACCGCCCACCGAAAAGGGGATAAAAACCTGCTCGGCGACCGCGTTGACCACATCGAGCATGATATTGCGCTTGTCACTCGACGCCGTGATGTCGTAAAAAACCAGCTCGTCCAGCCCTTCTTCGTAATATTTTTTCGCCTGCACAACGGGGTCGCCGATGTCGATCGTATCCACAAATTTGACCGATTTCGCCAGCTTCCCGTCGCGCACGTCCAGACATGAAATGATTCGTTTTGAGAGCATCAGAGCCTCCACTCGGCAAAATTTTTGAGCGTTTGTAGCCCAACGGGTCCGCTTTTTTCGGTGTGAAATTGGACTGCAAAGAGATTATCCACACCCACCGCGACGGGAAATTCAAATCCATATTCAGATGTAGCAAAGACATTATCCACATTTTCTGGCTGCGGATAATACGAGTGGACAAAATAAAATTCATCGCCGGGATTCAGATGGGATAGCACGGGGTGCGGATTCGTGACCTTCACCGCGTTCCAACCCATGTGCGGGATTTTAAGCGCCTCGTCCGTGAATTGGAACTTGGTTGCCCCTCCCGAAATAATGCCCAGCCCCAACGTATTACCGTCTTCCTCCGACTCCGACAGAATGATCTGGCTCCCCAAACAGATGCCAAGAATGGGCGTCCCGCGCTCGAAAGACTCAACTAGCGCAGCATCAAGCCCGCGCTCTTTGAGTGTCTCCATCGCCGAGCCCGCCGCCCCAACACCGGGGAAAATAACCCGCTCTGCCTTACGGATGACATCGGGGTCTTTGCTAATTTGATTTTCAATGCCAAGGTGCGTCAACGCCCGCTGGACGGAGGTTAGGTTTCCTGCTTTGTAATCTATGATAGTTATCATATTTGCATTCCTTTGGTTCTTCTCAAAAGTGATGAGTGAGAAGTGAAATCACTCGTCACTCATCACTTCTCAAATCTTTAACGCCTCTTCTAATGTCAATTTCCCCTCATACAACGCCCGCCCAATAATCACCCCAGCCAGTCCTGCTTCTTTGACACGGCGTACGTCATCAAGCGTAGAAACACCGCCAGAGCCGACCACGCGTAATCCTGTTTGAGTTTGTAACTCCACCGCACTAGAGACATCCACGCCTGTGCCAACGCCGTCACGTTTCACATCAGTCAGAACGCACCAACGCACGCCCTGATCGCATAAACGCTGCCCAACGGTTTGCACTGTCAAGGGCGTAGATTCTTGCCAGCCCTGCACCATGACCATGCCATCACGTGCGCCAATGTCGCCCGCGATGCGGTCTGTGCCGTAGGTCGCGATAGCCCAATCCACGAGTTCGGGGCTTTTGATGGCTGCCGTGCCGAGAAAGACACGTTCCACGCCCATCTCCAGCGGAATGCGAAGAGTCTCACGGTCGCGTATCCCGCCGCCAAACTCGACTTTCAAGCCAGCTTCAAGGATGCCTTCGAGCGCTTTTAGGTTTGCGGCTGCGTCTTCATTGAACGCGCCGCTCAGATTGATCACATGCACCCATTCAGCACCAACGGCTTTGAAGATTTCCGCCTGCTCACGGGGATTATCCCCATAAACGGTCTGGCGCTCAGGGTCGCCTTGCGCGAGCCGGACGATTTTTCCAGCGCGCAAATCAATTGCAGGGAAAATGGTAAAAGAACTCATATCGTTCCTTTCGAACTCGGCACACTACCCATCCGCCGCTCATCCACCTGCACCGCCGCATCCAGCGCGCGGGCAAAGGCTTTGAAGATCGCTTCGGCAATATGATGGTTATCCCTACCATAAGGCACGTGAATATGCAGATTCATCCGCGCATTCACCGCCACCGATTCAAAGAAATGCTCCAGCAGCGAAGTGGGGATCCCTGCTACATCAGGACTGACCCAACTCGATTGGATGACCGTGTATGGACGCCCCGAAAGATCAAGGATAACGCGCCCAAGCGCCTCGTCCATGGGGACGCTTGCTTCTGCCATTCGGCGGATGCCCCGCTTTTCGCCGAGTGCCTGCCCGATCGCCTCCCCCAACGCGATACCGCAATCCTCGATGGTGTGATGCGCATCTATATGCAGATCCCCTTCGGCATGAAGGTCAAGGTCTATCAACCCATGCACCGCGATCTGCGTGAGCATGTGGTCGAAAAACCCGACACCTGTGGAAATATTGTGGTTTCCTGTACCACCTAAGTTAATAGAAAGCGATATATTCGTTTCATTCGTTTTTCGTTCAATGGATGACTTTCGCATAAAAACTCCTGTCAGAACTGCATTGCACTTGTGGCGGAGCGAAAAGTGCGTTGCAATTCGGGGGACTTAGCAAGACCCGATGTGCAGCGCATCTTGGGGATGCAACGCACATCTACATACTTTTTAATTTCTCCAACAACACATCCACCTGGTCAGGCTTCCCAACACTGATTCTCACATGGTCATCTAGCCCAGGTTTATTAAAGTAACGGATGAATATCCCATGCTCCGATGCCAACTCCGCTTTAAGCTTTCCGGCATCTCGCCCCACAACGCGGCAAAGAACAAAATTCGCATTAGATGGATGAGGCTCAAGCCACGAGATACTTTTGAGCGCATCAAAAAGGCGCTTGCGCTCATCCACGAGTTGGGCGACGACTTTTTGCAGATAGTCCACATCTTCAAGCGCAGCAAGGGCTGCCACGCTGGCGGCAACATTCACATTGTAGGGCTGTTTTGCCTTCCAAAGTATGGGCATCAACCAGCTTGGGAAAGCGCCATACCCCACGCGCAGACCTGCCAGCCCCGCCAACTTACTGAAGGTACGCAAAACGATGAGATTATCGCGTTTGGACACTTCGTTGATCTGGCTCAGTCCACGCCCCAGACTTTCGGGCGCGGCAAACTCAATATAAGCCTCGTCCAGAACGATCATCCAGGGAAGTTCGAGCAGTTTTTCAAGATCGGCCTTTGCGAGCAATGAGCCGTCGGGGTTATTGGGCGATGTCAAAAAGATAAGCTTTGGCGCGTGTTCTTCGATGGCTTTGATAATGCCTTCTACATCTATAGAGAAATCGCTGGCACGCGGCACATTGACAACTTGAGCATTGTTCAAATCAGCATCAAAGACGTACATCCCGAATGTCGGGGGACAGCTGATAATCGTATCGCCCGGCGAGAGCGTCACGCGCATGATGAGATCAATTAACTCATCCGCGCCTGCGCCGACGAGTAGATTCTCAGCAGGTGTTTGGGTGAAATCTGCCAACGCCGCTCGCAATGCACGGGATTCAGGGTCGGGATAGATATGCCCAAAAGGGAGTTCCGCCAAAGCCGCCTCTGTACCCGGCGACATGCCATAAGGATTCTCGTTCGCGTCCAATTTGACTATCTCTTCAGGTGCACGTCCGATACGCTCAGAAAGCACGTCGAAAGGCTCGATCGGCGTATAAGGCGGCAGGTTTTGGATATGTTCTGGCAACTTTATCTTCATAAAGACACCCTCTTTTTTTTCACCACAGAGAACCGGAGTTCACAGAGCTTTTTTGAGAAAAAGAGAAAAAAAAGGTTTTTCTCCGTGCTCTCTCTGGTGAAGTTTTTAATTCATCATTCTGATTTTGGACGCATTCGCGTGCGCCGTCAGTTGCTCCGCATCCGCAAAATCAGCGGCAATGGGACTAAGCGCAGCGGCAGTCTCAGGGTCAAGGGCAACCACGCTGGAGACTTTGACGAAGTCGAGCAGGTTTAGCGGCGAGGCAAAGCGCGCTGTGCCACCTGTCGGCATAACGTGGCTGGGACCTGCGACATAGTCTCCGAGGGCTTCGAAAGAATCTTCGCCGAGGAAGAAACCGCCAGCATTGTTGATCTGGCCCATCAATGCTTCGGGATCCCGTACAGCGAGGCAGAGATGCTCGGCAGCGTAGTCGTTGGCAAGTTCAGCGGCTTCTTCGAGCGTATCCACGATGACGATACCACTCTTGTTTTCAAGCGATGCCAGGATAATTTCTTCACGAGAGAGATTTTTCGTTTGCTCGTCCACTTCGACTTGCACCTTTTTTGCCATTTCTGTATCTGTGGTCAGAAAAATGGCGCTCGCCTGCACATCGTGCTCGGCTTGCGCGAGCAGATCTGCAGCCACCCAGGCAGGGTCTGCATCTGCATCAGCGATGACCATTGTTTCTGTAGGGCCAGCCAGCCCATCGAAACCGACCAAGCCATATAATTGTTGTTTGGCGAGAGTCACAAAGAGGTTACCCGCGCCGACGATCTTATCTGCACGCGGGATAGATTCTGTCCCAAATGCCATCGCGCCGATCGCCTGTGCGCCGCCGACCTGATAAATCTCGTCAATGTCACAAATATAGGCGGCTGCCAAGATCGAATCATGAGCATTTGGCGGAGTGCAAACGACCACGTCCTTCACACCCGCAACCTGCGCGGGGATAACGCTCATCAGCAGCGAAGAAGGCAGCGGCGCAGTACCGCCAGGGACGTAAACGCCGACACGCTCAATGGCAGTAAAACGCTGCCCGATCTGCCCACCCATCTCATCCGTCAACCAACTGGTGATGGGCTGATGTTCATGAAATTCACGAATGCGCACAGCGGATTTCTCGAGCACATCCTGCAAACGGGCGGGGATGCGCTCCCAAGCCGCTTTGAGGGCATCCTTTTCAATGCCAAAATTCGGCTTATCGAAACGGTCGAGGGTGGCATTCCATTTTTGGACGGCGGCATCGCCATCTTCATCAATCGACTTCAAAATTTGCATCACTGCTTGGTGCGGCATAATGCCCTCACCAAAAACCGACTCTGTCTGTGTGATGGTGGCGGGCGAGTAGCTGTCTTGGTAGATGGGCTTGCGTTTTAAAATGCCTTCTTTGGCTTCCTCGAGGGGGTAAATCTTTATCATCATCTTCTCCTTTTTCTTTCACCACAGAGAGCACGGAGTTTACAGAGTTTTCAAGAAAAAACAGAAAGGCTTTTCTCTGTGTGCTCTGCGGTTAAACTAACGCTTCAAACATCGCCTTCAATTCTTCCGGCTCTTCTTCAAAAATGTAATTCACATCCGAAACGACCACACCGCTGCCCCCCACAGCGCGGATTTCCTTCACTGCATCGTGCAGCTCCGATTTGTCCACGATCAAATGCACGGCGTACCAATCTTCACGCTCACGGGTAATCACCTGTGAGATAGTCGGTCCCTGCAAGCCGCCGATCACCTTTTGGCTGAATATCTTCGTGGCAATATCTTCGGGCGAATCGCCGCGAATGTTGGCAAAGATCGCCAATTTATCCGCTGCGCGCAGATAGGCGCTCAAGACCTCGAGCAATTGAACAGCGATCTCTTGGACAGCTTCATTTTCTTTCAGGCGAGACTTATTTGCGATCAAGCACGCCCGCGACTTCAGCAGTTCGCCGCCTTCGAGCATCTTCAGGTGGTTGTCGCGCAGCGTCGTCCCGGTCGAGACAATATCCACGATCAGATCGGCGTATCCTACAGTCGGGGCGATCTCTAAAGCTCCTTCCGCAGCGATCAAGTCAAAATTAAGGTCGTCCCGTTTCTCGAAAAACTTTCTTGTAAGATTGGGAAATTTGGACGCAATCTTCAGCGGGCGACCGAGTTCATTCATCATCTTCCCCAAATCGGATACGGAACCGATCTCGCTCCAGGATTGGGGCGTGATCACGTTCAAGGTGCAGTGTGCGTAGCCCAAACTTGTGTGCAGTTCAAGGATCTGCCCGTTATCATCCTGCTTCTCGAGGAAAATATCTCTGCCCGTGATGCCGAAATCGACGCTGCCATCCCGCACGCTGTGGACGATATCGCCCGGACGTTGAAAGATGACTTCCATTTCTGGAAAACGGAGGATAGTCGCTTTATATTGGCGTGGATTGGGACTGTAGACTCGAAAACCGACCTTGGCGAGCAGTTCTTTACTTTTTTCGCCAAGACAGCCCTTGCTCGGCAGAGAAATTCTGATCTTGCGTTCTTGTTCCATAAAAAAATCCTTTTGGTGAAAACAAAAAAGGCACCTCCCATGTCGGGAAGTGCCTTGAAAAATCTTGCTTTTATTGCTATTTCAAACTAATCAAAAAGCTCCTTAAAGCAAACACGCCCGACCTGAAAGTCAGTTATATGAGCATGGTGATGATGCAAATTGTTTAAGAAGTTTTCCATATTGGGCGCGAGTTTATCACAGTGAGAAGAATGATGCAAGAAAAAATCACATAAAAAGAGCGAGTGTTTCCACTCGCTCTTCAAAATCAGCTTATAAACCAGCCGCAGCTTTTAATGCTTCAGCCTTATCGGTGCGCTCCCAAGGGAACTCATAGTCTTCGCGGCCAAAGTGACCGTAGGCGGCCGTCTTGCGGAAGATCGGTTTTCGCAGATCAAGATCGCGGATAATCGCGCCAGGGCGCAGGTCGAAATGCTCAGTGACCAACTCAGCGATCTTTTCATCAGAAATAACACCCGTACCGAAAGTCTCGACATTGACTGAAAGCGGGTGTGCAACACCAATCGCATAAGCGACCTGAATTTCGCAGCGTTCTGCCAAGCCAGCAGCAACAACGTTTTTAGCAGCCCAGCGAGAGGCATATGCAGCCGAACGATCGACTTTGGTGGCATCCTTACCAGAGAATGCACCCCCGCCGTGACGGCCCATACCACCATAGGTGTCAACGATGATCTTACGACCAGTTACACCAGCATCACCCATGGGGCCACCGATGACAAAACGGCCGGTCGGGTTGACATAGATCTTCAGTCCATCGTCTACCATGTCAGCGGGGAGAATGGGGTTGATAACATGCTCAATGATCGCAGCACGAATATCTTCTTGAGAAATCTCAGGGGCATGCTGGGTGCTGATCAATACAGTATCCACACGTTTCGGTTTACCTTTGGAATACTCAATGGTGACCTGGCTCTTACCATCAGGGCGTAGCCAATCCAAAGTTCCGTTTTTGCGGACTTCGGTCAGGCGTAAGGTCAGTTTATGTGCCAAGTAAATGGGCATCGGCATCAGGGTCGGAGTTTCATTGCAGGCATAACCAAACATCATGCCTTGGTCGCCAGCGCCGATGGCTTCAACTTCAGCTTCAGTCATTTCGCCAGATTTGGATTCAAGCGCTTCATCCACGCCCATCGCAATATCTGAACTTTGGCTGGCAACAGCAGAGAGAACGCCACAGGTATTCCCGTCGAAGCCTTTTTTGCCGCGGTCGTAACCGATGTCATTGACAACTTCGCGGACGAGTTTGTCAAAATCGACATAGGCTTTGGTCGTGATCTCGCCGAGAAGCATCACGTAACCGGTCTTAATCGCGGTCTCGCATGCTACACGGGATTTGGGATCTTGTTCAAGACAGGCGTCCAAAACAGCATCGCTGATCTGGTCACACATCTTGTCAGGATGACCTTCTGTCACAGACTCAGATGTGAACATCAGGCTTTCAGAATTCATAAAGGTAGTGCTCATATTTTTTCACCTCGTGTAATGAAAATGCCCCTTCGTCAAATCGAAAGGGCATCTTGCGCAAAAAGATTGCTCGGCTGCCCTCTCATCTTCCAGAATTTTCACTGCCGGATTTGGCACCTTAGTTTTAGAAATAAAAAATCAGGTTGCCGAGGCTTCAAAGGGCCGGTCCCTCCGCCTCTCTGGATAAGAGTTGCCGTTATGGGGCTGTTGAATTGTGGCGGGAGTTTACCATAGCGGATAAAACTAGTCAACTTTTGGGACGGGGCGAAACGAGCGTGCTTTTGGCTTGCTTCCGTTAAATCATCAGCCCCAAATCTAATTGATTTGGGGCTGATGGGGAGAGCTCAATAAAGAACTTCTCTACCAAACAATGTTCTTATACCGGTACCAGATTAGTTATCTGAAGCACAGCGGAAACCGATCTTGGGGGAAGATTCGCCGTGGAATTCAGGAGAATCCATATCATTGGCGTCCGGATTTGGTCCACTAGCATATCCACGATTGGAAAGACGGATATCTTTCTCTACATCCTGATAAGAACCACCGCGAATAACACGTCGTTGAGTAATTCCGCCGAGAGCAGCTAAAGGTCCAGTGGGGTTTGCTGCAACGGCAAGGGAGTAATAATCAGGATCATAGAAATCAGAGACCCACTCCCAAACATTGCCCGACATATCCAGTACGCCAAAGGGGCTGGCACCTGCCGGGAAGCTGCCTACACGAGCAACATCATTGATCTTGCGATCAAAGTTAGCACGTGAGGTATCAGGACGTTCATCGCCCCACGGGAAGGTACGGAAGTCATTGCCACGGGCCGCATATTCCCACTCAGCTTCAGTCGGAAGACGTTTGCCTGCCCAAGTGCAATAATCAGTAGCGTCACCCCAAGTCACGTAAATGACGGGATAATCAGCATACTCTTCGGTATTGAAGTATTTCTGGTGTTTTTCAGAGCGGAAGAAATCTGGCGGCTCACAAGCACCTGCTTGTACACAAAGCATATACATAGCATTGGTAACTTCAAGTTTGTCCATCCAAAAAGCAGACATCGAAACCATGTGATCTGGTCGCTCATCATCTTCAGCTTTAGCATCAAGCGCACCCATGCGGAAGCTTCCTTCAGGAATGAAAACCTGCACCATGCCATCTACCGGTGAAACACGCTCTGAGCCTGCGTCAGTAGAGCCAGCATTTTCAGGTTTGGCAGTCGGGTTCAGCGGAACAGGCGTAGCAGTGGGAAAGGCTTCTGCAATCGGAATGGGGGTGGGTTCAGCATTTTGTCCAATTGCGCCACAGGCACTGACAAAAAGCATCATCGCCATAATAACAGGGAATAGTTTTTTCATTTCAGTTCTCCTTAACGGTTGTTTTTCAAATCTATGCAGAGTATATCGGCGTGGCTTTTTTTTTGTTATCACCCAATGGTCACAATTTGGTGTCAAATTGCGATTTTTTGCGACCACATACTTTATAATATCAAATATTGAGTTTTATCACTTCAACCAAGGTACAAAAAAGATATGACCTCAACGCCTAAAACCATCCGCGTACTTATTATTTGCGACCAAAATGAAACCGCCCCTCTTCTTGGATATATGATCCGCGAGAAAGGCTTGAATGCCATCATTGAGACGTCAGTGCAGCGGGCACTTGACCGGGCCCCAGAAAGCATGCCCGACTTGATTGTCATCGATGTCAATGTTCCTCACACTGAAAGAATTACTCTTGTTAAAAAATATCGTGCACTAAGCGCAACCCCCATCCTTCTTTTCTTACCCGCCCACCATGAGACAGAAATTCTTGAAGCATATACTGCCGGTGTGGATGAGTGTATTGTGAAGCCGGTCAGTCCTGCCATTTTTTTGGCAAAAATCACAGCTTGGTCACGTCGGGGCACTACATCCTTGCTTTCACCTGCTACACCATCCAAACTTCAACTTGATCCTGCTCGTCGTCTTGCTTTGATCCCCGATGGGGAAAAAATCAGTCTTACAAATCTTGAGTTTCGGCTTTTGCGTTTTTTAATGAATCGCCCCGGATATGTTTTCACCAACGAGGAGATCATTCTTTCTGTTTGGGGCAGCGCCGGTGAAAGCGATCTCGTTGCACTCAAAAACGTGATCTATCGTTTGCGAAAAAAGCTCGGGAAGGAGCGCGAGTATTTGATCCAGACATCGCCGGGTGGCTATAGTTTCCGAGAAGACTGAAAAAAAACTTCCGAGAAATTAACTCTCGGAAGTTTTTTTCACTGTACATATGGTAGTGCGCCGTATGCATCTGCATATGATGAAGGGTTGATCGAAATCGCCTTCTCCCAAGCGGCTTTGGCACCTTCAAAGTCATTCTGACGATAAAGCCCCCATCCATACCAGAACCAAGTTTCTTCAGACATGATCGTGATACCACGAGCGTAATCGGTGAGCAGAATCAGTTCGTCGATGCGGTCCGCGTGAAAGTAGGCCCAAAATGGACCGAACTGGTAACGAAACATGCGCAAGGGTAAGCCAAGTTCGCGTGCCTTATCGTAGGCAAGGCTGGCTTCCTGATATTCTTCAAAGTAGACTAGGTCACTGCCGAGGTTGAACCAGGCATAGGCATCTTCGGGGTTAGCTTCCGTTTGGGCACGGGCATTGGCGAGAGCACGTTCACGATTGGCATCCGGGTCCCAATCGGCAGCAAGCAGATTAACAAGTTCGCTTTCGTCTTCAGGGGAGTAGATAACCATGTAAAGATTGTTGAAGGGTTTCCACTCTTCTTCCAATTGCCCATACGAGATCGTCATATCCGAACCGTGATAAGAATCCTGAGTAGTGAAGCTCTCCGTTGCATCATCGTATCCTGTCAGCAAGAGATAATGCGCCGCCCAAAGATCATCGGTGGGACCAAGGGCATCGTTCGGGTCAAGACTGGTCACGCTTTCAACAATAACGGGATAGTTGGCAGCGAGAAGCTTTTTGAGCATTTCAATATCGCCGCCTACGCGATAACCGATGTTGAGCCAGCCTGCAAAATTGCGGACGTAATATGCCAGCTCTTCAGGGTTGACGTTGCGATCCTGCAAGACAGGTTTGACTTGATCGCCAATATCCTCCTGATCGCCTTCCCAACCATAGAGATGGAGCGCCATCGAAAGAGTGGCGGGACCACAATTATTGGGGGTTTGCTGCTCGTAAGGCGGGCTTGGGAGGGAAACCTGCGCCGGAAGAAGAACGCTGGTCGCTGTGGGTGTCGAAGACTCGACGACAGGGGTTTTCGTCGCCGTGGCTTCGACAAGCTGCGTAGGCGAGGGCACAGGCGTAAAGGGCAACGCAGTTGGCACCGGCTCAGGCGGATCAATCACGTTTTTGATGTATAGACTCGCCTTTTCAATACGCCAGGAAAGCGCCGAACGCACGCGCGGAACAAGCAAAGACAGCGCTCCCAACAAAAAAAAGGATAGAAAGGCAAGCAGGATTTTCTTTTTTGTCATAGCGAGAGTTTACCAGAAAGAGATTATCTAGCGCTGCCCGTAATGGTTCTTTTTGTAATCCTGCATGGCCTTGATATCTTCCGCCGAGATTAGATGGGGCGTACCGATGCTGAGGGCCATTATGTAGATATGTGCAGATTTTTCGACCACATGGCAAACGGTGAGGGCGGTTTTCATATCTTCCCCCACACAAACTGTGCCGTGATTTGGCAACAAGACCGCGTTCCTTTCTGCACCCAAACCTGCAGCGACGTTCTCGCCGAGTTCTTTCGTCCCAGGCAAGGCATATATTGAGCAAATGATCTTATCACCAACAAGCTGGGCAAAATCTTCGCTCACAGCGGGTAATTCCATCATATTTACACCCAGAACTGTGGAATAAAGCGGATGAGTGTGAACAACAGCGTTCACATCTTTACGGGAGCGGTAAAGGGCAAGATGTGTTTCCTTTTCAATGGAGGGGACACGTTTGCCATCTACGACATTTGTTTCAATATCAAGCACGACAATATCACCTATGGCAATTTCGCGATAATCCATACCACTGGGGCTGATATAGACCAAGTTCGTTTCGGAGTCGCGCACACTGATATTGCCCCATGTGCCCACTGTAAGACCTTCTTCCAGCATAGTCCGACCTGCACTTACAACAATTTCCTTATAGCTTTCTTTGACTTTCATCATTTTTCCTTTTCTATCTACAGAAAGAGCCGCCAAGTTTTGAAAACTTGACGGCAATTATTTTCTTCAAACACTTATTTTAGGTATTTATTCCGATTGAATATCTGCCAAAACCCGTTGATATTCTTCGACGTTTGGTGGCCCCATGCTCAAAAGCATGGTAATAGCCTGGGTTGCGGCTTCTTTGTCGCCAGCTTCCAGGAAGGCTTCTGCCGCACGATCAAATTTCTTAATCGCATCTTCCTTCTTCCCTTGCACACGATATTGCTCTGCAAGTGCTTGGTGCAACTCACCAAGAGATGGGTGGTCGGTCAGCAACTCTGCCAGCAGGGCAACAATATCGCTATCTTCAGAAGGATTCTCTTCAAGGTATCCCAGATAATTATCCAGTTCTTTCAATGCCTGCGCCTTATTCGCCATCTTCAGGTTCAAGTCGACAAGACTTCTTCGGACACCGCTATCATCTGGGCGCAGAGTGCGAATCTGTTCAAAGACGCGTAAGGCACGTTTCCAATCGAGACGCTGCATATCAATATCTGCCATACGCTGCAAGATATGTACATTCCATGAGCGCTCCGATTTCCCCTGCTGGGCAGCACGGAGTGCGGTTGTATAAGTTTTCCGCGCCATATCCAATTCGGCAAGGCGATAGTAAATATCCGCTAGATTGAGATATTCACGGATCGCATCATCTGTTTGTCCCCGCGCAGTCAATTGATCGATCAATTTTGTGCGGGACGAAAGATCCATTGGCGAAATTTTGATGATCTTGCGCAAAAAGACCGTCGATTGATTAGCTTCTCCACGAACGCTATATGCTTCCGCCACCATATCATATTTCGCTATTGCGTCTTCATTCCGACCATCTTGAATGAGCAGGTCACCGATCAATGAGTGAAGGGGAAGATAGGTGGGGGCATACGTGATCGCTTGGAAAGCTTCATCCATAGCGGAACGCATATGACCCTGTCGTGCCAGCTCGTGGACACGTGACATTGCCCCTAACACCTGTCCGCTTTGTGCCTGGATAAGAATTTCTGCCAGCGGCAGCGGCACATCGCCATCCGACTCAGGAAGTTCTTCACGAGCTTTACGCAAATGTTCACGCCAATCTGTGCGCATGAGCATTTGCTCAATGTTTTCACAAAGGCGAACGTGTACTTTTTCATCTTCTTCGCCAGCTTGTGCTTCGATTAACGGTTCATAGAGTTGTCGTAAGGAATCGACCTGGGCCTCGGGCACAAGCATCGCATCAGCCAACTTCAAAGCTTCCAGGTATTCAGCAGCTGCCTCGGAAAAGCGCCCGAGACTCTTCAAGATCTGTCCGATCAGTAGACGGGCAGCAAGCCCAAAATCCGTATGTTTTACTGCGTGTTGAAGATGACGCATCGCGCTCTCGAGGCGTTCACCTTTCGAGCGAAGCATCCCTAAATTGAAATAGAGAGCGGGGTGTTCAAATCCTGCCAGCAGTGCATGGGCTAATTCATCGGCAGCAAGCTCATTCTGATTCTTGGATTGAGCGTCAATCGCTTGCCCTAAATGCATCACGATCTTGGTTTGCGCCACCCTCTGCACAGAAAGTTGTCCTGTACCGTGCATGATCGCTTGCAAACCTTTCTTGTCTTGCTGTGGATCACTATCATCGGAAAAATCGAAAAGGATCTCCGCCAAGAGCATAAGCGCTTTTTGACGTGCTTCACCGATGGGATCGTGTCTGCTGGACACTTCTTCCTCTGGCCCACTAAGCTGCTTAACTTGCGCCATCCGAATGGGACCTGTGCCCCCCTTCGGGCGGATGGGTTTCGGTAAAAGCTGACCGGTATTCAACAGAACCTGCGCCTGCTGGGCTGTTTGATTCCCCGGCATGATCTTTAGCGCACGAGTAACGAGTTCCCCCGCCTTATCCAACTTGCCAGAACGCTGCATAAGGCTCGCCAACGCAAGATATTCTGTGACAGCCTGCTGCTGATGACCTAATCTTTCATGTACCAATGCCAGGCGGGAATGCGCCAAAACATGCTCGGGATTGAGCTGCGTCACCCGTGACCAGTTTTCAATTGCTTTTTCAACATCCTTCTGGTTGAGATAAAGATCGGCAGCCTTAACGGCTGCTTCGACAGCATCTTTCAAATTCCCCAAACGCTCGCAAAGTTGTGCCAGTTTTTCAAAGGGAAGCGGATCATCGGGAGAGACTTCAGCCAAACGACGATAGATCTGCAAGGCTTCTTCAAACTCTTGCATTTGATACAACGCCAACCCCAGGCTCGATAAAGCCTTGGGATGATCGGGAATTTCCGTTAGCGCAGCACGATAAGATGCTGCCGCTTTGCTCCACAACTGATCCCAAGCTGCGGAGTGCCCGTCGTTCATCGCTTTTTGAAAAAGATCTTCACGTCCTGTCATGAAATCGATCTCACCTTTTCGATCTTTACAAGTCTCCCCACGTCAACCCGGAACGGGCTTCCGTGGACAACGGAATATCAAGCTTATACGCGTTTTCCATCGCTGTAGTAACAACCTTAATAGTATCATCCAATTCGCTTTGTGGACACTCAATTACGACTTCGTCATGGACTTGTAACAACATCTTACCGCGTAATCCGGTTTCAGAAAGCGCTTTCGCTACATGCAGCATGGCAATCTTCATAATATCCGCCGCCGTGCCCTGAATGGGCGCGTTGATCGCTTCGCGTTCTTCGCGATTACGCAGATTTTGGTTGGTCGCACTCTTCAATGCAGGGAAGTACCTCCTGCGCCCGAGCAGAGTTTCGACATAACCCTGCTCGGCAGCGACCTTGCGAATATTATCAAGATATTGCTTCACGCCGGGAAATTTTTCAAAATAAGCCGCCACAAAATCTTCAGATTCTGCCAGAGTCAGATCGGTTGATCGAGTCAGACCAAATGCGGACATACCATAGATCAAGCCAAAGTTGACCGCCTTCGCGTGACGACGCATCTCTTTCGTGACTTCATCGAGACGCACGTTATAGATGGCTGCTGCCGTTGTGGAATGGATATCCTGCTCCGAACGGAATGCCGCCAACATAGTCTCGTCCTGAGCCATATGTGCCACGATCCGCAATTCGATCTGCGAATAATCCACCGCCAACAAAAGATTCCCATCAGCGGCAATGAAGCCGTTTCGCACGCGCCGCCCCAACTCCGTACGGATGGGAATATTCTGTAAATTTGGGTTCGACGACGCCAAACGACCTGTTACAGAGCCAGTTTGATTAAAAGAAGTATGCACCCGCCCTGTCGCAGGGTTGATCGCGGCAGGCAGTGCATCCACATAGGTCGATTTCAACTTTGACAACTCACGGTTTTCAAGGATCAAATCCACAACCGGATGCACACCGCGCATCGCTTCAAGCACCGCCGCTGATGTGGAATAATGTCCGCTTTTGGTTTTCCTTGTCCGGTCAGGGGGCTGTAAACCCAGCCGTCCGAAAAGCACATCCGAAAGCTGCTGCGTGGAATTGAGATTGAAAGCTTTCCCGACCAGCCCGGTCACTTCCTTTTCGATCTCGGTCAGGCGGGTTTCCAACTGCACCGACATCTCGCTGAAGAAAGGTACATCCAGCAAAATGCCTGCCATCTCCATCTCCACCAAAATACGCAGCAGCGGCATCTCCATCTCTTCGAGAAGTTTCATCCCATCCACGCGTTCGAGGTCTTTTTTCAAGAGCGGATAAAGCCGCAAACAGATCTCCGCGTCGGCAGCCGCATAAGGCGCAGCATCCGCGATGGATACTTCTGCCATGCTGATCTGCTTTTTCCCGGAGCCGATCAAAGCTTCGATCTCGATCATCTGCTCGCCAAGCCTTACAAAAGACAGCTTCTTCAAACCCAAACTGCGTGAGCCGGGATCGACCAGCCATTCGGCGATCATCGTATCGAAAGAAAGCGGCGTCACCTGCAAACCATAACGCGCCAGCATGATAACGTCGTATTTCAGGTTATGCCCGATCTTCTGGATATTCGGGTCTGTCAGCGCCGGTCGCAGAGCATCCAGCACTTCATCGAGCGGTAGCTGCTCACCAGCGTTGTGACCGGTCGGGATGTAATACCCTTCGCCTTCTTCAAACGCCAACGAAATGCCAACCATTTCCGCCTGCATCTCATCTGTGGATGTGGTCTCCGTATCAACGGCGATCATCTGCGCCTGCTTAAGCTTTGTCACTAAAGCGAAAAGCGCGTCGCGCGTGTCAATAACGTGCGTGGCGATGGACACGGTTTGTCCCGGCGAGGAAAGGACGGGCGCTTCCGACCCACCGAAAAGGGATAGCTGCCCCTCGGCAGTTCCCGGAACTTCAACTGCAACTTGCGTCAACTTGCGCAAGCGATTCGTCAGTGAATGAAATTCAAGCTCACGGAAAAGCGCCACCGTCGCAGCTGCATCCAACTGATCGGTGCGGGCATGTTCAAGGTCAAAATTCACAGGCAGGTCGGTGCGGATGCGCGCCAAGTCCTGGCTCAGGTAAGCTTTTTCTTTATCGGTAGCAAGTTTGGTCTGGAAACGTTTCGGTATTTCATCCAAATGGGCGTAGATATTGTCGAGGGTCTCATATTCCCCAAGTAGTTTCTCGGCTGTCTTTTGTCCGATCCCATATACGCCGGGGATATTATCAGAACTATCGCCCATGAGGGCTTTCAAATCCACAACCTGATCGGCACGCACGCCCATCTTCTTGATCACATCGGCGGGATAATAATCCCGCGCATCACTCATCGAGCGTCCGGGCAGGTTGACAATGATACGCTCATCCACAAGCTGGAGTAGGTCGCGGTCGCCGGTGATGATTTTGACACCCAACCCTTCTGAGGAGGCTTGTTTTGCAACACTGCCAAGAACGTCATCTGCTTCGTAACCTTCCATTTCAAGGCGGGGGAGATGAAAGGTATCCACCATCTCGCGAATACGCTCGATCTGCGTGCGTAGGTCGTCAGGCATCTTCTCGCGGGTGGCTTTATATTCCGGGAAAATCTCATCGCGGAAGGTCTTACCAACATCAAAGGCAACCGCCATATAATCTGGGCGGTCTGTTTCGAGCAGGCGCAAAAGAACACTGGCGAAACCATAAATACCAGCGGTGGGCTCGCCTGAAGAGGTTTGCCAACGATCAGGATTAGCACCACTTAAAGCGAAATAAGCGCGATAAGCAAGTGCATGACCATCAATTAAGTAAAGGGTTGGGGGCATAGGTTATGGAGTTGTATTGGGGAAAAGGAAAACGAAAGAGAAGCTACTATTTAGAGCATCCCCTGTCGTTCACGGGTGCGCTTGATGTAGTCTTTGACCAATTTGGAGGGGTGTGGCTGGCTGCCTCCCATAATGAGATAGCCAGGCGCCCAAAAATCACCAGAGGGGTTTTCATCCTTCAAGCGCGGGAAATCTTCAAAAATCTTTGTAGAAGTCTGCTTACGGATAATACGCATCAGATACCCGGGAGATGTAGTCGGTGGCACATTAATCACCCACTGCAAGTAATCGGGACGTACAGAGATATATTCCAGACGCCAGCCAAAAGCGATGCTGATATTCGGCATCCATTCGGAGAGACGCTCGGCAAGATCACCGGCAAGATGATGTTTGCCAAAACGTGGCAGGAGCAAACAGGCATAGGTCAGGTCGTACATACCCCGCGAGGAAGGTTCTACCAAAACACGTCCCGCCACTTCCGTAATAGAATGCGGGCGCATTTGCTTTACTTTCTCAGCATTTGAAAGCTCATCATCTGGTTCCGATGTATCTTGAGATTTCGAAACACGTGTAGCACCCAGATCGACTTCGTTTACACGAATCGGTGTAGAAGGCCGTTCAGCAGGTTTTGAAACGCGGGTAGCTCCCAAATCAACATCATTTTTGCGGCGGGCTATCTGCGGTCTTGTTTCATCAATATCAACATCCGATTGCGACGCATCGTTCAGGAAAACAGCCGGTGATGATTCACGGGTAAAACTAACTGGTCGCTTGATCGGGGTGGAAGGGCGAGTTCGTGCAAAAGGTGAGGGCATTTCCCCAAGGGATATTTGCCTTTCACCACTTGGTGTCGAGACAGGAGCACTGGTTTTTACTTCGGAGGCTGCGCTAACCGGGTTAGGATTGGGGATATTTTCCAAAATTTCAGAGATAGGTGGCAGATCTTCACCCTCTCCAGTCTCAAAATCAAAGAGAGCTTCCAACTCTTCTTCATCTTTTTTTACTTTTTTCGCAACAGAAGGTTTTCCAGGGGGAGTTCCCTCTTGTGGGGAGAAAGCCAGCGATTCCGCCAGATGGGTCGCCTGTTGCCGAATAGTGCTGAAAGGGGTTTCTGCATCAAAGACCATAGCAAGGTTGATCTCTTCTGCAAGCTGGGTAGCATAGAGCATATGCTCCGCTTGAGTAGTTTCAAGGCGAATGAATTTTAGCAAATCGCCTGCTTTTTTATCACGGGAAACAGTTTGGACCAACTCTGATGTGGCCACCTGAGAAAGTTCGCCTGAATATGCCCACATCTCCCCTCCGCGGATGATCAATGCAGCCTGAGCAGAAGATTCCAGCGTAAGGCGTGTAAGATGCTGGGCAGCCTTGCTGACATCTTGCAGCCAACTGAGATCTCCACCCAATTCAGGGAAAGATGTTTTATCAACGTCGCTTTCCTCAGCAGCAGGAAGACTTACACCAAAGGCCTCTTCGTCATCCAGAATACGGAAAAGATCAGGGAGATAAAAAGGTTTGGGGAGTAAAGTCCAGGGGCGCAGTGCATCAAAACGCGAGGTTGTTTCATCATCGGAAATCAGCACAAGGTGCAATCCCGGATCTATTTGGCGCAGAGCAAGCCCAAGGTCCAGAACGGTTTCGCTTCTCAGAGCTGTGTCCAAAAATGCGTGCGTATAATTCTGACTTTTGAATTCTTCCAATGCCGCAGCGACACTATCCACGACAACAATATGTGACGGGGATTTTTCTTCCAGACTTTGGCGAATATATGCGCCAAAACTAGTTTGCGGAGTGACGATAAGCAGGGAAAGACTCATAGCAGATAGAGTTTATCACGCAGAAGACGGGGAAGCAAGTCGCCCTAGAGTAAGGGAAAAAGGCTTTTACGCTAAATGAGACCGTTTATATAAATAATTCTATAAAAAACTATAGTTTTCCAAACTCAGCTTGACTTTTGGGTGTCGTTTATGCTATGAATAGGAAAATTATTTTGCGAGGTTATTGAATGCACCGTGAGCGTGTTTCTGACAATGTTTATTGGTTCCAAAGTGATGTTTATGCGCAGGTTACAGCAGGCGTTGTTGTTGGTCCTAAATGGGCGGTATTAATTGATACTTTGGCACTTCCTGAAGAATCGTTGGCGATCCGCGATTTTGTTGAACGTCATCTTCAAACGAAAATTCGCTATATTATCAATACGCATTATCATGCAGATCATACGTGGGGAAATTGTTTCTTTCCAGATGCGATCATTATTGCACATTCCCGCTGTCGCGAACTTTTGATCGAACGCGGTATCCCTTCGCTTGATGAAGCCAAGAAACAAAACTCGGCTTTTCGGCAGGTGGAGATCGTTTTACCGAATATCACGCTAGATGACGGGGTGATGAATTTGCGGATTGGCAAAAAGCACTTGCAGATTATGCCTGCGCCGGGACATAGTGAGGATGGGATCGCTGTTTTGGTCGCTGAAGACCGCGTACTTTTTGCCGGTGATGCTTTTATGCCCATTCCCTACCTGCCCGATGGAGATATTGAGGCCATGCGCGGTTTCTACGAGCATATTCGTTCGATGCCTTTGGAAAATATTGTTCAGGGACATGGTGATATCATTTTGCGCGGCGAGGTTGAACCCTCGATCAATGAAAACCTTCAGTATCTAGACATAATTACTAAGGCTGCCAAAACCGCTTTGCGTCGAAAATCACCAATGGAGTTCCTTGCCAAACAGGACGTTGAAAAATGTGGCAAAAGCCGTATCCATCTCGGCGGGCTGGCATCCACATTACATGAACAAAACCTTAAGTATGCCTACGAAATAGCTCTTAGAGAAGCAGAAAAAGAAACAGCGTAAGAATAGTTCAATTTAAATTTATATAGAAAAACTTCCGGGCAAGAAGTATGCTCGGAAGTTTTTTTGATGGGTTACTCTTTAATTGTTTCGCCTTCTCCCCATTTTTTATCTTTGGCTCGCCAACCATGCAGGCGTTCGTTCCCTTCCAATAAGCGTTTTATGTTAGGGCGTAATGCCCATATTAATAGAAGTTCAGCAAAGAAACCATAGAGGATATATTGCCAAGGAGAAAGTCCCAACCAAGCTCGCACAGCAAAAATCACCATTGCGATCAAAGCTACACTCATCGTTGTAATTGAAGCATATCCTACAGCAAAAAAGATAAACAAGCCAACAGGAAAAATGATCAAGATCGCGGGAGCCCATAGACCCATCGCTCCACCTACGCTGGCAGCACCTCCCGCACCACCACGTAAACGTAGCTTCCCATCTTTGCGTTCAGCCAGAAAAATCGAGTGATTATGTCCGAGAATCGTTGCCAACGGGGCAAAAACTTCTATCCAAACCCCAACATTAAAAGCACGTGCGATCCAGACAGCCGCAGCAGCTTTTAGAATATCGAGAATAGCGGTTACAAATCCAGCCCAAAACCCAGCCGCGCGCATTGCATTCGTCCCGCCTGTCCGGCCGCTTTCAATTTCCCGCACATCTTTACCTGTTCTGATTTTAACAATTAGCAAGCCAAAAGGGACTGACCCGATCAAATACGCCAGAAGCATTACCAAAATGCTCTGAAAAATTTGCATCTTTACCTCCGAAAATAATGTGACTATGAGAACACCAATTCTAAAAAAGCGTTACTCTTGAGATGGATATCGGAGCAAACTCCTTTCAACTTGCTCACGCCATATAAATTCATCACGTGAATTTACATTCCCGCTAACCGAACCAAATACCCATTCCCCATACCAAAGCCAGCATCCCAATAGGTTCCGCTACTGCGCGCCGCAAAGGCATCCCTTCAAGTATGCTGGCAGCCAAACTCGTTAACGCATATAGAATACCTAATAAAAACATTCCATATTGAATAGGTGTCATTTTCCAATAATGCAGCCCTGCCGCCAGCTGGATGCCAACAAGGGCAATGCCAAGAGACCAGGTAATCTCCCAGCGTCCTCTAAGCCGCAAGCGCAAGGTCCGCAAGCTGACGAGAAAAGTACCTGCAAAGAATAAAGGTGCCAGCAGCAAAAGACGCCCGCCTGCGTAACGCAATGCCAAAGCCATGATCAAATACAGGGCGAAAGACAAGACCGTCAATACAACCATCGCAATGGGATAATTCGTGTCACCGGGGCTAACAACAACATACTCAGCCCAAAAAACCAACACCAGGAGTAGGCCACCTATACCAAACCCAAGCCACCAGAAGGTATCTGAAGGCAATAAATACAAGGGGGTTCCCACAACCAAAGCCGTTAGCATTGGAAGAAGCCAATGTTCTATTGTGTTTTTCCCCTTCATTAGCGGATGACCACGCAACAACCAATCCATCCCTGTTGCGGTTAGTCCTGAAGCAAGCAGAACAATAATCACACGTAAATCTACATCAAAACGCAGGACACGACCAAAGGCTTGAAATCCCAATTGGTATGATGCAGCTGATAGCAAGCGTGTCAACGCAAGAGCCAACAAAACAATCGCGGTCAAGACACTAATGCGGTTAATATCTGGGAGGTAACGGTTTGTATTCATAAGGGTTTTGGCAAGTTATAAAAGCGAACATTACCATTGTACCTGTCTCATAAAGAGATGCCAAGACCAAGTCTGTATGGTAAAATTTATGGGTTATGAGATTCGCACAAGATGAAACGCTAACACCTCCTCCTGGGGTAATTGCTTCCCTAAAATCGGGGTTTGACATCACTGCCAACCATATCGGTATTATCCTTTTCCCGGTCTTATTGGATATTTTTTTATGGTTTGGTCCCCACTTGCGTATCGATAACTTGCTGCGAGATCTGGCAGCTCAAGCTAGCTTGTATCCCAACGAGTTAATCCCTGCAACTGCGAATGCCCAGCAGCTTGAACAATTTCAAGATATGTTGAATCAAGCCTTATTGCTAGATATCAATCTGTTTTCTTTATTGCGTACCTTCCCTATTGGCATCAGCAGCCTAATGAGTGAATTCCTTCCCGGGAAAACCCCACTTGGAGCACCTTCTTCATTTCAGACAGAGTCTTTCTTCACCCTCTTTTTGTGGTTCTGTCTTCTTACGTTCATTGGCTGGTTTTTAGGAAGCATCTATTTCACATGGGTTGCCAAGGTTAGTGTTCAAGATGAAAAACAAGATCTGCGCTGGGCAGGAAGAACTATCCTGAATGCCACTTTGCTGTCGATTGTCTTATCTCTCGCGTTATTTATGCTGGGATTACCTTTGATGATCATGTTTGGTGTCTTTCAATTGATCAGTCCTGGTTTGGCACAATTTGCCTTGATCTTTCTGGCACTTTTCGCCATGTGGGTTATCGTGCCCTTCTTCTTCTCGGCGCACGGAATTTTTACCAAACACGAAAACCTGATACGCTCGATCATCAGCAGTTTTCATCTTTCTCGCTTTACACTACCAACCAGCAGCTTCTTTGTTCTCGGGGTTTTATTGCTTAGCCAAGGATTCAACTCTCTTTGGCGAGTACCTAGTGATGCTTCATGGATGCTGCTTGTTAGCATTTTAGGGCATGCCTTTATTACCACATCTTTATTGGCTGCCAGTTTTGTTTATTATCGTGATATGAATAGTTGGCTCGAAACGCTTCTGGAAAAGATCAACTCCAAAGCGACTTCAGCACAGGTTTAGAAAAGCCTCTGGAGGTTTTTGTGGCGCAAGAAAACGCATCGTATAAAGCAAAAGATATCCAAGTTCTCGAAGGTTTAGAAGCCGTTCGTCGACGCCCTGGTATGTATGTCGGTGGAACGGATGTTAAAGCTCTCCATCATCTCATTTATGAGGTCGTGGATAACGCAATCGACGAAGCCCTGGCCGGTGTTTGTGATGAGATTATCGTAACCATCCATACAGACGAGAGTGTTAGCGTAAAAGATAATGGTCGTGGTATTCCTGTTGATATCCACCCACAACTTGGCAAGTCTGCCCTGGAAGTGGTGCTCACTAAACTCCACGCAGGTGGTAAATTTGGCGGAGGCGGGTATAAGGTCTCGGGCGGCCTGCACGGTGTTGGTGTCAGCGCGGTAAACGCCCTTTCAGATTGGTGCGAAGTCGAAGTCAAGCGCGATGGCAAAATCCATTATCAACGTTATGAGCGCGGCTATCCTCAAGCAAATGTAAAAGTTACAGGCAAAACAAAAGCCACTAATACGGGAACAACCGTAACGTTCAAGTATGATCCGACAATTTTCGTAGGTGATTTCACCTATAAATTCGCAACCCTTGTCCATCGTTTCCGAGAAATGGCATTCGTCACCCGTGGTGTAAAAATCAGTTTTGTAGACGAACGTGATGATAAGGAAATGAACTTCTACTTCGAGGGCGGCATCACATCCTTCGTACGCTATATGAACCGTCACCGCGCTTCTTTGCATAAAACAGTTTATGTGGAAAAAGTGATCGACGATATTAGCGTTGAGGCAGCGGTCCAATATACTGATGCTTTTAGCGAATCCGTCTATGCTTTTGCCAATACCATTAATACCATCGATGGCGGTACTCACCTGACCGGTCTTCGCTCAGCCCTCACACGCGTGATCAACGATTACGCACGCAAGAACAATCTACTCAAGGGCAACGACCCCAACTTCTCCGGCGATGATACACGCGAAGGGCTGACAGCTATTGTTTCGATCAAACATCCTGATCCTCAATTTGAAAGCCAGACCAAAGTGAAGCTCATGAACCCGGAAGTGCAAACCCACACACAAAAGATCGTGGGCGAAGCTTTTAGCACATTTCTGGAGGAGAATCCTTCCGCGGCAAAGGCGATCGTGCAGAAATGTCTCACATCTGCGCGTGCTCGCAGTGCTGCCCGCAAGGCACGCGATCTCGTAATCCGAAAATCTGCGCTGGAGAGTCTAACTCTGCCTGGAAAATTGGCAGATTGTTCAGAGCGCGACTCGAATAAAACCGAATTGTACATCGTCGAGGGCGACTCGGCTGGTGGCTCTGCAAAACAGGGACGTGACCGCCATTTTCAGGCGATCCTGCCTCTACGCGGTAAGATCTTGAATACAGAACGCGCTCGCCTCGACAAGATTTTGGGCAACAAGGAAGTTAAAGCCCTAATTTCGGCATTAGGCACAGGCATCGGAGAAGGGTTTAATGTAGAAGGTCTGCGCTACGGACGCGTCATTATTATGACTGATGCTGACGTAGACGGTAGCCATATCCGAACCCTTCTACTAACTTTCTTCTTCCGCTATATGCAGCCTCTGATCGATGCCGGTCATCTTTACGTAGCACAACCACCACTCTACCTCATCACACATAAACGCAAATCGCATTATGTATACACAGAAGATGAAAAAGAGAAGTTCCTAAAAAGTATCGACAAAGCTGATAAGGTTGGTTTGCAACGCTACAAGGGTTTGGGCGAAATGAACCCCACCCAACTCTGGGAAACCACGATGGACCCCGAAAACCGAACCCTGCTTCTCGTCACGATCGAAGACGCAGCCGAAGCGGACCGAACATTCGATATGTTAATGGGAGCAGCCGTCCCCCCGCGACGACGCTTCATCCAGACTCATGCGCGTGATGTTCGTAATCTTGACATCTAATCACTATTATCCTTACAGATTTGAAAAATCGGTCTCTATGAGACCGATTTTGTTATGAAATAACCATCTTAGTCAAAGATAATCTAGTGTAAAATCCCTATGAATGCATCCTAAAAAAACGATAAGGCAAAAAATGAGTGTTTCTGAACCCTTTGTAAAGAAAAAACCTTTCAATAGAACGCTGGAATATGTCGTAACAGCATACGAAGTGGTGGCAGTGATCGCATTTATCATCATTCCCATTTTGGCAATTCGCTGGTGGCAAACACCTTTTATGGGCGCGTTTTTTGAACATACAATGGGGTTCAATGGGGTTGGCCCTGTAACAGAAAGTAACCCCGGTGAAACCTGGGAGCTTTTTAACGCAGGGGATGGGGTAACACTCGGCGATCAACTTATCCAAATTGAAGGTCAGCAAGTAAAAAACTCCGGGGATGTAAGAGAAGTTCTTTCCTCCTTTAGCGCGGGCGACGAAATTCAGATCACCTATCTCAAGGAAGATGGAAGCCTGATAACAGAGAATGTTAATCTAATCTCTCTCCCACTTGCAGACAAACTCAAATATTTCGTTTTCCCTTATATCATCGGACTGATTTATCTCGGCATCAGCTTGTGGATGTTCCGCCTACGTCTTTCTGAAAGTTCCGGACGTGCTTTTATCATCTTTTCAACATCGCTTGCGCTGGGTTCCGCAGCACTTTTTGATGTCTACACAACGCACTACCTGACTATTTTATGGATGTCCGCTGTCGCTCTTGCAGGCGGCTCTCTTTTGGATTTGGCACTCAGCTTCCCACAGGAATTTGAGTTTGTAAAAAAATATCCGCATATCCATCGCTTGGGATACGTAATCGCTCTTGCCCTGAGCTTGCTTGCCCTCCCAGACATCTACAACCTTGAAGAGGCTTTCAATTACGTTGCCAAATGGCAATATATTTACGGATTTACTGGCTTTTCTATCCTCGCTTTTATTGGTGTCCTGCTTTATCGCGGTTATTCCGGTCATTCACCTGTTGCCAAGCAGCAGATCAGAATGGCATGGTGGGGTATTGTTCTCTCCTTCGCCCCTGTTGGCATCTGGATGTTCATCTCTTTCTTCCGCTCGATGAATTTCACTCCTTATTTGCTTAGCACAACCATCCTCTTTCCCTTTGTCACTGGCTATGCCATCCTGCGTTATCGCCTCTTCAAAGTAGATTATATCTTTAGCCGCAGCATTTTGGTCATCGCTCTCTCGGTGATGACCGCGCTTGGCTATGGTCTTATTCTCTGGGGACTCGGCATCATCTCAGGTAAAGCCATCTCTGGCAATAACCCTTGGGCACTTGCAATCCTGATAACCTTCCTCGCCCTAGGTTTACAACCTGCCCGTCAACGCCTGCAAGATATTATCGACACAATTATTTTCAAGGGCAAACATGCTTATCGTCAACAGCTACAAGATTTTGGACAGGCAATAACCAATGCCAGAGACCTGCCCCAGATCAGTAGAATCCTTCAAGAAACGATCAACGCCAGTATGATGCCCAATATCCTTCATATCTATATTCATGATCCATCCAGCAATCAGTTCATTGCAATGGAATATGAAGGAAAGCCAACCAGCGATATTCGTTTTACAGAAAACAATCCGTTGACAGAAAAGGTGCAAGAAGAAACCTTACCCTTTTATCTTGACCCTCTCAATCCACCCAAAACATTACTCACCGAAAAAACACGACTGGCGCTTCTCGATAGCTACCTCTTCACACCACTCAAAAGTATCGACAAGTTAATGGGCTGGATCGCAATGGGATTGCGCCGTTCTGGTGATCCTTATAGCAGCCATGAACTTGATTTCATCGAAACACTTAGCAATCAGGCAGGGATCGCCATTGAGCGTGCTCAAGTAGTCGTCAACATGGAAAAACAAGTTGAAGAGATGAATGCGCTCACGCTGATCTCACAAGGTGTGAGTATCACCCTCTCTTTCAACGATGTTCTGGAGTTGATCTTCGCTCAAACAACCCAGATCATCCCTGCAACAGATTTTCATATCACCCTGCACAACCCTACAGGCGGCTATTTCTATTATGCTTTCTGCATCGAAGATAATAATCGTCTTGATGAAAAAGAAAATCTACCTCTCCCCAACAATCAGGGCATTTCCCAATGGGTTGCTCGCAACAGCCGCGCCCTTCTCTCACAAGATTACAACCAGGAAACACAACGTCTTAATGTCGTTCCGTCTTTGCAAAAAATCTATGCCTGGGCAGGCGTTCCTTTGAACGCTGGCTCTGAGACCATCGGCGCGCTTAGTATCGGAAATCGTGATCCGAACACAACTTTCACCAACAAACAGCTTGATCTTCTCCGCGCAATTGCAGACCAAACTGCTGGTGCAATCGTAAAAGCCCGTCTTCTTCAGGAAACAGAACGACGAGCAAAACAGCTCTCTACATTGAACGAGATCACTCAGCAACTAACTTCCACCCTTGAACACGAACCGCTCCTCCAGAACATTCTCGACAGCGCTGTTCAAATTTTAGATTGCGAAGCAGGCAGTCTCTTTATGGTCGATGAAGACACTCGCGAACTCGTCTTTACTGTCACAGTAGGGCCTTCAGCATCTGATCTGGTAGGGCAGCGTCTCCCACCAGGCGCGGGCATCGTCGGCAAAGCGGCTGAGACACGTGCACCGGTCATTGAGAATAATGCTCGTAAATCAGAAGGCTGGGCTGGAGAAACCGATGAACAAACAGGCTTCCTGACCGAAGCGCTGATCGCTGTTCCCCTTCAGGTAAAAGAGAATGTCCTTGGTGTGATCGAGATGGTCAACAAGAAAAACGGGCTGCCCTTCACCGAAGAAGACAAGGATCTCCTGACCGCCTTTGCAGGGCAGGCCTCGGTCGCAGTCGAGAACGCCCGCCTCTACACCCTCACCGACCAGGAGCTTAACTCACGTGTGGAAGAGCTCTCCGTCATGCAGCGTATCGATCGTGAGTTGAACGCTAGTCTTGAAACCGGACGCGCCATGCGCACCACACTCGAATGGGCACTCCGACGCTCAATCGCAGATGCAGGTCTGATCGGCATGCTCAGCGACGATGGGATCCATATCATGGCACAAGAAGGCTATGGTAGCCAGCTGAATTACTACGAAGACAAGCCTCTTCCTCTAGAGTTGCCTTCAATGGTCAACGTTTCTGAAAGTGGATATCCACAACAATTCCAGCTCGATCCCATGGCAGAAGGCGGATTGCTCCCTGGCACACGTACGCAGATCGTCGTTCCCATTCGACGTGAAGCAACAGTCATCGGTTTGATCTTTCTCGAATGCATTGAAGAAACAGAAACCGATCTGAGCTTTCTCGGTCGTCTCAGCGATCACGCTGCGATCGCTATCGCCAATGCCCAGCTTTATGCAGAGGTTGAAGCCGCCAATATCGCCAAGAGCGATTTTGTCTCCTTCGTTGCCCATGAGCTAAAAAACCCTATGACATCCATCAAGGGCTACACTGAATTGCTCGCTGCCGGCGCTGTTGGTGAAATCAACGATAATCAGACTAACTTTTTACAAACCATCCGCTCTAACGTCATCCGAATGTCCACCCTTGTATCTGACCTAAACGATAACTCCAAGATCGAAGTCGGACGTCTACGCATGGAGTTCAAAGCGGTTGAGATAGATGAGATCGTCAACAACGTCATCCGCTCGACCGACAAACAGATCGCGGAGAAAAACCAAACCATCACGGTCGAGATACCCGAAGACCTGCCCCAGGTTTGGGCAGATCAAACACGCATCGAACAAATTTTGGTCAATTTCATCAGCAATGCATACAAATATACCCAAGAAGAAGGCAAGATCATCATTGGTGCAGAAGCAGCTAACAATCAATGGGATCCCGATGGGGCTCCCAAAGTCGTCCATATCTGGGTTCAGGACAATGGTATCGGCATGACCGAAGAAGACCAAAAGAAAATTTTCACTAAATTCTTCCGCTCAGAAGACCAAAAAGCGCGCGAAGCACCCGGCACAGGCTTGGGACTAAACATCACCAAGAGCCTCATCGAAATGCAGGGCGGACGCACCTGGTTCGACAGTAAATTCCGTGAAGGCACTACCTTCCACTTTACCGTGCCGATCACAGAGAAATAAGGCAATATTATGACTCTAACAGCATCTGTAGGACAAGCCCAAGCCCTCAACGGACACGAAGCCGGTTTGCAAGCTACACATCAAGCATTAAAAGATCTCGGCATGGGCGCACCATCCCTCGCGATTGTCGTCGCCTCGCGCTATTACGATGCCAAAGAAGTTGCCAATAGCGTCACCAGTCTTTTGGGCAACACCCCCACCATCGGATTTTCTTCCGCATCAACCCTCACTAAAGAAGGGCGCACAAAAAATTCTGTCGCCGTAGCGCTGCTCAGCAGCCCGGATGTAGAGATCACAGAACATTGGCTACCCGGCTACGCCCAAAGTGGACGAGAAACCGCTTCGCACCTGCGTGAACTTGCTACCGCTAACCAAACAGAAGACCAGAAAGAAAAGCAGATTCTCTTCTTCGCCGACGGCTTCAATGGCGATGCCGAACAGATGTGCCTTGCCCTAACAGGATCTCCCCTCTCCATCATCGGGGGGCTTTCAAGCGGTAACCCGCATACTGGCACCACATCCCAAATTGCTGGAGCCCAGGCAGGGTCAGGGAGTTTAGCGGCTGCCATCCTCGAAGGGAATCTAAAGGTCGGCGTTGGCTCCGATCATGGTTGGCGCCCCATCGGCAGTCAATTCCGCGTTACTCGTTCGCGCGGATTTTGGATCAGAACATTAGACGGGCGTCCCGCCTCCGAAGCCTACTCACAGCTTTTTGGCTATCCTGCCAATGAATGGGGATTCCCTCCACTCAACTATCTTGTGCGTCTCTATCCGCTTGGTATCGACCAGGGACAAGATCTGCTCGTTCGCTCACCCTTGCGCGTCGAAGCAGATGGCAGCTTCCGCATGAACGCCCCCGTCCGGGATGGATTGGACGCCTATCTACTCACGGGCAGCCCCGCCACCTGTCAGGAAGCCGCACAACGCGCGGCGCAAAAAGCACGCCTTGCACTTGGCGATGCCAAGCCCGTTTTTGCGATGATCCTTGCAGATATTTCCTGGCAAATGCTCTTCAAAGCCAACCCCGGAGCGGAAGTAATCGCGGTACAAGATGTTCTTGGCAGAGATATTCCCATCCTGGGCGGCTACACGCTGGGACAAGTTACTCCAGGGAAAGATGGTTCTCCCCCGAATTTCCTCAACCAGCATATCACCGTTGTGGTCTTTGGCGAAGAAGAGAAAGAAGATCATTCAACAGCTACCCTGCGCAGGTCGGATGTAGAACAGGAACTCAAAAAACGCACGGAAGGATAAAAAACTTTCCTCCGTCCTTAATTTCTCTAAAAGCCGAGTTTCAAAACTCGGCTTTTTCTTAATTGCGCAGACAGCGTATAATATCCCCATGATCGAACTGACTATCCCGGGGCGCGGCAACCTGCGCATCGAACATCTTGTTACTGACGTGAACGGTACTCTTGCCGTTGATGGACAATTGATCGAAGGTGTTGCCCGCCAAATCCTTGCTCTACGTGATCGCCTCCAGATCCACATGCTGACAGCGGATACACACGGTAGACAAGCCGAGATCGACCGTCAACTTAATCTGACAGCCATACGCATTGCAAAAGGAAACGAAGCCCAACAAAAAGCGGATTATGTCAACAGTCTCGGCGCGGAGACCGTCGTCGCTATTGGACAAGGCGCGAACGACGCCGCCATGCTCAACGCAGCTGCTCTTGGCATCGCAGTTATGTCTATCGAAGGGCTGGCAACAGAAACCCTCAATGCCGCCGACCTGCTCCTGCCTGATACGCCAATAGCCCTTGCCCTCTTCGAGAATCCTGTCCGCTTGATAGCGAGCCTAAGAAAATAAATGCAAGAAACCCCGCAAACTCCCCGCTCCCCCATAGGACGTACGCGCCCATCACGTGCTCAACGTCGCCGTGCCCAGCGCGAACGTACGATGCCAACCAGCGTTGCCGGTCGCTCAAAGCTCTTAAAGAATCTCGTCGAGAGAGCATATCCATCTTATGAGTTTTTCCTTTTCGCCGCTTTTTGCGGCGCAATTTTAGGATTGGGTTATCTGCTCGATTCTCAAGCTATCCTCGTCTTTGGCGTATTGATGGCACCGCTCATGTCTCCCCTCGTGGGGATGATCCTCGCCACTGTCAGTGGATCGGGGAATTTCTTCTTCAAAACCTTCGGCGCCTTCCTGATCGGCAGCGTGCTGGTTTTCATCACCGGAGCATTAGCTGGCTTTGCCGCCCGCATCTGGATGCCGCTTACTTTCACCCAAGCCTTTGTCCATGCCCGCCTGTGGTGGACAGACCTCGTCGTTTTGGCGTTGGGTGCGATGCTGCTGGCAGCCTCTTTCGTGCGCTCAGAGAAAAAACCTTTCCTACCGAGCGCCATGGTGGCTTATGAACTCTTCCTGCCGCTCAACGCCGCCGCCTTTGGTCTTGCCAGTAATGTAAGCGAGATTTTTCTTGAAGGGCTTTTGGTCTTCTCCGTCCATTTGGCATGGGCAATACTCTTCGGGACATTGACCCTCTTCTTCCTGGGTTTCCGTCCGCTCAACTTTTCGGGCTGGGCTTTCAGCCTCCTTGCTAGCGGAGTATTAGTTATCGCCCTCGGTAATTTGATGCTGACCGGGACGAATCAAACCCTCACAAACGGAGACATGCCTCCACCCACGCTCGCCGCGGAAGTGGTGGATGCTCGACCGGAAGTTTCGATAACGGAATCCGCTCCCACCCAGACTCCGGCTCCGGCTGCAGCATCCACAAAAACGCCCGTCCCGAGCGCGACCCTGGGCTTGCTACCATCTCCAGAGATCACCCTGGAACCAACACTAACTGCAACCGCCACCCTCACCCCTGAGCCGACCCCGCTCTATGCGCGCATCGCTTCGAGCATTGGCGGGGGTGCCTACCTGCGCCGCGAACCCGATGGGCCTGTCATCTTGACGCTCAGCAACGACGAATTGGTACAAGCCATCAGCGAGCCGCTCGAACACGGCGGCAGAGACTGGGTACAGGTAAAAGTCATTCGCGGCGACCAGACCTACGAAGGCTGGATCATTCAATCTGTACTAAAAACCGCTACTCCCTCACCGGAGTGGTAATAATAAATATGTCATCGCGAACGACCGTAGGGAGCGAGGCAATCTCCTGCTTCAAGCAAGAACAAGATTGCTTCAGTCGCTTCGCTCCTTCACAATGACATAGTATTTAAGGAGCTATCATGCCTATTCATTTTGGCACCGACGGCTGGCGCGCCGTCATTTCAGACTCATTTACATTCAGCAACTTACGCATGGTCACTCAAGCCATCGCGGATGCGGTTGCCTCCTCTCACTGGGATAAGGGTGGCAATAATGGCGCACCCAAACCCGACCCAAAGACTTTTGTGGTTGGCTTTGATACGCGTTTCCTCTCCGACCGATACGCTGGCGAGATCTCGCGCGTTTTGGCGGCAAATGGCTATTCCGTTCACCTCACACAGGGAGATGCGCCCACACCAGCTATTTCTTATGCCATCAAAAATCTAAATGCCATCGCCGGGATCGTCGTAACAGCATCCCATAATGCCCCCCGTTATAACGGCATCAAGTTGAAAGCTTCCTATGGCGGCTCGGCGCTGCCCGAACAAGCCCGCCGCGTGGAAGTTTATATCAACGACAACGAAGAACGTGCCCGTGGCCCGAACCTGATGGATTTCTCAAAAGCGCGCGAATTGGGGCTGATCACGAAATTCAACCCACTGCCCGCCTATTACGATCATCTACGTACACTAATTGACTCCGATCTGATCGCCGACAACCCCCAAAAGATCGTCATCGATTCGATGTTCGGCTCCGGGCGCGGTGCCATTCGTGGCTTTTTGAATGGCACAGGCTGCGAAGTTTTCGAAATTCGCAATAAGATGAACCCCGGCTTTGACGGCGTCCATCCCGAGCCCATCGGCAAAAATCTGGATGCTCTTGCCAGCGCGATCAGCACGGGTTTGGGACGTTTTGGTCTCGCCACCGATGGCGACGCTGACCGCATCGGCGCAATGGACGAACGCGGCAATTTTGTTGATCCGCACAAGATCATGGCTCTGGCGCTCAAGCACCTCGTTGAAAAGCGCGGCATGAACGGCGCGATCGTGCGCACTGTCTCAACCACGCGCATGATGGACAGGCTCGCCAAGCGTTATGGGATGAAGATCTACGAAACCCCCGTCGGATTCAACCACATCGCCGACTATATGATGACCGAAGACGTACTCATCGGCGGCGAAGAATCGGGCGGTATTTCCTTCAAGGGGCATATCCCCGAAGGCGACGGTGTATTAATGGGCTTGCTGATCGTTGAGATGGTGGCAGCTGCAAAGAAACCGCTGCACGAGATGGTCAACGACTTGCTTGACGATGTCGGTCCGGCACATTATCGCCGTACCGACCTACGCTTGAAACGTCCGGTCGAGAAGAAGGAAATGACCGAGTTCCTGACCAAGCAAGCCCCCGCCGAGATCGGTGGTCATAAGATCGCTGAGATCAGTACCAGCGACGGTGTGAAATATATCCTCGCCGATGATTCCTGGCTGCTCATCCGCCCCTCCGGCACCGAGCCGGTTTTACGCGTCTACGCCGAAGGGCGCAGCGAAGAGACCGTACGTGCGCTGCTGGATTACGGCGAGACGGTTGCGGAATCGGTTGTCTAATTGTCACTGCGAGCGTAGCGCGGCAATCTCCCGTTGCGAGGAGATTGCTTCGGTCACTTCGTTCCCTCGCAATGACAAATATCAATGAAAAAACCTTCCTATCCACTCGCGATTGCCGAAGCTGTCCTCACCAATATCATCTGGGCGACTTCGTTCATCATCGTCAAACTTGTTCTCGACGAGATCAGCCCGCTCACCATCAGCGGGCTGCGTTATTTTATTGGGGCACTCATCCTGCTACCTTTCGTCTTACGTGAAAAAGGCGAGCCCATCTCCGCAAAAATGTGGGGGATTTTGCTCATACTCGGCATCAGCCAATACGCCATCGGCAACGGGATGATCTTCTGGTCGCTTGAATATCTGCCTGCCACGACCGTCTCTTTTTTGATGGGCTCCATCACCATCGCTACGTTAATTGGTGGGATTTTCTGGCTGAAAGAGATCCCCTCCGTGATGCAAACCGTTGGCATTTTTGTTGCGCTAATTGGTGGCAGTCTTTTCTTCGCCAAGGGGATGGAAGCGGGCGAGAAGGTCGGTTTAGCGATCTTTTTCGTCGGGATGCTCGGGATCACCTACTTCACTCTCGCCGGGAGGAAGATCGCCCGCGCGGGGACAGTCAGCACACTCCGGTTGACGGGCGTTCCGCTCCTGCTGGGTGGGATCGTGACTCTACTGATCGCCATCCCCATCGAGGGAATCCCATCCGCTTCGCCCTCCACCTGGGGCTTGATACTCATTCTAGCGGCAGTGAACACGGCTTTGGGCTACTTCTTATATAATCACGCCCTGCAGGTGCTGACCGCTATCCAAATGAACATCATCCTGAGTCTGACCCCGGTTTGGACAGCCATCTTCGGCTTCTTCCTGCTTGATGAACGGCTGGACGTGCTCCAAATGGTCGCGATGGCTATTGTCATTAGCGGTGTTGTGCTGGTACAGGTAAAGAAAAAAGAAACTTAGCATATGTCATTGCGAGAGAGCGGAGCGATCGAAGCAATCTCTCATTATTCATCAGATTGCCACGTCGCAATTCGACAGGCTCAGTGCTCCTCGCGATGACAGGAGAAATCTATGACCCAACAAGAATACCCCCACCCCACCGTCGGTGCCCTGATCTTCAACCCCGAAGGGAAGATGCTGCTTGTCCAATCACACAAATTTCATGATAAGTGGGTTGTCCCCGGCGGGCATATCGAAGTCGGCGAAAAGATGACCGATGCCCTCATCCGCGAAGCCAAGGAAGAGACCGGGCTGGATGTTTACGACGTGGAATTCATCTTCTTCCAGGAATTTATTCAGGATGAATCCTTCTGGAAAAATATGCACTTCATCTTCTTCGATTTTGCCTGTAAAACGAATTCAACAGACGTTGTGCTGAACGGTGAAGCCCAAGCCTACACTTGGGTCACGCTCGAAGAAGCCCTGACGATGAATGTAGACCCATACACGATAAACGCCATCAATGAGTTAAAGCAGCAACGCAAAGCCTAAACCGCCAAGTTCGCCAAGTTTTTTCTTCGCGCTCTTCGCGCCTTGGCGGTTAAACTCATCCCTCTGTGCTAAAATACCCGACATGAAATCCCGTCACTCCATCTTGTATTTTCTCGCTTTCCTGCTCGCGCTGGGATTGCGATTTATCCAACTCGGGGCAGTGCCGCTAACCGACACAGAAGCGACTCTCGCCCTGCAAGCCCTCGCTCTTGCTAATGGTGAGAATCCCCTGCTTAGTCCGCAACCCGGCTATATCCTGCTGACGAGCATCCCTTTTTATCTATTTGAAAGCACCAATTTTCTCGCCCGCCTTTTCCCTGCTTTGGCGGGGAGTTTGCTGGTTTTTGCACCTTATTTTTTCCGCGAAAAACTTGCCGAGCGGGTTGCTCTACTTTCCACTTTCTTAATTGCCATCGCCCCCGGCTTGATCGCCCTATCCCGTCAGGCGAGCGGGACGATGCTGGCGATCACCTTTGGCGTTTTTGCGTGGGCAATGTGGCACGAGAAACGCCCACAAGCGGCTGGCATCTTCGCCGGGATCGCGTTGCTCGGCGGCGCATCCGTTTGGATGGGGCTGCTCATCGCCGCCCTGACGTGGGCCTTGGCACAGAACCTCCTTCCACAGGAAGATGTTGAGATAATGGAAGCACCCTCAAGGGCACAGGCAAGCCAAAATGGAGAACGTTCCCGCACGGACGATCTCAAAGTCGCCGCAAAGTATGGGGGCATCACCCTGCTCCTCGTCGGCACACTTTTCCTCCTTTCCCCCAACGGAATAAGCGCATTCGCTGCATCTCTCGGTGAATTCTTGGGCGGCTGGCGCAATCAATCTGACGTACCTGCCACGCGTGTTTTAGTTGGATTTATTGCCTACTATCCCTTTGCCCTGCTCTTTGGGCTGGTAGGCGGCATCCGCGCCATTCTTAGCAAAGAAAAGACCGGCATCACCTTGAGTTTATGGGCGCTCGTGGCGTTTCTTTTGATTATTTTTTATCCTGCCCATCAGGTCGCTGACCTGATCTGGGTCACCCTGCCGTTATGGATATTGAGTGCAAAAGAACTCAACCTGCACCTGCGCCTTCCCAATTACGACCGCAGCGAGACCATCGGTGTTTTTGCACTGACACTTTTGCTGATGGCGTTTTCATGGCTGAATATTTCGGGCGCGGGTGTGCTGTCTCCGAATGCTGAAATGCTCACCAGCCGCTTGATCCTGTTGGGCGGCTCTGTCCTTTTGCTTATTCTCAGTCTGGGATTGATCGCCATCGGCTGGTCGGTCGAGACAGCGACTCTCGGCGGTGTTTGGGGTATCTCGTTGATGTTGGGAATATATACCCTCAGCGCAGCCTGGGGAGCCAGTGGCTTGCGCACCCCGAAGGGCATAGAAATCTGGGATAACGCCCCGCGCGTGACCCAGGCAGGCTTGCTGCTGGAAACAGTTGAGGAGGTCTCGATCATGGCGCGCGGTGACGCTACCACCCTGACGATCACTGTCAAAGGGATCGATTCCTCCGCCCTGTTTTGGATGCTCCGCAACCACAACGTAAACGTCGTCTCCAGCCTCGATATGACCACTGCACCCGAACTCGTCATCACCCCGCTGGGCGAAGAAGTCGAGTTGGCATCTGCTTATCGCGGGCAGGATTTCGTCTGGCGCACCTATCCCGATTGGCTGCTCGGCAGGAACTGGGCAAAATGGCTCACCCTGCGCGAGATGCCTATGCAAAGCGAGCAGATCATCCTTTGGGCGCGCAACGATCTCTTTTTTGATAGTCAGAACTAATCACCAGCATTGCACTTTTCAAGTGCGTTGCAGATGATTATGAAAACAACCGACGTGCAGCGCATCAGATGGATGCAACGCACGTCTTTCATGAAATCATCTTTTTACAGGAGCCCCATCCCAAGTGACCAACACCCCCAAAACCATCGCCCTTGACGGGCCCGCAGCCTCCGGCAAATCGACCGTCGGCAGCCGCGTGGCAGACAGCCTCGATTATCTCTTCTTCGATACCGGTGTTATGTACCGCGCTGTGACTTGGGCAGCCCTGCAAAAAGGCGTCGATCTCAGCAACGAAGCCGCGGTTACCAAACTCGCCGAAGAAACGCCCATTGACGTGCGCGCTGCATCCAAAGATGATGGGCGCGCCTGTGATGTGCTCATCAATGGCGACGATATCACCTGGCAAACCAGACGCCCCGAAGTGGATGCTAACGTTAGCGTTGTGGCAGCCTATCCCGGCGTGCGGGCAGCTTTGAGCCAGCAACAACGTCGTATTGGTTTACGCGGCAGCGTCGTCATGGTCGGGCGGGATATTGGTACCGTCGTTCTGCCCGAAGCTGATCTCAAGATCTACCTCGATGCCTCTGCCGAAGAACGCGCTCGCCGCCGCTATGACGAGATCATCGCTCGCGGCGAGGAAGCGGATTACGCCGAAATTCTCGACAAAGTCATTAAACGGGATCACGTTGATTCCACGCGCGATGTCGCGCCCTTGCGTCCCGCCGAAGATGCCATCATTCTCGATTCCGATAACCTCAACGCTGACGAAGTTTACGAAAAGATCATGGCGCTCTGCAAATGAGCACATATAACGTCTCCCTCTTCAACAAAATTGCCCGTCCGATCATCAAGGGGACTTTTCGGGGCATCTTCCGCACCCTTTCACCGATCACCATCGAGGGCACGGAAAATATTCCCTACGGCAAGCCCTATATCGTAGCGATGAACCATGTTTCGCTTTATGATCCGCCTTTCATTGCCAGTTTTTGGCCTGAAACGCTGGAAATCATCGGCGCACAATCTGTCTTTGAAACCCCCGGACAGAGAGAGGTCCTCATCGCCTATGGTGTTATTCCCGTCCATCGCGGCGAGTATGATCGCAAGCTGATCGAGCGTATGTTGAGTGCACTCAAATCAGGACGCCCACTCCTGATCGCCCCCGAAGGTGGACGTTCGCACGAGACCGCCATGCGCAAAGCCATGCCCGGCGTGGCTTATATTTTCGAGAAAGCACAGGTACCGGTCGTGCCCGCCGCCATCATCGGGACAACGCAGGACTACTGGCAGCACGCCAAAAAACGGGAACGACCACCGCTCACGCTCAGCATCGGACGCCCGATCAACCTGCCACCGTTAGTCAGCAAGGGCGCGGAGAGACGTGCCTCCCGCCAACGCAACGCCGACTTGGTCATGTCGCATTTGGCTGGGCTTCTCCCGGAAGAATATCGCGGTGTTTACGAAGAAACGGCAATAAAGTCATCTTGAAATTCTACAAAAAGCACACGAAAATATCAGAAAAGGAAGTTTTACGGCTATAATAGACAGTCGCTCAGATCATGCCAAAGTTTATTAGCGCCCTCTTCCTCGCACTTCCTTTTTTTAACTTTCCAGATCTCTTGGGGTGGATATTTTTCGCTGGCTTGTTTGGCTTGGGGATTTGGCTCTATTTTAAAAGTCAGGAAACCCGTATCAAGTGGGATAGACGCGCCTGGCTGATCTTCATCGCACTCCTGATACTCACTCCCATCAGCAATTTATTCATTGGTGTCTACATAAAGGGAAACTCCCTGATGTCCTGGCCTGGCGTTCCATTTGACCCACCCGGGGCAGCACTTATGCTTTTCTCCGCTCTACCATGGATATTGGCAGGCGGGCTACTGGGACCCTTACCAGCTTTTATTCTTGGCATGGTCGCAGGAATTTTGAGAGCGCCTTTTGATACGCATACTGTTTTCACCGCGGTTCAATTCGGATTGATGGGGTTACTATTCAATCGTTGGGTACGTCAACGCTATCGCACACCCGCCTACAAGTTTTTGCGTCAACCGATCGTTTCTGCATTAGCGCTGACACCTATCTTCAGCTTACTTTTTGTGCCCGGGGTGTTTTTCAGCGCATCTCATTCCGATATCACTGCTCGCCTCGATTTTGCGCTAAATAATGTCGGTGTGGCAACCCTTGCTGTTTTTGGGGAATTACTCGTTGCAGGGTTTATCGCCCAAATTTTATCCTTTAGTGCGCCCGTAGCCTGGGGCAGAAAAACACCCCTGAGCCCCTCACCTGCCGAACGTCGGCTTGAGACGCGCTTCCTGATCGGCACGGGGACATTCATCGTTGTCCTCTTGTTGACCCTGCTCATCGGCGATTGGATCGTCGCCGGGCGAGCTGCCCGCCAAATGCTTTACGACCGCCTTGAGAATACCGCACAAGTTGCAGCGGAGAGTGTTCCCTTCTTCCTCGAGACCGGACAAAACCTGAGTACCCAACTCGCAGATGATCAAGCTTTGCTGAGTGAAGATAGCGCTGCTCTTGCTGCCCTTTTGGGGGAGAAAATTCGCCTGGTGCCCTATTTCACCCAGCTTCTGGTAGTTGACTCCGAAGCAAATATTCTCGGCGAATACCCGCCTTCTGATGCCCTCGCACGCGAACTGACAACAGAAGAGATCAATGGCTTGCTTCTCTCAGCGAGCGGTGTGCCCTCCCAGATATATACTATTCCACCAATTACGCCCGGCGGTACGGCGCGGATTTCCTTTATTGCCACAATTCCCGGCAACGGAGAACTGCCAGCCCGCGTGCTTCTCGGGCGCACTGATCTCAGCACTAATCCCATTACACGCCCTCTGCTCAATAGCCTTAATGGTATGGCCTCGATCTCAGGGGATGGTTTTCTCGTCAATGAAAACGGCACGATCCTCTATCACTCAAATAGCGGCTTGACCATGAGCCAATATGAGGGCGAAAAAAGCGACGAAGCAAGCCTTTTTGACGCGACATCACCAACCGGCACGCGAACGTTGGTCTTCTACCAACCTGTTGTGGGTCGTCCGTGGGCAGTGGTGCTGACCGTACCCGCCCGTCAAGTTCAGCAGCTTTCACTTCAGATCGCATCTCCTCTTTCAGCAATGATCGTGATCTTGACCATCTTTGCACTCATCGCCCTGCGGATCGGTTTACGGATCATCAGCCAATCGCTTGAGAATCTCGCCAGCGAAGCGGGACGTATTGCCCAAGGACAGCTTGACCATCCCCTCGAGCTCTCAGGTATAGATGAGGTCGGGCAACTGCGACGTGCCTTTGAGCAAATGCGTGTTAGTTTAAAAGATCGCCTTGAGGAGCTCAATCAGCTACTGGTCGTCAGCAACAGCGTGGCAGCCAGCCTCGAGATGAAGTATGTTTTCCAACCGGTACTTGATGCGATCAAATCAACAGGTGCTTCCGCAGTGCATGTGGTGCTCTCACCGGAGATCATTCCCGACGCAATGTTCGATATGCCTACCCGCTTTGCCATGGAAGCAACAAAAGGCCAGTTCGCCCACCTGGATGCTGAATTACTTGACGCCGTTCGCTACGAGGAAAAGATCGTTCTCCCCAATCTTGCCCGCACCACCGGCGGCTTGCAATTGAACGAAAATCGCCCCAATCCCGCTGCATTGATCGCACTGCCATTGCGCAATGAGAAAAATTTCTATGGCGTCTTGTGGGCAGCTTATGCGCAGCCCAAACTCTTCACAGAAGCGAATGTGCGCTTTATCAGTACCTTGGGCGGACAAGCCGCCTTCGCTGCTGCGAACGCACACCTCTTCCTCAACGAGGAAGTTGGGCGACAGCAATTGGCGGCTATTCTCGCTTCAACATCTGATCCCGTACTCGTCACAGACCATCAGGATCACCTTACACTGGCTAATCCCGCTGCGCTGAAAGCTCTCGAGATCGAGCATGATGAAAGTACTACTCAATCCATCGAAAATATCATCCACGACAAAGCCCTTGCCAATCTGCTGAAAATCTCGAACACATCCAGAACTTCAGCCGAGATCACCCTGCCTAATGGACAGGTGCTGCTCGCAACAGCATCATCGATCATCACCGAAGGGCAGCCGATCGGACGCGTCTGTATCATGCGCGATGTGACCCACTTCAAGGAATTGGATACGCTCAAATCGGAATTTGTTTCCACCGTCAGCCACGACCTGCGCTCACCACTCACACTGATGCGCGGTTATGCCACAATGATGCCGATGGCGGGTGAGCTGAACGAGCAACAACAGGGCTACGTCACCAAGATCATCTCTGGTGTTGAGAGTATGTCCCGCCTGGTCAATAACCTGCTCGATCTCGGGCGTATTGAGCTTGGCGTTGGCTTGCAACTCGAAAAGATCTCCCCCCTCGATATTCTTGACCGGGTTAGCACAGGTTTGCACACCAATATTAGCCAGAAAAAGATCAATTTCTCCATCGAGACGGCACAAAATCTACCAGGTTTGATCGAAGCTGACCAAGCCTTGCTCCATCAAGCGATCTATAACCTCGTCGAAAATGCCGTCAAGTATACGCCGGAAGGTGGCAACGTCAATATGCGTGCCCATGCAACAGAGAAAGAGATCATCTTTGAGATCGAGGACAGCGGAATCGGTATCAGTGAAGAGGCAAAGAAACGGCTCTTTGAAAAATTCTTCCGGAGCTCGCAGCGGGCAGCACGTGCCCAACAAGGCACCGGTTTGGGGTTGGCAATCGTCCGTTCTATCGCGGAGCGTCACGGGGGACGTGTTTGGGTCGAGAGTATAGAAGGCGAGGGGAGCATCTTTTATCTTAAAGTCCCCATCCAACAATCCATCAAACAAACTCTATAATTTCACAAAAAGGGACACCACATGGCGGAGCATAAGATCAATGTAAATCAGAATATTCTCAAAATGGAATATGCGGTGCGGGGGCCGATCCCTCAGCGGGCAGCCAAACTCAAAGATGAGGGCAAAGAAATAATCTTTTGCAATATTGGCAACCCTCAAGCGCTGGGGCAAGCACCCATGACCTATTATCGCCAGATCATCAGCCTGCTTGAAGAACCTTCCAAGATCAGACGCGAGCGCGAACTCAAGAATCTTTTTGAAGAGAATCCCTACAGCAACCTGCACAACGAAGACTTCATCGCCGAAGAAGTGCTGGCGCTCAGCGAAGATATCCTCTCCCAAACCGGCAATGGACTGGGGGCATATACTGAAAGCAAGGGCTTCCGTTTTGTGCGTGAAGCTGTGGCAGATTTCATTAATCGACGGGATGGTTTCGGGGGAAGCAGCTTGCAAGCAAACTCCGATCATATTTTCCTGACCGATGGCGCCAGCGACGGTGCCAAACGTGTTTTGAACTTGCTCATTGCAAAAGAAACAGATGCGGTGATGATCCCCATCCCCCAATACCCGCTCTATTCGGCATCTATCAAAGCCTTTGGCGGGATACAAGTCAATTATTACCCCGATGAAGATAACGACTGGGCACTCGACCGTGTGGCCCTGGAAAATGCCTACAACTCCGCAACCGAAGAAGGCACGGATGTAAAAGCCATCGTTGTCATCAACCCCGGCAACCCGACCGGTGCCATCCTGGATGCGGAGAGCATCCACGAAGTGATCGCCTTTGCCAAAGCGCATCAACTTGCCATCATCGCCGACGAGGTCTATCAGGAGAATGTTTATGGTGGAGAATTCATCTCTTTTGCCAAAGCCCTCGGCAACGAGAAAGATGTTCCGCTTTTCAGCCTGCACAGCATCTCAAAAGGTTTCTACGGCGAATGCGGTCACCGCGGCGGCTATCTCGAAGTGCGCAATGCCCCTCAAGTCGCTGGTACGGATATGGATTTCATCGACCTGCTGCTCAAGCAGGCATCCGTCAGCTTGTGCGCGAACACCGTCGGGCAGATAATGACCTACCTGATGGTTAGCCCCCCCGACGAGACAAATACTGCCCGTCAACGCTTCATCAATGAAAAAGAAAAAGTACTCAGCGATCTCTACGAAAAAGCAAAAATGGTCCGGACTGCCTTCGAGCAAATGGACGGGGTTGAAGTCTTCGGCAGGACGGGAGCAATGTATCTCTTCCCGCGCCTGAACAAACTCCCCGCCGGTAGAACTGATTTTGACTACTGCATGGCACTCCTCGAAGAGACCGGCTTATGCACTGTCAATGGCTCCGGCTTCGGACAAGCGGAAGGCACACACCACCTGCGCATCGCATTTTTGCCCTCGAAAGAGCAGTTGGAGGAAGTGCTGCCGAAGTGGATAGCGTTCCATAACCGCTATGTGAATGGGTAAAGTTGAGGGTATTTTTTAGATCCAGAGTTGTCTAGGTAAAGCCAAGGTGCGCATACTGCTAACAACAAACCATTTTGCCTAAAGTGGTTTGTTGTATAATGTTCAAAACATAGTATTATGAAAAATTGAACTCCGCATATGACTTAGTTCGGTTGCATATGCAACAAGTATGGGATGAATAAAGAGAAGAAAAAGATGGAACGATTAAGCGATCTATATCTAAAAGCAGACGCCAAAATTACATTTTTCATGAGGCGTTATGGAATACTATTTCTGAGAATAAGCCTGGGCATCATCTTTCTTTGGTTTGGTTTCCTAAAATTCTTTCCTGGAGTAAGCCCGGCAGATCAGATTGCTACCAGAACAATAGCAAAGTTGACATTTGGATTGATAGAACCAAGCGTATCCATAAAAATATTGGCGATATGGGAAACGCTAATAGGACTTGGGCTAATAACCGGGAAATATTTAAGAGCAACATTGTTCCTTCTCTTTACCCAAATGCTGGGTACAATGACTCCATTGATCTTCTTTCCATCAGAAACATTTACTCAAATTCCATACGCGCCAACACTGGAAGGGCAATATATTATCAAGAATCTAGTATTGATTAGTGCTGGATTGGTAGTGGGGGCAACGGTTAGAGGCGGACGCATTATTGAAGACAAAACAAAAAACTTTGAAGATAGATGAGAAAATGAAAGTTCGAGTGGCGGGATTCTAAAAAGCTAAATGCTCCACTGACAACTAGCTTGGCTTGGTGTGCAGGATGGGATTCGCCGCGATTTTTCAGGCTGAAACTATAGGTCACAATTATCGGGAGTGCAAATCCGCAAGCTGGTGACGCAATCATTAGAATCCCGCAAGAATCTCAAATCCCCCTTTGCTGAATCAAGGTCGTTACGGTATAATAGCGTGCCAGTCCTGAAAGGTAGGGCTGGTTCAATTTTGTCATTATTCTACTTTTGTGAGGAAAACAGTATGCCGAAACGAACTTACCAACCGAAAAAACGCCGCCGCGTGCGTGTGCATGGCTTTCGCCAGCGCATGTCCACCAAAGGCGGACGTGATGTCTTGAAACGCCGCCGCTTGAAAGGTCGCTATCGACTGACCGTAAAAGCGAACGAGCATGTCAAGAAAGTTAAGTGGTAAACCAGCCATCTCTGCGGAACGTATAGTAGTGTATCTTTGACTAATTTAAGATCAAATCGAGGTCCCGGGTGCAGCGTCAATTTCGTCTGACCCGATCAACTGATTTCAAGCGGGTGCGGCATGATGGAAGTTCAACTGCCCACCCGCTCGTTGTGTTGATAGCGCTGGAAAACCAACTATCAATAACGAGGGTGGGCGTGGCAGCAGGTAAAAGTGTGGGGAATGCCGTTAAACGGAATCGAGCCAAACGTCTGATCCGTGCCGCGGCACGTGAGCTACATCCCCAAATCACCTCAGGTTGGGATATCGTCTTCATCGCCCGCGCCCCGATTATCCAGGTCAAGATGCCGGACGTCCGCACCGCATTGCATAATCTTTTGCAACGCAGAAATTTACTGATCGATGTCTGAGTTTTACCTCCCCACCGAATATCCTAACGAACCGAGGTTGCGAGATCTGCCACGCGGGATTCTTTATATTCCCCGCTGGGTGCTTCTTGCTTTTTTTCGTCTATATCAAAGGACGATCTCTCGCGCCATACCTGCCAACACTTGTCGGTTTTATCCATCTTGCTCGCATTATGGGTATCAGGCAATTTATAAATATGGCGTGCTGAAAGGTTCGTTGATGGCTATCTGGCGCGTTCTACGCTGCAATCCCTTTAATGCCGGTGGTCACGATCCGGTCCCCTAGGAGAGAAATTGTGAAATCAAAAACGATTTTTATTCTGATGATGGCACTTGTGCTATCCCTTTTGCTAAGCGGTTGTTCTGCTTCTGCCATGCAGGCCAATAGCTGGTCTGGCTTGGCTGCGGATGCAGAAAACGCTTATCTTGCAAATGGCTCATTGGTTTTTGCCATTGACCTTGATAATGGCAGCCAGCGTTGGCAATACCCAGCTGATGGGGCTGATAACGCTGAATCCTATTTTGCCAACCCTGTTCTTACAGACGACGGTCAAGTATTAATCGCCAGCGCAGGTTCCAACCATAGCCTGACTTCGCTCAATGCCGCCAACGGAAATGCGAACTGGACCTTTGCTGATGCTGACGGTGCCTGGATTGCCAGCCCAGCCGTTGTGGATGAGATCATCTACGCTCCCAATAGCGATGGAAAACTTTACGCCATTGATCTGGATGGTGCATTCATGTGGGCAAAAGCTATTGGCGGTGCTTTATGGTCTACTCCTGTCAACGATGGCAGCCTGCTTTATATCACTTCCCTTGATCATCATGTTTATGCTTTCAACCCTGAGCAAAAGAAAGAAGTCTGGAAAATCAAACTGGATGGTGCTGCTCCTGGCGCTGCCGCCATCGATGAAGACGGGAATCTCTACGTAGGCACTTTCGGTGCAACCGTAGCCAAAATTGATACCGCTACCCAGGCAGTAGATTGGCAGAGCAATATTCAGGGCTGGGTTTGGGATGCCCCCGTGATCGCCGGAACTATCCTCTATCTGGGCGATCTGGAAGGCTATTTCCACGCCTTTGACACCGCTAACGGTACCGAAAGCTTCAACCCGATCCAGCCAAATGGACCGATCACTGGCTCTCCGTTGGTACTTGATGATTTTGTCGTCATCGGCACTGAATCCGGGACTGCCTATGCCATTGATAGCGAAGGCGCTATTCTCTGGCAGCAGACCATCGGTGGTCAGCTATATACTGCTCCTGTGCAGGGCAAAGACCTGATCCTTTTTGCGCCGATGGAAGCAGACGATGCTCTCGTCGCCCTTGACTTTGATGGAAGACAGGTGTGGCAATTCACACCTGCAGAATAAGGAGTCTGTACCATGTGGGATACCTTTATCGTCATACCCATGACCAATCTTTTGCTTCTGATCTATGATCTGATCGGGCAAAACTTCGGCGTTGCGATCATTCTTTTCACCATCCTGATCCGTGCCATCACCTGGCCCCTGACAGCCCAGCAGCTTAAGGGAACACAAGGCATGCAGGAACTCCAGCAAGATAAAGAGTGGCTTGCCATTCAAAAGAAATACAAAGATGACAAAGAAAAATTGGCACAAGAACAAATGCGCATCTATAAAGAGCGCGGCATTAATCCTTTTGGCTCTTGTTTGCCGACCCTGATCCAATTTCCTGTGATCATCGGGCTATATCAAGCGATCATCCGCTCATTGGCCGCCACCCCGCTCTCGCTGCTTAACCTTTCCCGCAGCTTATACCCTTTCCTGAACGTCACCGAGATTATCCCCCTTAACAGCACCTTTGGGTGGATGGACTTGGGTCGCCCCGAATCGGTCGAAGTTTTCGGTTTCGCTCTTCCCACACTGGCGATCATCGTGGTCATCACCTCCTACATCCAATCCAAGCTCATGACCCCGCCCGCCAACCCCGGTGATCAGAGCGCTGCCATGAGCAATATGATGAGCATTTACATGCCCTTCCTAATGGGCTATTTCGCCATGACCTTTGCTTCTGGTCTCGCGTTATACTTCATCACCAGCAACTTGTTAGGCGTGGCTCAATATGCAATGATGGGACGCGCTAATTGGAGTAATTTAATCCCCGGCAAAAAGAAATAGGGAGGCTGCCATGCAAGAAAGAACAACCCTCGAAGTGATCGCTCCGACTGTTGAAGAGGCTCTTAGTAAAGGGCTCGAAGAGTTGGGTTTGACCGCCGCAGATGTTTCTGTCGAGGTGCTTGATTCGGGCGGCAAAGGTTTTTTAGGACTTGGAAAACGTCAGGTGCGCGTACGCCTGACGGTAAATGGCGAACCAGGCTTGGCACCCAGCGAGCAAGTTGAAGCTGAGTCCGTAGCGGATGCGCCTCCTCCAAAGAAGAAAAAGAAGAAGAAAAAAACCAGGCCCCAAGCTAAAGCCACGCCCGCGGACCCAAAACCCGCTCCCGTTAAAAAGAGCGTATCTTCCGCCCCCAAAGAAGCAAAGGGCGAAGACCAACTCCTGCAATTCTCTGAGGAAGTCGTCTCCCGCCTGCTCGAGCTGATGAAGCTCAAAGCGACCGCTTCTGCACGTTACGATGCCCCTGACCGAGAAGGACGTAAGTCGGTTTATGTCGAAGTTAAAGGGAAGGATTTGGGCGTTCTGATCGGACGACGCGGCGAAACAATCAATGCCTTTCAGCGCATTGCTGCCCTGATCGTGAGTAAGGAAATGTCTCGTTGGGTACGCCTTTCTGTAGATGTGGAAGGTCACCGCAGCCGCCGTGAACAGCAACTTCGTCGTATGGCACGCCAAATGGCGCAACAGGTTGCCTCAACCGGACGCCGCCAAAGCCTTGAACCAATGCCCGCCAACGAGCGCCGTATCGTTCATATGGAATTGCAAAATCATCCTGAAGTTTTCACGAACAGCATCGGTGAAGATCCGCAGCGTAAAGTGCAAATCGAGCCGAAGAACTAGCTATCAACTCCCCGTTTTGAACGGGGAGTTTTTCGTTAATTAGCCTCTCCCCCAAATTCCAAGCACTTGGAATTTGGGGGAGGCTGGGAGGGGGCAAGAACAGCTATTTTGGCAACTTTACCAGATTGCAATCTCTTGTCCCTCGCTAAGCAGTTATAATTCACGGAACCCAAATCAAGGTGCCTGATGGAAAGTGTAGACCCAAAAAATCTCCCCAAGATTCTTTATGTGGAAGACACAGACGATGCCCGCCTGCTCGTGCGGCGTCTGCTTTCGCGTGACTATATTCTCCTTGAAGCGGATAATCCCATCGACGGAATCGAACTGGCGATCAACACCCGCCCCGATCTGATCCTGCTGGATATCAACCTTCCCGATCTGAGCGGACGTGAAGTTGCCACACGATTAAAACCCATCCTCCCCAACACCCCCATTGTTGCCCTGACCGCCGACGTGACCAGCGGCGCGCGCGAACGCGCCCTCGTGGCTGGCTGTGTCGGTTTTATGACCAAGCCCATTGATATCGACACCTTTCGGGATAAGATCGAAGCCTACCTGAATGGCAAAAAAGAGTTTGCCGAAGAAGCCGATCAGCATCTTGAAAAGTATCAGCAAGAATTGGTCGGGCATCTTGAGAGAAAAGTACACGAACTGACCAAACTGGCGGGCCACAATAAATTTCTCGACGAGCAGAATAAACATGTCATTGCCGATATGCAGCGTCATCAGCGTTTGCTCCAGGCAGCCGTCAGCGTCGGGCATACGATCACCTCCATCCTCGATTTTGAAGAGCTGCTCCAGGCCACGGTCGATATCATCTGCAAAGAATACGAATTCTACTATGCTGGCATCTTCCTTCTTGACGAAGCCAAAGAATGGGCAGTGCTGCGCGCAGGCTATGGCGAAGCTGGTGACAAAATGCTCGCCGAAAATCACCGTTTAGATGTCAACAGCCCGTCCATGATCGGCGCTGCCATCCGAAATCGCGAAGGGCGTATTTCTGCTGATGTGGGCGATGAGGAAAAACATTTCAAAAACCCACTCCTGTCTGAAACCCGCTCTGAGATGGCACTTCCCCTCATTGCCAAAGAGGAGATACTCGGTGCCCTTACTGTGCAAAGCGAAAAGGTCAATGCCTTTGACACCGCCGATATCGCCGCATTACAGGTGATGGCAGATCAGCTCGCCATTGCCATCCGTAATGCCAATTTATTACATGAGCTTGAAGATGCTAATCAGGAGTTGCTGCGTACAAAAACCTTCGAAGCCATTGCTACTGCCACCGGCGAAGCCATTCACTGGGTGGGGAATAAAGCCGCCCCAATTCCCGGTAGTGCAGAACGCGTGCAGGAAGATTTTCTCAACTTTTTGGCGATCTTCAAAACCTTATTGGACTTACCTCCTGCCGAACGGGATGCGCACCCCTACGCCGGCGTTGCGCGCGCGACATTCAACTTGCTACCAGACCTCGACATCGACCTGGTATCAAAAACCGATGCGTTAAACGAAATGCCCGTCTCCCAACTTCCCCTCATTGTGGACGTAGAATCCACCATCGAAGACCTCGGCATCGTCAAACAGAGCGCCGAGACCATCCTTAACATCAAAGAAGACCTGATCGGTCCCGGCAGGCTGCCCAAATCTGCCGCCTTCGACATCCCCATGCTCTTCGGCGCCACCGCCGCCGGGATGGGGCTGCCCGATGGCGTCGTCACGCTCGAATTTCCTGATGACCTCCCCAAAGCTTGGGGCGACCAACGTCAGATCGGGCGCGTATTGATCAATCTCATCAAAAACGCCTGGGAAGCGTCCGACAAAGGGAATCAAGCCAAAATCCGCGTCTCGGCGCACGTTGCCGATGAAAGGGGATTTGTCCGGGTTGAAGTCCGCGATAACGGACCCGGCATCCCGCCCGAAATCCTGGAGAAGATCTGGGTATCCTTCTTCACCACCAAAGGCGACCGCGGCGGCACGGGCTTGGGTCTTTCCGCTTGTATGGAAATCATCGCCCAAAGCGGTGGAAAGATCTGGGCAGAAAGCGAAGTTGGTGAAGGCGCGACTTTCATTATCTTATTACCCATCGCAAAGGAATAATTTTTTATCAAGGAGAAATCATGCCAAAAGTATTACTCGTAGATGACGAAGCGCTGGTTCGGCGCAGTATGCAAAAGACTCTCATCCGTAAAGGCTTTGTCGTTGAAACTGCAGAGAATTGCACTGAAGGACTCGATCTTTTCAAAGCTGCCCATGCCAGTAAAGCCCCCTTTGATCTGGCATTACTCGACCTGAACATGCCCAACTTCGACGGCATCCCCGCTCATGCTGCCGGGCTGGATCTGCTCAGCGCCCTGCGCGAAGTGGACGCCGATCTCGCCGCAGTAGTATTGACCGCCTACGACGAAGTCGACACCGCTAAAGAAGCCGTTCAGCGTGGCGCACGCAGCTATTTTGTGAAGGGACGCGAACAGGGCTTGGTTGACCTCATCAATGAGATTTTAGGATAGTTATTTATTCGCCATCGAGATGACAGCGAGAGCACTTCATAAATATTTACTCAATAGGTATCACCTTTTGGTGAGAAATAAGGAGAAAACCCAATGATGACACCCTCTGAAAGACAGGCAAAACTACTTGGGGCAACTGTTCGTGTGGCAAATAATATTGCATCCATTCTTGATCCGCAAGAATTATTGCAGCGTACGGTGGATATTATCTGTGACGAATTCGATTTCTATTACGCAGGCGTCTTCTTGCTCGATGAAAAGAAAGAATACGCAGTCCTTCGTGCAGGGCGCGGCGAAGCCGGTGATGCTATGATCGCCGAAGAGCATAAACTCAAAGTGGGCGGCAATTCGATGATCGGTGCCTCGATCAGTATGCGCGAAGCACGCATCGCTCTCGATGTGGGCGAAGAAGCCATTTTTTTCAGCAATCCGCACCTGCCCAATACGCGCTCCGAGATGGCGCTGCCCCTCATCGTTCGGGAGGATGTCTTCGGCGCGGTCACCGTCCAGAGCGAGGAAGAATCCGCTTTTAGCGAAGAAGATATTGCCACCCTGCAAGGGATGGCAGACCAACTCGCCATCGCAATCGACAATGCCCGTCAACACAGTCAAAATCATTTTCTTCTGAAGCAAGCCGAAAGACGGGCGCGTCTGCTTGACGCCGCCAACGAAGTTGGGCGCGGCGTCGCATCCATTCTTGATCTCGATGAGCTGCTCCCCAAAACCGTCGACATCATCTGCGATGCATATAATTTCTACTACGCGGGTGTTTTCCTGCTCGATGAAAAGAAAGAATACGCTGTTTTGCGCGCGGGGCGTGGTGAAGCCGGTGATGCCATGATCGCCGCAGAACATAAACTAAAAGTGGGTGGCAACTCGATGATCGGCATGGCAGCCTACGAGCGCAAGGCACGCATTTCTCTCGATGTCGGTGAAGAAGCTGTCCACTTTAGCAACCCGCATCTGCCCAAAACCCGTTCCGAAATGGCGCTGCCCCTTTGCACCGGCAAAGAATGTCTCGGCGCGGTCACCGTTCAGAGCGTGGAAGAAGCCGCTTTCAGCGATGAAGATATTCAGACCTTACAAACCATGGCAGATCATCTCGCTATCGCGATCAATAACGCCAATCTGCTCAAGGAACTTGAGCGTGCCCACGCTGAACTTCTCCGCACAAAAACCTACGAAGCCCTTTCCGGCGCCACCACTGAAGCCATCCACTGGATCGGCAACAAAGCCCTGCCCATCACCACCACAGCCGAGCGCATGGCAGAAGACTTGAACGATACCGAGGTGGATGTGGAATCACTCAAGGAAGATTTGGCGCTGATCGACGAATCCGCCAAGCTGATCGTGGATGTGAAGGAAACTTTGCTGGGACCCGCGCGCGAAACCGCGCCGCGCCCCGTAATGCTCGCGGACCTTTGGTCTGCTGCCGCTTATCATGCGGATGCCGCTACCGAAAAGATCACCGTTAATTCCGCTCCCGAAACACCGCTTGCCATCGGTGATAGCGTCCAGCTCGTACGCGCTTTCGGTCATCTTCTGCGTAACGCCGAAGAAGCCAGCGCAAAGACCATTACCATCGAGACCGTCCCCTCCGAGCGCGCCGGATTCGCCACCACCCGCATCAGCGACGACGGGATCGGCATCCCCGCAGAAATGCAGGGTAAGATTTGGGCATCCTTCTTCAGCACCAAAGGCGAAGGCTACAAAGGTATGGGATTGGCGGCTTGTCTGCATATCATCTCTCAATTGAATGGTAGCATCAGCGTGGAAAGCGTCCCCGAAAAAGGCACCACCTTCACTATCGAATTGCCTGCTGCTGAAAGCCTCCCCTCAGCTGACCTGAGCAATACCCCGGCAAAAATCTCCCTGATCGCCCCCGAAGGGGAATGGACAACATTCACTAACGCCACCCTGAAAAGCGCCGGAAAAACGGTAACCGACACCTTCAACCCCGATGTGGATATCCTCCTGCTCGACGAAACCTTGGCAGAAAAAACCCTGCCCACCCTCGAAAAACTGGGCGGCAAGACTATCATCCTGTCCGCTGCGCCGACAGTCGAGAATATCACCAAATTCCTGCAATCGGGCGTGAAGGATATGATCCTGAAGCCCTATACCACTGAAGAATTGGCTGAAGTTCTTTCGTAAACATCTACAATAGATATATTAGAAAAAATCCTGCTCAAAATGAGCAGGATTTTTTATTCCAGAAGAAAATTAATCTGCTGGAGTAGAAAGCGGTGGCACCAATTTCCGCGTCTTCCAAACCCCGTTGATAAACCAAATAACACCAAAGGAGAACATCAATATTCCCATCAGGACAAAGAGGTTTTGGAGCGAGAAGTTAAACGCATCCAGGAGCCAGCCGCCAAGACCGGATGCGATTGCCCCGGCGAGCGTCAGGAGGGCAAATTCGGTGCCAAAAACACGTCCGCGGATTTCGTTGGGGAGCTTTTTGAGCAAGAGAGTTGTAGAAAAGACCCAGATTATCGCAATACCAAATCCACGGAAAAAGCCGCCAGCCAGAATCATCCCCAAACTATGCAGCGGGTACATGAGCGTCAGTCCAAAGATCGTGACCCCATAGCCAATCGTGATCGCGTGGCGTAAGGCCCTCTCTCGATCCCCTGTGATCCAGCGTGCCAAAATCGGGCTAACCCCCGTCCCCACTCCGACAATGGCATAGAGCCACCCCAAACCCGTACTCCCCCCTTCACCGATCACAAAAACCTTACTGGAAATCTCCACCTGAATGACTTCAATAAAACCGGAAACAGCCAACATCAGCGATGCTTTCTGAAGCACCAGGATGAAAATATCCTTATGTTTTCTCAGATAACCAATGCTGTTGAAATGTTGGAAAAAGATGTCTTTCGGCACCAGTGGATCGTCGGTCTTGGTTGTGGTCTGTGTATAAGCAACACGCCCAATGAAAAACGCCGAGAGAAGATAAGAAAACGCATCCAGTAAAATAGCGGGGGCAATTCCCCACGCGCCAGCAACCTGTCCGCCCAGAAAAGCGCCAAAAGCAAGCATGGTCGACCATGTGGTCGCCGTTATGGCATTGGCTGTGCCAACTTCTTCTTCAGCGGTGATATCTGGCAGGATCGCATCCTTGGTCGGGAAGAAGATGCCGCTAATGCCTAATTGCAAAGCCGTCAACGTATAGAGCAACCAGATCTGGCTCGCATCTTTGACCAGCAAAAAGCCCAGCACGATGAAAAAACGCAGGATGTCTGTCCAAATTAAAATCCGCTTGCGATTAAAACGATCTGCCAACACACCGCCAAAGGGACTGGTAATAAATTGCGCCAAAGAGCGGACCACAAAAAGGCCGCCAACGGCTAACCCGGATTGAGTAAGGTTGGCGGTGAGAATGGCTGTAGCAATAAGATTGAACCAATCTCCCATGAGACTGACAATTTGCCCAAGCCAAAGATTTCTAAAATTCTTATTGCCCCGGATAATGTCCCGGTAGCTGACCGGGCGTGTTGGTGTCATCAAAAGACTTTACCTCTAGGATCATCACATTCTGTTTTATGTTTTCTAAATATTAGAGTGAGAAGTTTACCATCCAACGTTATCTCCATGATAAAGTGCCAGATTACGACACGCAAGAAAAGAGCTCTCCTGAGAGAGCTTTTCGTTTTCAGTTCGCTGAAAATCTTATTCTATTTCCAGACGGGTCATCAATCCAAATATCACCGTCTTCTTCATAAAAGATAAGCTCTGTGCTAAGCAGATTTTCTTTCAGCATCAGCAAATCCGCTTCTGCGGGCAATCTGATCGTGAATTCCTGCAAGCCGACGGCATCATCCGGTTTGGGAGGGGCACCGATCCCAGCCCAAGTGTTAACGCCAAGATGGTGATGATAATCTCCGGCAGCGAGGAAGGCTGCGCTCGCGCCGTAGCGCTGGATCAAGTTGAAGCCGAGGGCATCACGGTAAAAGGCGACTGCTTCGTTCACATCCCGGACGTGGAGATGCATGTGTCCGATCTTCGTTGCGGAGGGCAGTGTTTTGTTGACAGGCGTAGATGATTTTAGATCGCCGAGCAAGCCATTTACGTCGAGCGGATCGGTGACCATTTCGAGTTCACCATCCGCTTTGCGAGGCCATTCATCCCGTGCGCGATCGCGATAGATCTCAATCCCGTTTCCATCCGGATCCGGGAGATAGATCGCTTCGCTGACGCCGTGATCGGCAAATCCCTGCACGGGGGTATTGGTCTCCAGAATGCGTCTGAGTGCATGAGCCAGGCTTTTGCGATCGGGAACAAGAATCGCAAAATGATATAAACCACTAGTGCCTTTGACTTGATGCGCCGCAGGATTTTCTCGTAAGGTGAGCAGCGGAGTTTCGCCGACGCCAAGATAAGCACTGCCATTCTCATGTGAGAGGAGTTGCATGCCGATCACGTCTGTGTAGAAGGACAGTGAGCGCTGCATACTTTGAATCGTTAAATGCAAATTACTAATATGAATATTTCCAGGAAGTCTCATTAAATTACCTATAAATTTTGATCTGCGTTACCTTTGCCAAGTTTGCGCAGGAGTGCACCAAGTTGCTCCTGCTCTTCAGCAGAGAGAACAGAAAATTCGTCCATGATCGCTTTGACCTGCACAGGGAAAATTTCTTCAATCAGACCCTGCCCTGCTTTGGTCAGATGGATAAAGATCTGACGGCGGTCTTCGGGGTTTCGTTCACGTCGGACAAGTCCCTGCTTTTCAAGATTGTCGACTACAAGGGTCATATTGCCAGAGCTTTTGAGCAGCTTCGCACCCAGCGTCCCCCATGTTGATAGAAGTTTGTTTCAAGAAATAATATGAGCTGTGTCTACTCGTCCGTCTGGTAGCTGCGGATCACTTCCTTGATCTCCTGTGCATCGCCTTTGGGTAAGCCATTGATGAAGATCGGCTGTGAACCACCCGTTGTCTCGATAGTAATATCGGCAAAAAGAATGCCCGAATTTAGTTTAACAGAAGCGATCTTCGCGTAAGTAATGATCTCTTCATCTGAGCCAAAAAAGCGGCGTTTAATAAAGTGAATGCCATCATCAGCAACGATCACCTGATCGGGGAAGAGAAAATTTCCAGAAGTGAGTCTGCTTGAAGCATAATGCTTGTCCATTTTTATCTCCTTATCCTTTTTACTAAGGATTCATCTCGTAAACATCTTTGAGCGCATAAACATGCTCTTGCCACACTTTTTGATAGCGAGCATCGTCAACCATTGGTTTGCGGATCATGCGCTGACAAAATTCCATTTGCACCGTTGTGCTGCTCGGCTTGCTATAAAGCTGCAAAGAAAATTTCGAAAAATCTCGCACCATGAAGTCGAAGATCTGGTCAACCAGTACTTCATCCATTTCGTAGATTTTCGCATTCTCGAGAATTAGCTGGGCATAAACAACCAACGCGAATAATTCTCCCAACGCCATTAAAAAGTCTATATCCTTTTTCTGGGCATCGTCTGGAGTCGCCATCGCCAGAAACTCTTTGAAAACGGCAACCTGCTCTTCAAAAAGGTTCACGTTCGGTAAATCATAGCTCTTAAAAGCGATCTGATAATCATGGAAATGTATTTTGCCCAAACCACGTGTTGGACCTTGAGCGAAAAGGAAATCATCATTCACAGGATCATTTTGTTGGGGAAGGGCTGGATATTCTGCAGGCATGAAGAAATAATTAGGCATAAACTTAACGATCAAGGCGATATTGACATGCACTGTTCCTTCAAGTTTTGGCAATGCGCGAATATCGCGTGCTGCCATTTCAAAGAACATATCTTTTTCAAAGCCCTTTGCTGCGATCACATCCCAAAGCAGGTTCATGACTTCCTCACCCTGGGTGGTGACTTTCATTTTGACCATCGGATTATAGAGCAAATAACGGCGGTCTTCGAGTGATGCAGCGCGCATATAATCGGCGGCGCGGAGGGCGAAAAGTTTCATCGCCACTAAACGAGCATAAGCATCGGTGAACATTTGCTTCACGTGTGGAAAGTCGGTGACGTACATTTTGTATAAACGTCGATTTGCTGCATGGTTGATCGCTTCGTAAAGGGCGTGCGTGCAGATGCCGATGGAAGCCCAGCCCAGATTGTACTTGCCCACGTTGACCGTATTTAGTGCCGAATCCCAGGCATTTTGCCCTTTCGAGAGAATTTCATCTTCGGTAATTGGGTAATCCCTGAGAGCGTACTCGGCGACATAGTTTTGGCTATTCGTTACGTTTTTGACCAACTCATAATTTTCATGCTGAGAATCGGCGACAAAGAAGACATAATCTCCACTATCTGTCATTTTGCCGAAGGTTGAGACCATCGGCGCGACGTTGGCATTGCCGATATAGTATTTTTCGCCATTTGCGCGATATGTGCCGCCATCCTGCGGGGCAAGTTCCATGCTCGATGAGTAGATATCCGCACCATGTTTTTGCTCTGAAAGCCCGAAGGCAAAGACAGCGCCATCTTCCAAGTGTTGTGCAGCTTTCTTTTTAAGCGTTTCGTTTTCCCCCATCCAAATGGGTCCAATCCCTAAGATACTCACCTGCCACGTGTACCAATATGCCAAACCATAAAAGCCGAGGATTTCGTTAAATCCGCAATTACGCCATGTATCCCAGCGAGCATGTTCGTTCTTGCCATATTTTGCGGGCGTTAACAGTGTAGAGAATATCTTTTCTTCTTTGACAAATTCTATAAAGTCAGCATACCAGGTACGCTCATGATCGTCTTCTTTGATCTTGGCTTTGCCTTTCTTTTCAAAAAAAGCAATGGTCTTTTGCATGATCTCACGCGTTTCATCATCGGGGTAATAGCGTTGATATTGTTTAGGGTTTAGCAAAAACATAGATCGCTCCTATTGATTGCTCCTGATGGAGGCAATTTGGAATATGGCAACAATTATAACATTCAGGGAATGCAAAAATTGGACAGTTTAAATGACAAAAGAACATAAATTTTATAACTTATCACCATTCTGATATGTTTCACAGCGCCCTTCCTCAGGTATAATCATGCCATGCTCGATATTTCCCCACTTCAGAAAGTAGATTATCTTGTCATTGGTCATATCACACGGGATCTAATGCCCGAAGGTGATCAACTTGGAGGAACAGCTGCTTATGCTGCACTCACTGCACATGCTTTAGGGTTACGTGTGGGAATTGTGACCAGTTATGAGCCGCGTGATATATCGACAGATCTCATTTCTGACGCCATCGGGGTTTTTATAACGCCAACCAGAGAAACAACTACCTTCGAGAATATCGAAACAGAGACTGGTCGGCAACAGACCTTACATCAACGCGCTGAACCGATCGATTTTCGGCACGTCCCTGCAACTTGGCGAAGGGCGGCGATCATGCATCTTGCGCCAGTTGCGCAGGAAGTGGAGCCCTTATTACCAAAGGAATTTTCCACTTCCCTTCTGGGGCTAACGCCCCAAGGTTGGTTACGAGGCTGGGATCAACCAGGTAGTTTTATCTCGCCGAGCCGATGGTCGGAAATGGAAGCAAGCCTAAATCATGCCGGTGCCGCTGTTCTTAGTTTGGAAGATGTAGAAGAAGACGAAGAGCTTATCGAAGAAATGTCCCTTGCGAGTCGTGTCCTTGTCATCACAGAGGGCGAAGAAGGCGCAAGGCTATACTGGAACGGCGATCTACGTCGCTTCCGTGCACCGGAAGTTGATGTAGTGGATACGACCGGTGCAGGCGATATTTTTGCAGCAGCTTTTTTTATCCGATTACATAATACCCGTGACCCTTGGGAGGCAGCCCGCTTTGCCACTTGTTTGGCATCACAGTCTGTTACGCGTCGCGGCTTAGAAAGCATCCCTACGATGGAAGAAATTCAAAATTGCCAAATGGAGGTTCTCTAATTCATGGCACGTATTTATACGCTTGTTAATCAGAAAGGCGGTGTTGGCAAAACAACCACCGCTATCAACTTGGGGGCTTATCTTGCCAAGCATGGCAAACGTGTTTTGATCGTGGATATTGATCCGCAAGCCAATGCTACATCTTGCCTTGGCATTGATAAACATACAGTTGAAAATGGCTCCTATCAAGCCTTACTCGGGGGGATGCCGCCTGCATCATTGGTTTTACAAAATCAGCGCCTTAATCTCTCGCTCTTGCCTTCTTCGCCCGCACTGGCTGGCGCAGAGGTAGAGCTTGTAGATGAGAGCCGACGCGAGATACGTTTAAAAAACGCCCTTGATGCACTTCAGGATCGTTATGATTATATTTTGCTTGATTGCCCGCCCTCGTTGGGTTTGCTGACCATTAACGGACTAATGGCAGCCCAGAATGGCGTTATCATTCCTGTACAATGTGAATATCTTGCGCTGGAGGGATTGGGACAACTAACCGAAACCATTCAAAAGGTGCGCACGGCTCTCTACCCGGATTTGCGCGTGCGTGGCGTTGTATTGACAATGTTTGACAGTCGAACAAATCTCGCTAACGACGTGGTCGCTGAAGTGAATCGGCATTTCCCGAAGCAGGTTTTCAAATCCGTCATCCCGCGCAGCATCCGTTTGGCAGAAGCACCCTCCTACGGGTTACCGATCTCGGCATATGCCCCGGAATCGGTCGGAGCAAAGGCATATAATGCGCTGGCAAAAGAACTTTTGGCAAGCGACCAGATTTAGGTAATTGGAGAAAGATTATGGCAAAACGAAGTGGACTTGGTAAAGGTTTGGATGCGCTGATCACCAGCACTGAACCTGAAAGCATCCCGAAAACGGAAAGTGGCATTCAACAAGTTGCGGTAGAGAAGATCATTCCTAATCCGCGCCAACCACGCACCCACTTCAACAAAAAGGAGTTGGATGAATTGGCAGCCTCGATCAGCGAGCACGGCATCATTCAACCTTTGATCGTTTCGCCAAATGGTGATGGGCAATATACGCTCATTGCAGGGGAACGCCGTCTAAAAGCATCTCGCCAAGCCAAACTGGAGAGCGTCCCAGTAGTGATTCGCGAGGTCAGCGACCAGCAACAACTCGAGTGGGCGTTGATCGAGAATATCCAGCGCGCAGACCTGAGTCCGCTTGAAGAGGCGGAGGCTTACCATCAGTTATCTGATGAGTTTGGACTATCACATGCGAAGATCGCCGAGCAGGTAGGTAAAAGCCGTGTTGCTGTTACGAACACCATTCGTTTACGAGACCTTTCAATTTATGTTAAACAAGCACTAATTGACAGAATAATCACCGAAGGGCATGCACGCAGCCTATTGGGGCTGGCTACCCCAGAAGCGCAGGCAGCGGCTTTAAAACAGGTTACTTCGTTAGGCCTGAACGTACGCCAAACTGAGCAATTGATCAAAAACCTCAAAGGCGAGAAGAAATCTATTACAAAAGAAAAAGAGATAAAATCGCCTGAAGCGTTGGATATTGAAAATCGCCTTTCATCACGCTTTGAGACTAAAGTGTCACTGCGATATACGCCAAAAGGCGGTAGCATTACCTTATATTACGCAAAAGATGAAGATCTAGAAGCCCTGCTTGAAAAGCTCTTATAATCATTCAAAAAGGTAAGGAAATGGCAGAAAAAACCCTGAAATTAACTCCTGAAATGCTTGTGCCGCGTCTGGGGGAATATCTGCTCAAAGAGGGCCATGTTACTGAGGATGCCCTGAAAAAAGCGCTCGAATTTCAACAGGAAAAAATCGCAAAAGGGGAAAGCGCCTTGCTTGGGCAAACGCTTTTAGAATTAAAGATCATCACAAAAGAAATGCTCGATCAGGCGGTTACTGAGCAGATCATTCAACTGCGTAGCGCCCTTCAGGCGACCAATCGCAATCTTGAGCAGCGCGTACAGGAGCGTACCGCTGAGCTACAAAATGCCCTCGAAAGATTGGCCGAGCTCTCTAAGTTAAAAGCAAATTTCATTTCAAATATCTCGCATGAGCTAAGAACCCCTCTTACTCATATGAAGGGTTATCTTGAATTGCTGATTTCAGAATCCCTGGGCAGGCTAACAGAGGAGCAACAACATGCATTAGAGGTAAGTCAACGGTCAGCATCGCGGCTTGAAAGTTTGATCGAAGATCTGATCATGGTTTCTGTCACATCGCGGGGTGATCTGGCTTTGGAGCAGGAAGCGCTCGATATACGGCGGATTGCCAATCTGGCTGTAAAAACGGTTATGCAAAAAGCCGAGGAACGCGATGTCAGTGTCCATGCGGTTGTTGATCGACACCTCCCCCACGTCCACGCGGATTCGCAGAAGTTGATCTGGGTTTTGGGGCAATTATTGGATAACGGGATCAAGTTTACCCCTGCGGGCGGGCGCGTCGTCTTGCGTGTGGAACATGAAAGCGATAAGTTGATCACGATCTCCGTCACCGATACAGGAATTGGCATCCCTCATGAAAGAATCGAGGAGATTTTTCAACCCTTCCACCAACTCGACGGAGCGGCAACCCGTCGTTATGGAGGCACTGGTTTGGGCTTACTCTTGGTGCGTCAAATTGTTGAAGCACATGGCTCAATGCTGGATGTTCAATCGATTGAAGGTCGAGGCTCCACTTTCAAATTCCCCCTACTTGTTTCAAATTCTGAAGTGAATAGCGAGTGAAATTTTGAGAGAAATTCCAGACTATACACACGCATATGTTTTCTGGGAAAATGCTGTCCAGGAAAAAGATTGGAAAGAGGCGCTTGACTTTCTAATTGCCGCTTTGCGTGAGTTCTTGGTATTTGACAATTTGGCAATTTATATTGTCGATAAAAGCGGGGAAACTTCTGAAATCGCGTATGCACGTGCGGTGGGAAGAGAAAAAGAAGCAGAAGCGGATGCTAATTGGGGTGAAGAGATCACAAATCAGGTTCTTGAAAAAAATGAAATTGTTATTCGAATTCCTTCTGAGCCTAAACCTAATGGAAAACGGGCGAAAAATGCATATTTGCTTGGATTGCCACTTCAGGCATCCGGAAAACTGCTCGGAGCAATGAGCTTGGTCCGTTTTGGGGGGCCTGAATATGAACGTGAACATATCAACCTTGCCAGTTTGGCTGCGGTTGTCATTTCGTATATTTTTGAAAAACGTGCGCTACAAGAAAGTATCGCTGCACTTGAAGCCGTACAACGTCAAATGCGTTTGCAGGATGACTTTGTTTCAACAATGTCACATGAATTACGCACGCCTTTAGGTTTTATCAAGGGATATAGTACAACCCTGCTCCGCGATGATACACAATGGGATGAAGCCACACGACGCGAATTCCTAACGATCATTGACGAGGAAACCGACCACCTAACCGAGTTGATCGAAAATATTCTTGAATCAGCTCGTTTACAAAGTAATACGGTCGAAATGAATCTCCAACCATTGCGAATTGATGTGGTTATCCGGGATGTGATCACACGAATCAATTCCCGTTATCCTGATCTGGAGATCGACTTTGAAGTTAAGGATGCCGAGATCATTCAAGGCGATAGCTCCCGGCTTACACAGATCTTTGAAAACCTTTTTAGTAATGCCGTTAAGTACGCACCAAATTCTGCGATCTCGATTTCTGTTAGAACACTCCCGCCTTCTTACCTTCAAGTCTCCTTTGCAGATCATGGTCAGGGTATCCCTGAAGAGCATCTCCCGTTTATCTTTGATCGTTTCTATCGAGTCCCCGAACAACCCGGCAAAGCCGGCACCGGCTTGGGGCTCTTTATCTGCAAACAGATCATTGAAGCGCATCATGGTAAGATTTGGGCAGAGTCGGAAGATAAAAAAGGCACACGATTCATTATCCAGTTGCCTACGCAATAATGTGTTTATTCTGGAAAGAGAGGACTCATGACAAAACGAATTCTGGTAGTTGATGACGAAGTCCGTTATCAACGCCTCTTGGACGCAAACCTGCGTACAGACGGATACGACGTAGTTACAGCGTCGGATGGTATTGAGGCAATCGATATTTTTTCCTCCCAACCAGTAGACTTAATTCTGCTAGATGTGATGATGCCCAAACTGGATGGCTTTGATACCTGCCAGCGCATTCGGGAATATTCAAACGTTCCCATTGTTATGCTAACTGCCAAAGGGGACGAACAGGATCGTGTACGCGGTCTTGATCTCGGCGCGGATGATTATTTGGTTAAACCCTTCTCCGCAACGGAGCTGTTGGCTCGTGTCCGAGCAGTTTTGCGCCGTGCAGAAGTTTCAACGAATATCACTCAGGCACGCTATTTCACACATGGGGATATTCGTATTGACTTTGCAAGGGCAGAGGTGTGGCGTGGGAGTGAACCCATTCCGCTCTCGGCAACGGAATATCGGCTCCTGCTGCAATTTGTCCATAATGTGGGCAAAATCATTAGTGCAGAAGAGCTACTTACAAGTATTTGGGGACCTGAATATCGTACAGAGAAAGAAATCTTGTGGGTCAGTATTGCTCGTTTGCGCCAAAAACTCGAAAAAGAGCCTCATTCCCCTGTTCATATTGTTACTCGTACCGGTTTAGGCTATCTCATGCCGCCCGAGGAAGAAGATAAGAAAGAATCTGAAAATTCAGAGAAAGAAGAGAAAAAGGGCAATTAAGTGTCTGTAGAAAAGGTTCTCGTCGTTGATAAAGATCTCATCACCCGCAAATTCTTAAAGCATACGCTTGAAGAAAAGGGTTTTTTGGTTTCTCAAGCGGAATCGGGCAAAGAGGGGCTGGTGCTTGCTTGGCGAGACCAACCTGATGTCATCGTCGTGGACCCGGACTTCTCGGATATTGAAGCAGATGCCTTTATCCAAAAGATCAAACATGATGCACGTACTGTATCTACTCCGGTCATTGCATTAAGTAGTCAGTTGGACAAAGAGTTCGCTCAAAATCTACTCGCGCAAGGGTACAACATCTACTTACCTAAAACTGGCGCCGCAATTGCAGAACTCTTGAAAATTCTCAAGAAAACAGAAATCAATACCGTTCAGGGACCTGTAAAAGAAGAAAGCTTGGGCAAGCTATTTACTTTTCTCAGCGCAAAGGGGGGGACTGGAACGTCATCACTTTGCGCAAATGTCGCTATGAACATCGCAGAAGCTGAACCAGAAGCTAAAGTAGTTGTTGTGGATATGGTACTCCCCATTGGTTCAATAGCCTCCATTATTGGCTATGAGGGCAGCATTGATTTAACTACCATCACGGATCTTTCTCCTGAAGAAATCACAGCTGATTTTCTGCGTGATTCTCTCCCTTATATTGACTCATGGAAATTCCATTTGTTGGCAGGAGCCCCAAGCCCGGAAGCATCAAATCTATTGCGGGTAGAAAATATCCATCCTCTATTCGATATCTTGCAAGAGGTTTTCGATTATATTATTATCGATCTAGGACGTTCCCTCTCTCGCATCAGTCTCCCTCTTATTCAACAATCTGATCTGATCATCTTTATCATGGGCACAGATCAAGGCACAGTAAAGATCACAGAAACTGTGACCGAATATCTAAAAAGCCTGAATATTGATTTCAGAAAACTCTATCCCATCCTTAATCGCGCCATCGGCTTGGAAGGGCTGACCAAAGCAGATGCTGAGGAAGTTTTGAATATTGAGATCAAAATGACAGTTCCTTATATGGGTGGGAACTTCACTCTTGCCAATAATCAATCTCAACCGATCACCCATAAATTCCCCAATGATCCAGGAGCATTTATGCTCCGAGATTTAGCAAAAAACATCCTTGAAGAAGCACACATACTAGAGAAAACATTTCTTCGCTAGCTAGGAGAAAACCATGACATTTGAATATGATGATAAAGGTAAATTTTTTACCGATGTGATTTCGAAGATCCCCGTGCCTGCGCTTGTGCAAACAACAACCCATCTCATCAAAGGCTTTGTCCATATTCGCAAAGATGAACGGGTCAAAGACGAACTTGAAAGAGACGGAAATTTCTTGGCCCTTACAGATGCAACTGTTACAGATGCTGAGGGTAAAAATCTACACAAAAAAGAGTTCATCGCTATTCACAAAACTCAAATCGTCTGGATCATTCCTGATGAGAAAAGTTTTGAAAGTGAGAACTAAATATGAGTAAATTAGAGGCAGCTGGCAGTTCACGACTCTCATCTCCCGACCTGCTAAAACTAAAATACTACCTCATCAACACACTTTCCAGAGAAATGGAAAGCGAAAATGTTCCTGCAAACAAACGCAAGGAATTTGCAGCACAGCGTCTGGACAATATTTACCAGCGTGCTAATCTGAAACTTCCCACTGATATTCGCAATCATATTTTCAAAGAAGTTGTCGACGAGCTCTTTGGTTTTGGACCTATTGAAACCCTCCTCAACGACCCTGAAGTTAGCGAAGTAATGGTCAATGGACCAAAAAACGTATTCGTAGAAAAAAGCGGTAAGTTGGTAAAAGCACCGGTAATTTTTGAAGATAACGACCATGTCTTGCGGATCATTGAGCGGATTATTGCTCCACTCGGGCGCTACATCAATGCGGATAGTCCCACCGTAGACGCCCGCCTGCCAGATGGCTCCCGTGTTAATGCCGTTGTTCTACCCGTTTCAATTGATGGCCCTTCGATCACCATCCGAAAATTTAGCAAGGAAAAACTGACAATTAACCAACTCATCGACTTTGGTTCAATAACCGAAAGCATGGCAGAATTTCTACGCGCCTGTGTTCTGGCACGTCTTAACATCGTTATTTCGGGCGGCACAGGATCAGGGAAAACTACCCTGCTCAATATCATGTCCAGTTTCATCCCCAGTGATGAGCGGATCGTTACCATCGAAGATGCTGCCGAGCTCCAACTTCAACAAGATCATGTAGTGCGGCTTGAAACCAAACCACCCAACGTCGATGGGCACGGGGAAGTGAGTATCCGTGATCTGGTACGCAACTCTCTGCGTATGAGACCTGATCGCGTTGTTATTGGTGAGGTCCGCGGTGGCGAAGCCCTTGATATGCTTCAAGCCATGAATACAGGGCATGACGGCTCATTGGCAACTGTTCACTCGAACTCCCCCAGAGATGCAATTTCACGCCTGGAAACGTTGGTCATGATGGCAGGGATGGAGTTACCAGTCAAAGTTATTCGGCAGCAAGTTGCATCGGCGGTTGATCTCATCGTACAACAAACTCGTCTTAAAGACGGGGCACGTAAAGTAGTCGCCATTACAGAGGTTGCAGGGATGGAAGGTGACACCATCGTATTAAGTGACATCTTCAAGTTTTCACAAAGCGGGATCGATCAAGAGAACAAGATTATTGGTGAACTAAAACCAACTGGCATCCGCCCCATGTTCTACCCGCGTCTCGAAGCAGCTGGTCTAAAACTTGGCGCAGAGGTCTTTGGTGCCAATATCGCCGAGATGCTATCCAGCAACCGTAGAAGACGCTAATTATATAAACTCTGCTATAATCATGAGCCTCCACTAACTAAAAGAAAACCCCCTCAAAAGACGAATTGATGGATCGAGGAAATCATGGAAACCAAGACTAAAATTACCATTCGTTCAAAAACACTTGGTGTTCTCATTCACGACGCGCGACTAGCTGCACGCATGAGTATTGCTGAGTGCGCAGAAGCCCTTGGCATCGGTAATAGTACGTTTCGCTCCTATGAAAAAGGGAAAAAATCACCTTCTTTGCCAGAGCTTGAAGTCTTGTCATTTTTCCTCGACCTCCCTATTACACATTTTTGGGGAAAGAGTACGATCTCAGACGAGGCCCCTGCAACCGCTCCCATAGATTTACCTCGCCTGGTTGGGGTTCGGCAGCGGATGATCGGCGCTTTATTACGACAGGAACGTGAGAATGCAAGCGTATCCATGAAAGCTTTAGCAAAGCAATGCGGGATATCAACAACCAAGCTGAAAAATTACGAACTGGGCGAACGCCCCATCCCTATCCCGGAGTTGGAAATCTTACTCAATGAATTTGGCGTTCATATTGAGATTTTTTTCGACAAAAGTGGGCCTATCGGGCAATGGATCACCCAGCAAAAAGCTATTGAAGCTTTTCTTGAACTTCCCCCAGAATTACAGGAGTTTGTCTCCCAGCCTGTTAACCGACCATATCTTGAATTGGCACATACCCTAAGCGATCTCTCTGCAGAAAAACTGCGTTCCGTTGCTGAAGGCATTTTAGACATTACATTCTAAAGAGGAAAAACATGGAAGGTTCAGCACTAGATATTTCAACAACCGCTAAAGAAGCTTTCGGACAAGGGGATTTTGAAAAAGCAATTGAACTCTTCAATACAGCAGCAAAGGCTTATGCAAAAAATAATAAGCCGCTCGATGCAGCAGAGCAAAAGAATAATCTCAGTGTTGCTCTTCTGCAAGCAGATCGAGCTAAAGAATCTCTCGACGCCGTTCTGGGAACCGATGCAATCTTTGCAGAAGCCGGAGATCAATTGCGACATGCTATGGCACTTGGTAACCAGGCGGCAGCCCTCGACGCTCTTGGCCAACTGGATGAAGCACTAGAACTCTACGAAAAGTCAGCCGCCATATTCGGGGAAGTCGGCGAGAAAGATTATCAGGCAACAGTCTTGAAATCCATTGCCAGCATCAAATTGAGAAAAGGGAAACTTCAGGAAACCGCTGGCTCGATGCTCGAATCCTTGGGCACTAATCCCAAACCAAATATCTTCCAACGTTTTCTAAAATTCATATTACGTCTCATTCGGTAATGAATAGTAATTTTCTGGTTCGTCCCGCACGTGTTCAAGATCATCAAGAGATCGCCAATCTCATGTTTTTCGAGCGGAAAGTACACCGCCATCTGGATTGGCGGCATCCGACTGATTGGCTGGGTTCGCCCTTTTATTGGGTACTCGAAAAAAACGGACGGATCGTAGCCGTTTTAGCTTGCCCGATGGATCAAAAAGAGATTACATGGATCAGGCTTTTTGCCCACGCAGGACAAATCTCATCTCAAGAGGCCTGGACTACTCTTTGGGATACTGCGAAGAGTGAACTCGGCAAATTCGGCAACATAAAAGTTGCAGCAATTTCGCTAAAAAGCTGGGTAAAAACCTTGCTGGAAGCGCAGGGATTTCAAAATGATGAACAGATCATCATGATGGTCTGGAAGGATCGCGGGATTCAAGAGTGGGCACTCCCTAACGGAATAATCATTCGCGAAATGACGGAAGACGATCTGCCCAATGTAGCCCTTGTTGATGAGGCGGCGTTCACACCTATTTGGCAGAACTCTTTGTCCATGTTGGAGCAAGCCTATCCTCAGGCAGTGGTCGCGACTGTCGCTGAAAGGGCCGGTGGGATCATCGGCTATCAATTCAGCACTGCCAGCCCTTTTGGGGCGCATCTGGCGCGGCTCGCAGTGCATCCACAGGCACAAAGACTGGGGATAGCATCCGCATTGATTAGCGATCTCACAAATAAGCTTCTTTCAAAAAAAATAGAACAGCTCAGTGTCAATACGCAGAGCAAAAACCTTCGCTCTTTGGCTTTATACAAAAAATGCGGGTTTAGCGAAACGGGTGAAGAATACCCTCTCTACACCTTTCAGGTTAACGGAGAAGGGGAAACTCAAAAGGAGCCCCAATGGGACACCGTGAAGATGCAGTAATTGTCAACACGATCGTGCGACAAGCATTGGTTTCTGCCGAAGAAGTGATGGGCACAAACGGCTTGAACGCTGTTTTACGTTTGAGCGGCCTGGAACGTTTTGTCAACAACCTGCCCCCTGATGATCTTGATCCAGGTATTCAAGCCAGTGAATACGCACGCTTGAATCAGGCGATCGAAGAATTTTATGGGCGTGGCGGGCGCGGGATGCTGCGTCGAATTGGCAAAGCTTCTTTTGAATACGCGATCAACGAGCAAGCGGCTCTACTGGGAGTTGCGGGGACAGCCCTAAAGCTTCTTCCCCAAAAACAACGTATCAAATTCATCTTGAACAGCATGGCTAGTGCGCTCAAAAAATCGAACCCACAGGTTGAAGCCTGGGTTGATGAAGAAGGCGATACCCTTGCTTATATAGAATCATCTTGCGCCATATGCCATAGCCGCAAAAGCGAAAAGCCGCTCTGTTATCTTTACCTCGGCTCTCTTGGTGAAGCGGTCAAATGGGCAACAGGCAAAGAATATACCATCACTGAAACACATTGTTTGGCAAAAGGCGATGAGTATTGTCGCTTTGAAGTTGGAGAGGCATTAAACGATGATGAGTAACCTCGCAAATTTCTCTTCGAAATCACTCCAGGATTTTGCACAGATCGTCGCCAATGAAGTCGGCGAAAATAATTTACCTGTTGTTCTGGAGAAATCTCGTCTGCCATCAGAGTGGGCAGATCAGGATTATCTCGCCATGTTGAGTGGACAAGCTGCTGCAGAAGCCTACGCTGGCTTACAACAAGCCATCCGCACTTACTACGGGCGCGGCGCACGCGGTGTCCTGCAACGTATTGGTGCCAAATTTTGGAATAATCTGCTGCAGAACGCTCCTCTAAAAGAAAAAGCGCAATCAAAGATCATGCGGGGATTGCCGGAAACCATGCGACGCAAAGCCGTGCTTGAAATGCTGATTCGTTTGCTGGGAGCGAAAGCAGGCGAAATGAGCGTGCACACCCTCGATTTGAACTTGCTACTGGTCGATAAGATCAGCCCAACAACATATAATCAGGAAGATGATGAACCAACTTGCCATGTAACGTATGGGCTAATCCGAGAAGCGATCTACTGGGCGACATCCAAGGATGCCGTGATCGAAGAAACTGAGTGCCAGGCAACCGGTGCAGCAACTTGTGAGTTCAAAATTCTATTCGGAGAATAAAAAATGAACGAAGTAAAAAGCAGCAAAACCAAATGGCGCTTTAAAAGCAAAGATGGCGTTGAGCTTCTCGCACACGCCTTTCCACCTGACAACTCACCCAAAGCTGTTGTCTGCCTTGTTCATGGTCATGGTGAGCATATCGAGCGCTACGAACATCTCGCCGCTTTTCTCAATAGTCACGACTACGCCCTGATCGGATTTGACCATCGTGGTCACGGGCAATCGGATGGCTTACGTGGGCATACTCCATCATACGAAACCCTGCTTGACGATATCGAAATCTTCCTCGCCGAAGTAGCTGAGTATTATCCCAGCCTGCCGCGTTTTATATATGGACACAGCATGGGTGGCAACCTCGTGCTTAATTACAGCCTGCGCCGCAGGCCTAGTGTACAAGGCGTGATCGCTACCGGTCCCTGGATCAGACTGGCTTTTGAACCGCCTGCGATACAAGTCTTTCTCGGCCGAACAATGGACAAGATCTACCCGGCCTTTGTTCAGGCTTCGGGATTGGAAACCGCCGCCCTCGCTCGTGACCCGGAAGTGGTGCGTGCTTATGAGGAGGATAGCCTGGTCCATGATAAGGTCTCTGCCCGACTCTTCGTGGGAATGTATGAATCTGGGCTATGGGCGCTAGAACACGCCGAGGAGTTTCCCCTCCCCCTTCTGCTGATGCACGGAAGCGACGACAGGATCACTTCGGCTGAAGCCAGCCGCGAATTTGCGGAGAAAATCCAGGACAAAGCCACGCTAAAAATTTGGAATGGCTTTTATCATGAGATCCACAATGAGCCGGAACAGGCAGATGTTTTCGAGACCACTCTTGAGTGGCTTGAAAATCGGTAATAAATAAAATTCGAAACAGCCGCGTAATACACGCGGCGTTTCTTTTTTAAACGGTAGCAAGCTTTTTACAGGGGCGATCCGTCTTGTCCAGTTCTCTTATATTTCTCTAATTGGACAAAACACAATGAACATGGCAAAATATCCCCCATCTAGTCCAATTTACACAGGAGAAAGTATGAGTAAACGTAAAGAAATCCGTGAACGCCGTCGTAAAGAGAAACAACGAAACAGGATGATCATGATCGGCGTTATGATCATTGGTGCAGGTTTAATTGCAGCTGCATTGATCTACCCCAGCACACAATTGAATACCGAGTTCCGCTCCCGCTATATGGCTGATGGAAATGCAATGGGTAATCCTGATGCACCAGTAACGATCACTGAATATTCCGATTATAAATGCGGGCATTGTGCAAATTTTGCTTTGGAAACCGAGCCCCTTTTGGAAGAAGCTTATATTGAAACGGATAAGGTTTATTTCGTATCCCGCTCTGTTGGCGATATGCTCGGCAGCGCACCTTCTGTTTTGGCATCTGAGGCGTCTTATTGTGCGGGCGACCAAAACTTATATTGGGAAGTGCATGACCTAGTCTATGCCAATCAGGGTGTTACCTTTACAGAAAGTATCCTTGAAAAATGGGCAAAAACCGCTGGCGCAGATATGAATCAATTCAAAGATTGTATGGATAGCAATATCTATACTGATCGTATTGCCCAGGACAAAGTCGATGCCCAAGCTGAAGAGATCAGTGGTACCCCCTCTTTTGTGATCACTTATATGGTCAATGGTGAAGAGGTGAAGCATCTTTTGCCAGGAAATTATCCCTTTGATTCCTTTGCCCAAACGATCGATCAAGCCTATCGCGAAATGGGGCTTGAGTAGCAAATTAGTGATAAGCACAAAAAGCGGACATCAAATGATGTCCGCTTTTTTTTATTCTGCGAGTTATCTAAAAGAGTGAGAGAATATAAACGATCAGCGGGGTGACTGCCAAGGCAGGCAAAAAGCTGCCAACACGGATTTTTTTAATCTCCAACAAACTGGAAATTGCCAAGCCGATGAGGATAACGCCGCCAACGGCGGTCATCTCGATCATCATTGGCTCAGTGATGACGCTATTCAACTGGGCTGCCAATAGGCTGATGCCGCCTTGAAAAACGAGAACCGTTAGCGCTGAGAAAGCCACACCCAATCCCAAAGTCGAGGCAAAGGCGAGCGATGCAAAGGCATCCAGCACGGATTTGATGGCAAGCAATTCATAATTACCAGTTAATCCATCCTGAATGGAGCCGAGAATGGTCATGGGACCAATACAAAAAAGAAGGGAGGCTGTCAGAAAGCCGCGTACAAAGCGGTTGCTTTCTTCGGCGTTGCTGCTGCCCCCAAAACGGGATTCGAGCCATGCGCCAAGGCTTGCCAGACCTTCTTCGATCTTCCACCATTCGCCCAAGAGAGCACCGATCAACAACCCGCCCAGAACAACAAGAGATTCTTCAGTTTTCATGAACATGGAGATGCCAATAGCGGCGGTGAATAATCCCAACCCGGCAGTGACGGTATTCTTCAGGCGATCCGGCAAGCGGGAACCGAAGAATATTCCCAATGAACTGCCGACGAGCACGGCGATGACGTTGATGATCGTTCCGGTCATAGAAGGGTTTCCTGTTCTTTTGAGATAGCTCCCGCTACGATACCCGACAGTGGGAACACCGTCTAAGGCTTTGTTTATTCTTTCGCTTTGCGGGTTTCTTTTTTAGCGAATTGATTCTCCACCAACTCCATCACAAAGCAAAGCGAAGAAAGGCGGTTGAGATAGCGCAATAATTCTTGATTTTCGAGCTCACCTTTGTCGAGCAATTCCGTAACGCGACGCTCAGCACGACGGACAACCGTCCGCGCGAGGGAGAGGGCACCGCTGCCCTGCGTTTCACCGGGGAGGATGAACTCCTTGGGCATTTCGACATTTTCATTGAGCTTATCAGTTTGAGTTTCAAGCCAGCCAACACGTTCGGCGTCAATGCTACGGAATTGGGCGGCGTTTTCCGGGGTGGCAGCAACTTCTGCCATGAGCCCGTACAGATCTCGTTGGGCTTGGAGCAGGATCGGCTGAAGGGCGGCGTCCTGCACGAGGGAACGTGCCAAGCCAAGGGCTGCGTTCGCTTCGTCGAGTGTACCAACGGCTTCCATGCGGGGATGGTATTTTGGCAGACGACCTTCACCAAGCAATCCCGTTGTCCCATCATCGCCTTTGCGAGTGTAAAACTTTGACATGCGGGAGATTATACTCCTTTTGGGGAGCAACCAACAAAACTATCAGGCCTAAATCAGATAAGTTGAGTATAATTTCAGCAATTCCCGTGGAGAGATCATGAAAAAATACCCTGCCCGACAATGGTTTGCGCATATCACACCAATCGCGGTTGCTCTGATCGCACTGGCAATGCTTTTTCTTGCGCCTGTTTGGGCATATATGAATGCGCAAGAGCCCTTTTTAGGGGTTTTGCTTGAGCCTAATAATATTGCCAGCCAGATCAATGGAGAAGGTTGGGTGGCTCGTCAGCAGGGTGTGGAATGGTCAGACAGGCTGATCGCGATCAATGGCGAAAGTGTGGAAACACCCGCAGAACAACGAGACGCACTCAAGAAAACGGGATTTTCTCCCGCAATGGTTGAGTTTAGTAAACGCAATGGGGAAAGTTTCTTTCTTGTTCTGATCCCCCAAAAATTGTCTTTTCGCGATCTTCTGACACTTTTTATCGTCCCTTATTTGGTGGGGTTGATCTTTTTAGGGGCTGGTTTATGGGCCTATCGTATTCGCCCCGATCTGCGTGCTAGCCGCGCATTTCTGACTTTCGCTGCCGCGCTTTCGATCACAACCGTCACTTTTTGGGATATGAATACCACCCATAACGCTACGCTGTTATGGACATTGAGCCTTTCAGTAGCAGCTGGGGCATTAATCAACTTGGCACTGGTTTTCCCACGTGAATTGCCAATTATTGTGCGCTATCCGCTTAGCCAATATATTCCCGCATTGTTGACTTTGCTAGTGGGGGTTCCTGCGGGCATTGAAATTCTTTTCCCGTCCACACCCTATGCTTATATAGACCGCTGGATCATCAGTTATGCGTTAATGGCAATTTCCATTCTATCCTTTCTTGCCACGTTGACTATACGCATTTTCCGTAGCCATTCGGCAATGGTTCGTCAGCAAAGTCGAATCATCATTTTTGGGGCGGCGCTGGCTTTTTTGCCCACCCTTTTGCTTTATCTCCTACCCATTGCCTACGGCAGCACGATCCCGGAATTTCGCCCTTCGATCTATTTTACGCCGATGATCCTGCTGCCCATTTCAGTGACTTATGCCATCATCCGCTACCGCCTGCTGGATGTGGATCAAATTCTCAGCCGCGCCTTGAGTTATTTGCTCACGAGCATTGCAGCATTCGCGGTTTTTTATGGTGTGATTGCGTTGGTTTCGTTCCTGATCCAAAATACCGTGCAGCCCAACGATCCTTTTGTGATCGCCACTTACCTGTTATTACTCATGCTCGGGTTGAACCCCGTCCATAATCTAATTCGGCGCGCGATTGATCGCCTTTTCTATCGAGCCCCAGCCGATTATAGGCGTGTACTTATCAATCTTTCGAGGCAGTTGGTTATCACGCCCAATCTCACACAAACATTAAAAATCCTCGAAACAGAATTACAAAAATCGCTCGAGCCAGAACGTTTTGTCATCTATCTCTATAACGATAAGGAGCGCGAATATCTCCCTCACGCATCAGATGAAGATAGCGCCCCTCCCTACTCGATTGCAGATCCCTTGATCGGATTATTGCGGGATGCCTCCGCACCTTTGTGGATCCCGCCGAGCGGTGATTTCCCCGCAGCGATCAGTGACGGGACATACGCCCATTTGGCTGGCTACACCTTCGTCCCGCTGCGCTACGAGGGCAAACTGATCGGCTTCCTGACCCTCGGTCCGCGCCGCTCCGGAGATCTTTACAGCAGCGAAGACCTCGATTTTCTCTCCGCAGTTGCCGCCCAATCCACGCTGGCACTCGAAAACGCCCGTCTCTTCACCAACCTGCAGCGCACCCTCGACCAAACCCTCGAGATGAAAAACCTCATGGACGACATATTCGCATCCATTGCAACGGGCATTATCACAACTGACATAAAAAAACAGATCACCCTCTTCAATAAAGCTGCTGAAAACATCCTCGGCATCCCGCTCAAGGAAGTGCTCGGCAAGCCCCTCGATGAAGCCCTGCCAGAATTTTACCCACAACTGGAAAACCCCACTCAAAAAGCGCTCACAGAAGGCGCTCCAACTCTCAGCGCAGAAGTTTCTCCCACTGTACAAACACGCGGCGATCTTCACCTGCGCCTCTCCTGCTCTCCCCTACGAGATGCCTACCTCGCCACCAAAGGCGCCACGATCTACTTTGAAGACCTGACCGAGCGCCGTAACCTCGAAGCCGAGCGGGAGCGCATCCGCCAGACATTTGGGCGCGTAGTCGCCCCACGCGTACGTGACCGTCTTCTCGCCGACCCCAGCCATCTTAACCTCGATGGCACTGAGCAAACTGTCAGTATTCTTTTTGCTGATCTGAGCGGTTTTACCTCCTATAGCGAACGCCACTCCGCACAGGAGGTTTTTCCGCTGCTAAACAGTTTTCTCTCCCTCGCTGCCCAAGCCGTCCTTGAAGAGGAAGGTACTCTCGATAAATTCCTTGGCGATGCTACTATGGCAATGTGGAATAGCCCTGATCCCCAACCCGACCATGCTCTGCGCGCTGTGCGAGCTGCCCATGCTATTAACGAGCGCATCGCCTCCATGCACGCCCAACTTCCTGCCGAGCAGCGTCTGACCTTCCACATTGGCATCGCCACCGGCGTTGCCATGGTCGGCAATGTCGGTACGCGCGAGCTTTTCAACTATACCGCTATCGGTGACACAGTTAACACCGCCTTTCGGCTGGAATCCGTTGCTCGTCCCGGTCAGACACTCATTACCCGCGCTACCTACGACCTCGTTCGGGACCAGGTTATTGCTGAGGAACTGGAGCCTGTCAAGGTCAAGGGGCGAGACGAAGCCATCCATATCTACGAACTACGAGGCATCCGCTAATGCTCAAGTCCTATCATCTCAAAATCCTGCATGAGTCCCTTCATGAAAAAATCAGCCCGCGTGCATTGGATGCCATCGGTGCTGCCAATATCCGGCAAGATGCCATCCGCGGGCAATTCGGGCACGATGAATATCATTTCGACAATAATGCTTTTTATGAGAGCTACGCTTATATCGAAGAGAACCGCGCCATGATCCTCCCCGCCCTTGAAGCGGACAATGTTGAAGCCGCCTGGGCAGCCTTTGGACGCCTGACTCACACCGCACAGGATTTTTACGCTCACAGCAATTACCTGCGCTTGTGGATCGCTCAATTTGACAAAGGGGACGCGCCACCCGTGCCCGAAGTTGCTCACGCTGACCCGAAATTCATCCAGCACCCCGATCTGCGTTCCGGCAAACTCTACTACCCACTCGAGTTACTTTCTTATATCCCCCCACTGAAAAAATATATCCTGCCCCTTCTGCCGCGTGACTCCCACGCCTGGATGAATCTCGATACCCCCGAGCAGGGTCCGCTCTTTGACTACGCCATCGCTGCTGCTATCAAACGCACCGATGATGAATGGAAAAAGAGCATTGAGGGTTTGCCAAAAGATCTGCTCAAAAAATTCACAGATCAATAATGCGTGGACATATTCTCAACTGTGCTACCATCCGTCTTTATTTTCCACCCATTAATGTGGCAACCTGCTGCCTGCTACTGGAATGGGGCGATGGACTGCTTTTGGTCGATACGGGATTAGGGGAAAACGACTATAAAAATCCATCCAAAGGGGTGCGTCTGATGCGCGCTACAACACGCACCTTTGGCAAGACTGAAGAAACTGCATTAAAACAAATCAAAGCACTAGGATATGATCCCAGCGATGTGAAGAATATCGTCATGTCTCATCTACACATCGACCACGCAGGCGGACTGGGCGATTTCCCCGATGCTCAGATTCATATCTTTCAACTTGAGCTTGAAAACGCCACGCAGAAAAGCATTTTGCGCGGGTTTGCCTATATCGCCGAGCATTGGGCACACGAACCAAATTGGGTTATCCATGAAGATCAGAATTCACGAGATTGGTTCGGTTTTCAAGCCATCCCGATCTTGCAGGAATTTGGCATGGAAGTGCTGCTCGTCCCGCTGCCAGGTCATTCACGAGGGCATTGCGGCGTCGCCATCGGCGATGGAGAAAAATGGATATTCCACTGTGGCGATGTCGTCGCGCTGAATGCGCTCAAGACCAAACCTAATACGCTGGCGGCACGACCGCTGGGTCCGCATTATGCGAATCTACATCCACTCGCAATAGAACATGCGGAGAATGTCCAGATCGTGCAATCGCATTATTTGGTTGAGAAAATACCCGAGTTAAAGAAGTAGGTCACGCTTGAAGCGTGACCTACTTCTCTTTTGTATCTACTTTTTCTTCGCAGCGGGTTTCTTCTTCACTGCTGTTTTTTTCTTTGGTGCAGGCTTTTTCACCGGGGTTTTCTTGGCAGGAGGTTTCTTTTTCTTCGGTGGTGCTTTGACTTTGTCAACAAAATTTTCGGCATCCCAACCAACGGTCAAGCCGATGATGGCATCGCCCAACTTGACGTCCTGCACCACGCTGCCTCGGGTCGTAGCACGCTTCCGCATGGGCGCTTCGTCCAACCGCGCGGATTTGGCGGCTGCTTTGAGCAAGTGCAGGGTAATGGTCTGCGTTCCCTTGCCGACGGCGAGTCCGGCAAGGCGTTCGCCATCCGGTAATTTCCAGAGAATGACGCCCTTGCCATAACGTCCCTGTGCGGGATAGTCTTTGGCGGTAATACGTTTACCTTTACCTTCGGATGTGATGAGGAAAATATCGCCTTTTTTAGGCAGCACATCCGCACCGACGACCAAGTCACCGATACCAAGTTTGATACCGTTCACACCAGCCGCGACCAAGCCCATCGGGCGGACATCTTCTTCGCTAAAGCGGATCCCCATTCCGCTGGCGGTGGCGAGCAGGAGTTCTTTCTTGCCATCGGTCAGGGCGATCCAGCCCAGCACGTCGCCATCGTTGACACGTACCAATGTGAACGACTGAGCCGAAGGACCGGGCAACTCGTCGATGGCACTCTTCTTAACCATGCCGCCGCGTGTGACGGTCAGCACGTAGGTCTCCTCCGGAAACTCGCTGCGCTTGGCAGGGAGCGTAAAAGCAGCGGCCAGCTTGTCGCTGGTTTTCAAGGGCGAAACCTTGTGCCATTCGCTGCCATCGGAGAGTTTTTCCGCTTCAGGAAGGGTATGAACAGCCACAGCGGCGGCTTCACCCTTCTCAGAAACCAGATAGAGCGTATCGCTCGTAGACGCCTTTACAAGCCAGTTGGGCGCTTCCTTGCCGCTGGGGCGCGGCGCTTTGGTATCGCGTGTGCGGGCAACCGTACCATCACGAGTGATACCTACCCAGACTGTTTTTTCAGGCAGGAGATCGGCAGATGTTAGTAGTGCTTGCTTCGGCGAAGTGCCATCCACACTGATGATCTGGGTCCGGCGGCGGTCACCATAAGCTTCCTTGACCTTGAGCAACTCGTCGGAAACCATGCCTCGCATCTTTTGGGGTGACTTGAGCAGGGTTTCCAAACCTTTGATCGTCTTCTTCAGGTCTTTATATTCCTGCTCAATTTTCTTGCGTTCCAGCGCAGCCAGACGGCGCAGTTGCATATCCAAAATTGCCTGTGCCTGAACCTGGGTAAGCTTAAATTTCTTCATCAGGCGCGTGCGGGCGGTCGGCACGTCGGGGGCACGACGGATGGTGGCGATCACTTCATCCAAGTTCTTCAGCGCAAGCAAATACCCTTCAAGGATATGAGCGCGTTCCTTCGCACGGCGCAGATCGTATTCGCTACGGCGACGGATCACTTCCAGACGATGTTCAACATAAACACGCAATGCCTGTTTGAGTGAAAGCATCCGCGGCTCGCCATCCACCAAAGCCAGCATGATGATGCTGAAAGTCGATTGCATCGGTGTACTCTTGTAAAGCTTCTGCAACACATCTTCCGGCTCAACATTCTTCGTCAACTCGATCACGATGCGCATCCCCTGGCGGTCGGATTCGTCACGCAGATCGGTGACGCCCTCGATCTTGCCATCCCGCACTAAATTGGCGATACGGCTGATCAGATTCGATTTGTTTACCATATAGGGAAGTTCAGTCACGATCAGGCGATTTTTGTTGCGCCCCATCTCTTCGACATGTACTCTCGCCTGGATTGTGACGCGTCCACGCCCGGACCCGTAAGCTGCTTCTAACCCAGATTCGCCTTCCTGGTGAATAATAAGACCACCCGTGGGGAAATCCGGTCCCTGAACAAATTGCATTAACTGCTCAACGGAGATATCATCGAGCTTCTTCCAATTGGTAAGCATGTAGACCAGTGCATCCACCACTTCCGCAAGGTTATGCGGCGGTATGGATGTTGACATCCCGACCGCGATACCGCTCCCCCCGTTGACGAGCAGATTCGGTATGGATGACGGTAGCACGCTCGGTTCCAGGAGCGTATCGTCGAAGTTCGATGAGAAATCGACCGTGTCCTTATTGATCTCATTCAGCATATCCAGCGCCGGAGATGCCAATCGTGCTTCGGTATAACGCATGGCTGCCGGGGGATCGCCGTCGATGGAGCCGAAATTCCCCTGCCCATCCACAAGCATATATCGCATACTGAAATCCTGCGCCTGACGAGCCATCGCCTCGTAGACGGATGAATCACCATGCGGATGATATTTACCCAGCACTTCGCCGACAATACGTGCGGATTTTTTGTAGGGGCTTTCAGCACGTAAACCCATATCGTACATGGCATAAAGAATACGTCGCTGAACAGGTTTCAATCCATCACGGGCATCGGGCAGGGCACGCGAAACGATCACGCTCATAGCGTAATCGAGATAGGACTGCTGCATTTCCTCGTCAATACTGATCTTTTTTACCAATCCAAGTTCCATAGGATTCTCCATAAAATTTGTAGCGTGCCTATCTTACCACGAAAATTTGTTCTATTGATTCAACAGGACAGAATCCTGATATTTTCTTGCAAAAAAAGATAGCGAGCAGTATAATCACGCTCGCTATTCGGGGCGTGGCTCAGCCCGGTAGAGCGCGCCGTTCGGGTCGGCGAGGTCGGCGGTTCAAATCCGCCCGCCCCGACAAGCATAACCGGCTTACCCGAGGCCGGTTTCTCTTTTTAAGACACCAACTATTTTTGTCGGCGGTTTCCCCCGTGAAGGGGACGGGCAAATCCCGTCCGCTCAACTAAGCATAACCGGTTCATCCGAAGCCGGTTTTTCTTTTTAAGCGCCCCCTCTGTCCTACGGACATCTCCCCCAAATTCCAAAAGCGTGGAATTTAGGGGAGAATCATTTATTCGCAGAATACCTATTTTGTAAATCATCAACTTTTGGTAAAATCGCCGCCATGACTCATACACAAATTATTGCATCCCAACTGAAAGTCAAGCCCTCCCAGGTTGAAGCGACCATCCGCTTGCTGGACGAGGGCAACACCGTCCCCTTTATTTCCCGTTACCGCAAAGAGATGACCGGCTCTCTCGACGATGAGCAGATCCGCATCATCGCCGATGAGATCGTGCATTTGCGCACCATTGACGACCGCCGGGCGACTATCCTGAAATCCATCGAGGAGCAGGGAAAACTCAACGACGAACTCAAAGCTAAGATCAACGCTGCCAATTCGCTGACCACGCTCGAAGACCTTTACGCGCCTTATCGCCCGAAACGCCGCACGCGCGCGATGATGGCGCAGGAAAAAGGATTGGAGCCTTTAGCCACGCTCATCCTTGAGCAGCGAATAGATATTTCCCCTGAAGAAGCTGCCAAAGAATATCTCACCGAAGATGTTTCCAGCGTAAAAGATGCTCTGCAAGGCGCACGCGATATTGTCGCCGAGCAGATCAGCGATAATGCCAATATCCGCGCTGCTGTGCGTGAGAAAGCTTTGCAATATGCCATGCTCAGCGCAGAGAAGATTGAAAAAGCATCCGACGAACGCGGTGTTTATGAAACCTACTACAATTTTGAAGGGCGTGTAGATCGCCTGCAACCCCATCAAATTTTGGCTATCGCGCGTGGCGAAAATGAAGGCATTTTGCGCGTGCGCGTCCACATCGCTGAGCGAGATTGGCTTAACGCCATCCAACGCGAATTTGAAGGCGATATTATCAGCCCATTCATTGACCAACTCGAAGAGGCCATCCAAGATTCGGCGGGACGTTTACTGCTTCCCTCCATTGCGCGAGATGTACGCCGCAGCTTGTCGGAGAAATCTGAGAACCACGCCATTCAAGTTTTCGCCACCAATTTGCGTGCCCTGCTCGGTCAGCCGCCCCTCGAAGGGCAAATCGTTCTCGCCATTGATCCGGGCTATAGAACAGGCTCCAAGCTCGCGGTCGTGGATTCAACGGGCAAACTGCTCGATACTGGCACCATTTATCCACACGCGCCCCAAAATGAATGGAGCGCGTCCCGCAAGAAACTCGAAGAGATGATCCAGCGTCACAAGGTTACGCTCGTCGCCATCGGTAACGGCACCGCATCCCGTGAAACGGAAAAGCTTGTCGCAGAACTGACGCGCGGCGCGAAATCCACCAAATATCTGATCGTCAACGAAGCGGGCGCATCCGTTTACTCGGCATCCCCGCTGGCGCGCGCCGAATTTCCCGATATGGATGTTTCCATTCGCGGCGCGGTTTCCATTGCCCGCCGTGCCCAGGACCCACTCGCCGAGTTGGTCAAAATTGATCCCAAAGCCATCGGCGTGGGCATGTACCAGCACGACGTGAACCAAAAGGATTTGGCACACGCGCTCGATGGCGTGGTCGAGTCAGTCGTCAATCAGGTCGGCGTGAACGTCAACACCGCCAGCGCCGCGCTGTTGACCCATGTGGCGGGCATCGGCAACAAAGTCGCGCAGGGGATTATTGCACATCGTGAAGAAAATGGCGTTTTCCAGACACGCCGCGAATTGCAGAAAGTTTCAGGGTTAGGGAAGAAAGCCTACGAACAATCTGCCGGATTTTTGCGGATACGGGATGGGCGGAACGCGTTGGACAACTCTGCCATTCACCCCGAATCTTATCCCGTTGCCGAAGCCGTGCTAGATCGCGCCGGAATTGCGCCTGCCTCCGCTATAGTTGAGCGGGTTGCCGCCCTCGAGCAACTGACCGCAAAAACCGCGCCCGAAGCGCTGGCGAAAGAACTCGATTGTGGTCTCCCCACGCTGGAAGACATCCTCGAGCAGCTTGCTCGCCCTGGGCGTGATCCCCGCGAAGATGCGCCTGCGCCCATCTTACGCTCCGATGTCCTGAACATGGATGATCTCAGCGAAGGGTTGGTACTAAAGGGCACCGTTCGCAATGTTGTTGATTTTGGTGCTTTCATCGACATCGGCGTCAAACAGGATGGCTTGCTGCATATCTCAAAGATCCCGCGCGGCACAATTCTGAAAGTCGGCGACGTACTGGATGTGGAAATTCTATCCATCGAAGCCACCCGCGGACGAATTGGGTTGGGTTGGGCACAAAATTAAAGCAAAAAGCTCCCGTTCATCAAAACGGGAGCTTTTCTTTATCTAGATTTTTGCACCAATAAAAAATTCTTTCTTTTTGAAAATAGCAAAGGCAGCCACGACCACCCAGATCAGGGTGTTGAGCATCCAGAAGGATGTGTTGTAGGTGACATCAAGAATGAGCAGATTTGCCAGATTGATCGCCCAGTGATAGAGTGTTGCGATCACAATATTGAATTCAATATCATGTAAGATCGCGTACATCACGATAGATTGGGCAATAAACCAGATCACCAGCAGGAATATGAAAAGTGGTCCTTCACCAAGAAAATGAATATGAATAGGAAACCACAAGATACCAACCAGCACAGATGATACCAACCCACGCATTTTAGTATCCAGTTTTTTGTGGAGATAACCACGCCAGCCAATCTCTTCGCCTAAAGCGCCGAGCGGCATCCAGATCAAGACCAGGGAAAGATTTTCAAATATCCCTTCGGGGGCAGCTGCTTCAAATGGGAAAATAAATCGAAGTAAATAAACCAGTACCCCAATTCCTAACGGTAATAATGCAGCTAGATAGCGAAAGGCTGGAATACTTTTATCGAAAAAGGACAGTTTGAAGTTATCCTTGCGGAAGATAAGCAACATCACCAATGCGGCGATACCAGGACCCCATTGTGGCAAACCGATCTCTGGCGGTAGCAAGCCTGTCTCCTGTTGGATACCGCCCAAAAGCATCAGGAAAAACCAGGTCATAATATAGAAAAGACTAACTCGTAAAAACATTGTATTTCTCCTACAGATAAGATAATAGTTTATTCTCGCCCAAAGTCAGTAAGCTCAAGCTTACCGGTTCTCAGACGTTCGACGACACTTTCCATCCATGCCAATTCTGATTGTCCACTCATAAGACCATACTCCAGCGTGATCACGCTCATGAAGAAAGCTTTTTTATGTTCAGCTTCAATATTTTTCATTCTGGCTTTATAGCCTGCGTAGACTGTTTTATAAATTTCCAACTTTTCTCTTACCCCCCGAATAGCATTTTCAAGAATAGTAAGGAGTTCTTCATCTGAGAGCCTGCCACCAAAGTAAAGCTGGATCAAAAAAGGCTCACGGAAGGCTTGCTCAGGCAAGGGGGTAGACAACCACTGATGTAATTCTTCTTCGCCGCTTTCGGTAATGTGATAGATCTTCATATCCAGGCGATCTTCTCGCTCGATCACTTCGATATCAACCTGACCATCATCACTCAAGGCGGAGAGAGTGCGATATATCTGACTCTGGTTGGCGGGCCAAAAATGTTGGATAGAGCGGTCAAAAGCTTTTTTCAGGTCATAGCCTGAGAGCGATTTGAACGAAAGAAATCCCAAGATAGCGTGTTTGAGAGACATAGGCAAAACCATTCCACTTATTTTATATGATCTATACTATAGTACAGGTAAGCAAATATGTCAAGAAGAAAAAATTCAAATATATTTCCTAAAGTCTTCCGTTATAATCCAGAACATGGATACAAAAACTCAACTTAATAACGCCATGAAAGAGGCGATGCGTGCCAAAGACAAGGTTGCCAAACGCACGTTGACAATGGTCCGCGCTGCCATTCAGCAAGCTGAAAAAGATCGCAAAACCGATCTCGACGAAACCGCTGTTCTTGCCATTTTGCAAAAGGAATTGAAATCACGACAGGAGACCATCGAGGAAGCAAAAAAGGCAGGGCGGGATGATCTCGTTGCTGATACAGAGGAAGAAATCGCTGTTCTGAAGCAATTCCTGCCTGAAGCAATGCCCGCTGAAGAATTGCGCGCCCTCGCAGAAGAAGTCATTGCGGAGGTAGGCGCAACCGCGATCTCTGATATGGGTAATGTGATGAAAGTCATCATCCCCCGTGTGGCGGGACGAGCTCCCGGCGGCGATATCAGCAAAGTCGTTCGAGAATTACTGCAAGGATAGAGGTCTTCTTTCAGTATGTCTGATCCCGGAGAAAACTCTCCTACATCACCCAGACGCTTTATCTTTTTGCGCGCTCTGGGGCTTTTCATCGCCGCAGCAGCTGCTTTCGCAACCATCGTAACCCCGCTGGCCCTGCGTCAGGATGCGATTCCCCTCGATGTGGGAGGGGTCGCCCCACGCGACCTGCAAGCTCCTCGCACGATCGAATATGTTAGCGAAATTCGCACTGAAGAGGCACGCCAATCTGCGGCATTAACAGTAGCACCGGTCTATTCAACGGCAGACCCTTCTATTGCACGGGAGCAAATTGACAGCATGCGCGAGACGCTTTTATTCGTCTCCGTGGTACGTGTAGATGAGTTTGCATCCGCTGAACAAAAGAAGAACGATCTCCAGAGACTAGAATCCATCCAATTAGAGGAAGAAGCCATTGAAATAATCCTAGGCTTGAACGATGCTCAATGGGAGGCAATCCAACAAGAATCGCAGAGCGTGCTCGAACAGATGATGCGTAACAGCATCCGTCAAGGAGATGTTGCAAGCGTTCAACGCAGTGTACCTTCACGCGTTAGTCTCGCGCTGACCGAAACGCAAGCACAATTGGTCGCGGAATTGGTACGTGCATTCATTGTTCCAAACAGCTTATATAGTGCAGAACTCACAGAAACAGCCCGCGCATCTGCAAGTGAATCTGTGGAGCCTGTCATTCAACGCTATATAGCCGGGGAGACCGTAGTATCAAGCGGAGAAGTTATCTCGTCTGCCGATCTCGAAGCTTTGACCATTTTAGGCTTGATTCAACCCGAACAAGAATGGCCCGATTATGTGGGCGCGGCTGCGCTTACGCTAACCTTGGCAATTCTGCTCTGGCTATATTTCTCCTATCGACGCCCTGCTTTCGTTAACGATATGCGCGGGATGATCTTGGTTACACTTGTCTTTTTGATCTTCCTAATCGCTGCGCGGCTGACAATCCCGAATCATGCCATTATCCCTTACTTATACCCATTGCCCGCATTCGGCTTGCTCATTGCAACCCTCTTCGGTGTAGATGCAGGCTTCATCCTCGCTTTTGCGTTGAGCCTCCTCACCACCTATGGGCTTTCCAATTCGCTTGATCTGACCGCATATTATCTCGTTTCGTCCTTCCTCAGTATCCTGATCCTGCGAAAAGCGCACCGCGTATGGTCCTTTATAAAAGCTGGCCTGGTGATCTCTGCAACTGGAATAGCGATGCTTTTGGCATATTGGTTGCCTTTCACAAACCCCGATTGGATAGGCATTGCCACATTGGTCGGCGCAGCCGCCTTTAACGGGATCGCTTCCGCCAGCTTGACTTTGCTCCTTCAATTCTTCATTGCGCAAATCCTGGGTTTGACTACCACCCTTCAATTGCTCGAAATCTCACGTCCCGATGCCCCTCTTTTGCAATTCTTCCTGAGAGCTGCACCAGGCACATATCAACATTCCCTACAAGTTTCAAATCTTGCCGAACAGGCTGCCGAAAGCATCGGTGCCGATGCACTTCTCGTTCGCGTTGGCGCGCTATATCATGATGTTGGCAAAGCAGCGAACCCGCTCTTTTTCATTGAAAATCAGACCCCGGGCAATATCAACACCCATGAAGATATTGCCCCGGAAGAAAGCGCCGAGTCTATTATCAAACATGTTACTGACGGCGTGGACTTGGCAAAAAAGCATCGTCTACCAAGTCGCCTGATCGACTTCATCCTTGAACATCACGGCACCAATATTACCCGCTATCAATATACACAAGCCCTTCAAAATGCAAGTGGAGACCCCAGCAAAGTGGATATCGAGAAATTCCGTTACCCCGGACCTCCGCCACGTTCACGCGAAACAGCCCTGCTCATGCTTGCCGATAGCACCGAAGCGATTTCACGCGCCAAACGACCACAAGATGAAACGGAGCTACGCTCACTAGTTCAAAAAGTGATCGCAAGTGCACAGAAAAACGGTCAATTACACGATACCCGTCTAACCTTGCGCGACCTGCACCTGATCAGAGAATCCTTCGTCGCCACCCTGCGCGGGACATTGCATCCACGTGTCGATTATCCTGCGCCTACCGCCGCAAGCGGCGTTCCCACAAAACCGAATCTAAGAAATGATTGATATTCAATATCACAATAAAAACGCCAAAAGGCTGGATGATGCATTGCTTAAAAATGCTGCCCGCACTGCACTTAAAGAACAGAGCGCCCCTGAAAATGCGTCGCTCACTATCCTTCTCACCAATGATGAAGATATCCGAACACTGAACCGAGATTATCGCGGCTTCGACAAACCAACCGATGTGCTTTCCTTCGAAGCGAACGAACACAACCCCGAAACTGGTTTCCTTTATCTTGGCGACATCGTGATTTCAATGCAACGTGCTGCAAAACAAGCCAAAAATGGTGGGCATCCCCTCGAAGCCGAAGTTCAACTACTCGTGATTCATGGCATTCTCCATCTACTAGGGCACGACCACGCTAAAACCGAAGAGAAGGCCCAAATGTGGGCTGCTCAAGACAAAATCCTGGCGCGGCTCGGTCTATCAGGGATTACAATTCAGGAAATATGAAAGAATTTATCTTGGCTCGTCTACGCGCCTTTGGCTACGCTTTTGAAGGCTGGGCTTTTGTTTTGAAAAATGAGCCCAATAGTTGGATCCATGCTTTTATTAGTGTTTGTGTGATCACTCTCGCTATTTGGCTAAAACTCCCTGCGCGTGATTGGGCGGTTTTGCTGCTTACCATCGTTATTGTTTGGGCCGCTGAGTTTTTCAATACAGCTATAGAAAATGTTATTGACTTAGTCAGCCCGGAAAAACATCCCCTTGCCAAAGCCAGCAAAGATGTCAGCGCAGCTGGCGTTTTATTAGCCGCGATCACAGCCGTTCTAGTCGGCTTACTCATCCTCGCTCCCCCACTATGGGAAAAACTACAATCTCTCCACTTATGAAGTCCTGTACTACAAGGCATAAACACAAAAACCCCGAAAGCTTTTCCTTTCGGGGTTTTACTTTTTTCAAGATACAGACTTACATCTCAATATATTCTTTCAAGCTGTGCTCTACAGCATAAGCAGCAGCCTCAGCACGGTTATTCACTCCCAGCTTCGAAAGGATGCTACTGACGTAATTTCTCACCGTCCCTTCGCCGAGGAAAAGTGCCTTCGCGATCTCGCGATTGGTCTTACCTTCAGAGACCAACTGCAGAACATGTTTTTCCTGCTGGCTCAAATTGGCAAAAGCCGAGGCCTCTTCTTCACGTACAGCACGACGCACTTCCTGGAAAACACGCTGCGTTACTGCCGGATCAAGCAAACCTTCACCGCTACCGACCGATTCCAGTGCCTTTACAAGATCATCACTGCCGATCTGCTTTAGCACATATCCTGAAGCCCCCGCGCGGATCGCTGAGAAGAGCATCTCATCCTCTGCATATGAAGTCAGCATCAACACCTTGATCTCAGGAAAGCGCTTAACGATCTCTTCACAAGCATCAATTCCAGAAACACCCGGTAAACGAATATCCATTACGACGACGTCAGGCTTAAGGCTGGCTGTTTTCTCAATCGCTTCACGTGCCGAGCTTGCTTCCCCAACGACTTCAAAATCAGGATGTCGATCAAGTAAAGATTTCAACCCAATGCGGACGACTTCGTGATCGTCCACTAATATAATACGTTGTTTTGCCATTCTTTCTCCAATAACTCCGAAATACGTAAAGAAGTATAGTTTAGAGACGAATAGATGACAAGAGGCTGCTTTTCTTGCAATCTTGTCATCCAATCTTCCGCTTCAAACGTGTATTCAGGCTTGCTGAGGCCTCTCAAAATTCTTTCTCAAGAATTTGCTTCTCTCCGAAAATCAACAAAACGATAACCAACGCCTCGTTCTGTCAATATATATTTGGGGTTAGCGGGGTCCGCTTCGAGTTTTTTGCGCAAGTAATTGATATACAAGCGAACGTAATGCGGCTCATCACGATACTCATAGCCCCAGACCTTTGTCAATAACTGATCATGTGAGATCACCCATCCGGCATTCTGCACGAGATGATAAAGCAAGCGATATTCGGTCGGGCGTAATTTTACGATCTTCCCTTCCAACCAGATCTCGCGACGGTCAAAATCGATCTTAAGACGGTCGTCCACTTCGATCAGGCCGTGCATTGAACCGCTCGCAGATTCTGTGCGCCGCAAAACAGCTTTTACACGGCTCACCATTTCTCGGGGGCTAAAAGGCTTAGTGATGTAGTCATCCGCACCAAGCTCAAGTCCACGGACGCGATCGTCCTCTTCTCCTTTGGCGGTTAACATCAAAACAGGCACCTTACTCGTTTCACGGATCATCTGCAAAACTTCAAATCCATCCAGATCGGGCATCATTACATCCAGCAAGATCACATCCGGGGCAACATCCCGCAACTGCTGAATCGCTTCCTTTCCGTTGAATGCCTCGCTAACAAGGAAACCATCATGTTCAAGATTCAAGCGAATAAAGCGTACCATCCGCTCTTCATCATCAACAACCAAAATTTTTCGACGTTCAAATTGCTTAGACATTTCTACTCCCTCACAAAGCCAATAATTTGCTCTTCCTCTTCGCCTTGCAAGATTTCAATAAAATTGATCTTACTAATGGGCCAAATAACCTGAACAACATCTTCCTGAATATAGTGAAGGTCTTTCCCTTCACGAGTACGAGGATTACTTACAACAAGAACTGTATCTTGAGGTCCGGGAAGCTCTTCAACTTCGCCAAAGATCGGGATTTCTCCTGAAACATGCAAGATAACGTTATACGCCATATTTGCCTTCCTTTATTCTCTTTAGGGTATTGAATTTAGAGCGAAAAAAAGATATATTGCTTCAAAAATTTATTTAACCCTGCAAGAGAAATTGTAATTTTAGTTTTCCTAAAGAAATGATACTACCATGATGTAAGGGGTATTCCGTTTCAGGTGTGAGACGCGTCCCATTAACATAGGTGCCGTTGGAAGATCCTAGATCCATGATAACGATCTCTTTTTCTTTCTTCTTAAGCACCGCGTGGAGACGAGAAACCCCGTTTTCATATGCCTTATAAGTAGTCAGATCGATATCGGGCATAATGGGCTGCCCATCGCTAACACGTCCCATTGTAAACTCACTTCGATCTGCAAGAGGCAGGAATTGTCCTCCATCTAAAACTTGAAGGGTAATCGTCCCCGACGTTTTTTTCTCATAATGCTGATCCTGGGATATCTGTGCAAGGTCCCCTCTCATCTCATTGGTTCCGATATTTTGTGTAACCAATTTTTGCACGTTTACCAATTGCGCTCCACATTCGCTACAAAATAAAGCGCCTTCCACCTCATGGTGTTGACAAGTAGGACACATGATCATAACTCACTTCCTTTTCCTGTCGGAAGAAGTAATGCCCGTGTACCGTATTTAATATTTTTACGACCTTCTTCCGAAAACTCATGCTTTTGCTGTAAATATTCTGCTTCAAGCAAAACTGTTTGCGCCATGCTTCGCTCTCCCTGTGAAACAAGATGTGTCGCGAGATGCTGCAAACGTCGCGCAGCATCGGCGTGATTTCCTGCTGCTGCATCTTCTTGAGCTTTTTCCTGCATACGGTATAAATTCAATTTAATAAGGGCATTGATGAGGGCAGGTGCAGGGGGAGCAGGGTTCGCTTTTTCTGTAATTTTGCGCGAGAGCAATATTCGTAAGGGAGGATTTGACATTATCTGGGAAGGAATATTGTAGCGTAGTGACCCTGCTAGTAATGAAACTTCATTATCCAATATTGCATTTGGGCTCACTTCAAATTCAAGCAAAAGGCTCAAAGGCAAATCGCGCAAGAGAAGGCCCAGAGGAATAGGGCTTTGAGGGGGAATGTGCGAGGCATTTGGTTGAAGGCGAAAAATATAGCTTAATCGAATATTTGGCGATGTCTCAAATTTCAACTCAAGGTTTTCAGCATAGACCATCGTTAGCTGCCTGAATTTTTCTTCCAGAAACTCTTGAATTTCTCTTGGTTCACTAATATAACGACTGCTACTACCCGTTTTGGCAGCGAGCTCATCCAAGAAAACGTCATTCCATTCTTTTCCAATTCCTAAGCCACTGATTCCTATCCCCAATTCTACAGCTTCTTCAGCTAACGCCAAGGCAGGCTCTTCATCGCCATACGTTTGTCCATCAGTAAGAAGAACAACATGGTTAATACGTTCGTCAGAGATATTCTTCCGAACCTCACGAACGCCTTTCTGCAATCCTTGCAATATTTCCGTCCCGCCATCGGGGAGAATCGTTCGTACTTTAGTCTCAATCTTCCAGCGATCTGGTTTTGCCGAAGCCGGGATCAAGAGCTCAGCGCGATCACTAAAAGTCACGATACTGAGCAAATCCCCATCACGGAGATTGCGGACCAGATGAAGGGCAGCAGCTTTCACCATTTCGATATTGGTGCCTTTCATCGATGTGGACCGATCCAGAACGAGGCAGATATTTAGCGGAGGGGAATCTACTTCTCTTTCATTTTGACGTGGCTTCCATTCCAGAAGCGCGTAGATCAGTTGGGTCTCGTTTAGACGAACAACACTTTCTCGGCTGAATGAAACTCGCTGCACGATTGGAGCAAGATTTTTCTCTTCCGGAGCTAATGATTCATCGTATTCTGCTCTTTTCTCAGGGTTAGACAGAATATCATATGCTTGTTGCACATCAAGAAATATTTCTGTTTCGCCAGGAGCTTCATTTTTATCTGGATGCAAACGTTGTGCAGCCTCGAAATAGGCTCGCTTAATTTCTTCAGGGGTTGCATCACGAAATACGCCCAAGAGCGCATAATAATCTGGCGCGTTTGACATTTTATCCGATCATTTTTACGAGAATCACTGAAATATTATCAGGACCTCCTGCCGCATTTGCCGCGCTCACGAGATTCTGACATGCATCTTCCAGTGTATCAGCATGTTTTATGGCTTCGTGCATTTGATTTTCACTCAAAACGCCCCATAAGCCATCGCTACAAAGCATTAACATACCCTGCTGTGGAAAACTAACTGTGAAAAGGTCTGGCTCTAATATTTCACCTTGCCCCAAAGCACGATACAGCACATTTTTTTGTGGATGAATGGCAGCCTCTTCAGGTGTGATCTGTCCCAGTTCTTCGAGACGTCCCACAAGAGAATGATCACGTGTGATCAACTCGAAACGCCCGTCTGGATAAACAGAATAGGCGCGGCTATCACCAACGTGCGCAATGGTGACTTGCTGCCCCAACACAAGCGCTGCGGTGAGTGTGGTACCACTTCCTGGGGCTTCACGCTGAATGGCCTCTTGTGCCTGGGTAACGCCAGCAAACATAACATCCTGGAGAGGTTCGTCCAACGGCATTGTTGGCAAATTATAGAGGTAGGAGTGAAATTGCCGCATGATATGCCCACCAAAAGTCCGCATTGCGGTATTACTGGCAACCTCTCCGTATTGATGCCCTCCCATCCCATCAGCAACAATATATAAACCAAAAGGTGTATTGCCTGAATTACCAGCCAAGGTCGTATTAATGATCATTAGGCTGTCTTCGTTCAATTCACGCTGTTTGCCAACAGATTGGCCACTTGCTGCAATTAACTGATGCAATTCATATTTTGCCTTTTGGGAAGCCCTGGTACCTCCGATCTGATCTGGAGAAAGTGGAACGGTTACAGTCTCATTTTCTGGGGTTATTTCTTCTGATTGCTTAAATATTTTTTTCAAAAACTCGAACACAAAACGCTCCTCATCAGGCTAGAAGTGCATAAACTCTATGGTCTGTAGAGCCAATATAGACAATGTCATCATAAACTAAGGCGGAGCCTGTAATAGGTCCTTCAGCACCAAATTTCCAGCGTAATTGTCCAGTCCGGGCTTCAAGACAATACAAATGACCATCTATTGAAGGACAATATAACGCATCCTTATAAAGGATCGGTGAACTTGAAACCTGATGTTCTGTACGATAACGCCATACTTCCTTAGCCGTTTTCATATCAACAGCATAAATAAAACCATCTGCCGCACCTATAAAAATTAAATGATCAAGAATAGTTGGGGATGAAATTGACCCTTTCCCTAAACGGAATTTCCAAAGTGCCCATCCGTTATTTGGGTCAAGTGCATATAGGAAACCATCCAGAGATGCAAAATAAACACCATATTCTGTAACTAGCGGAGACGATGTTATGGCACGCTTTGCCTTAAATTGCCAACGAAGGTCACCTTTAAAATCAACGCAATAAAAACCACCGCTTTCAGAGCCAAAATAGACCTTGTCATGCCCAACAAAAGGGGTGGAGCGGATAGCTGCAGAAGCATGAAATTCCCAAACCGAGCGTCCTGTAACGCTATTAACCGCGTGAAGGCAACCGTCATCTGAGCCGATAAAAACATGTCCTTCAGCAATCTTTGGAGAAGATCGGATTGGAGCTTCAGCATAATGAGACCACGCTATTTTTCCTGTACGTGCACTAATCACATGCAAGCGTTTATCTTCAGAACCAAAATAGACATTCCCTTCTGCGATAACCGGTCTGGAAACAATTCCGCCATCTGCAGCATACTTCCATTGAAAAGTTCCTTCAGCAGCGTTAAGGGCATAAAGGTTATTATCATAACAACCTATGTAAATCGTGTTGTCGAAGTAGGCTGGTGTACCACGAATTTCATCCTCGCACCTAAATTTCCAAACGGGCTTAATTCCATCTGGCTGGATATTTGGAGCTGATTTTGTCGACAGCCTTGAAAGCAATCCTGTTTGGCGTGCAGCTGCCATAAGTGCATTTTTCATTTCAGATACACTATTAAACCGATCTTTGGGCTCGTATTCAAGGGCTCTCGTCACAACAGCTTCAATTTCGGCAGAAACTTCTTCATTGATCTTACGAATCGAACGTTCTGTAAAGGAAAAAGGTGGCTCCATACGGGGATCACGCTTTGTCAACAAATGATGAAGCGTAGCACCTAATGAGTAAATATCAGCAAGATGGGTTGCCTCACCACGATATTGCTCTGGCGGAGAATATCCCTCCGTGCCAATCATTGTCCCTTTTTGCCCAGCCTGAAATTGCTTTGCGATCCCGAAATCGACTAGCATAATATGCCCTCGGTTATCAATCATTACATTCGAGGGTTTCATATCTCTGAAGATAATTTGATCAGGTTTATGCGTATGCAAGAAACTCAAAACATCACATAATTCAATCGCCCAGGAAACCACCTGACTCGAAGAAAGAAAGCCATCAGATTCATTAATTACTGCTTCGAGATCGCTTCCATTGATATATTCCAATACCAAGTAGGAACGATCTTCATTGGAAAAATAATCAAAAATGCTTGGGATAGAAGGGTGTGTAAGCGTTGCCAAGATATTAGCTTCACGCTCAAAATTTTGGATAATTGTCTCTCTTATTTTGGGATCCGGGGCAAGATTGACCATCTCTTTCACGGCCACAAGCTTTACTACATTTGGAAAGTGTAGGTCACGTGCACGATAAACAGACCCCATTCCCCCGATCCCAACGGTTTCCTGTATTAAATAACGATTAGCCAGAGTAATTCCCGGTTTCAACTGCTGTTGAACAGGTTTTGGATCGTCATTCGAAACGGAACGAGTGACCTTTCGAGTATCCAGATTACCTCACTTATTTATAATAACTCACCTCTAACGCTTGCCGATGGCAAAACGCCGGGCACTAAAAAGAAGAATACCGAATTATAGTGTGCACTGGCTGGATTTGCAACCAAGGCAAATTGTCTCTGGCTATCATGTAAGCACTGGTTTAAAGAATAAATGCCACTATAAAAGTGACATTTATGGGCGCGGAGGGACTCGAACCCACGACCTCACGGATGTGAACTAAAAAGGCTGAACTCCCTGCTCTAGACCTTACGGAACCTTGTTTTTTGGATAGTGGTCAAGTTGAAGTGATGTTATAGTTTTGCTACGGTAACAGAAACGATCATTCATAGATGTCGTTCTTGTGAGAGTTCAAATATCATCAAGAACGGACACAATGCCAGTGGTAGTCAACAGTTTTGGTGCAAAGACTGCGGAAAGCGTGGGGTTCTCAATCCCAAGCGAGGCTACACAGAAGCCGAGAAAGAACAGATCATTGCCGCATATTACGAACGCCCTAGTATGCGAGGGATCGAGCGCATCTTTGGCGTTAGTCGTCACACCTTGTCAGCCTGGCTTCAAAAAAAGTCAAAGCACTCCCAAGGCTAGAAGAGACTTTGTTGCCAGTCAGTGCAGATGACATTCTTGGAGCGGATGAAATGTGGTCTTTTGTCTCTCAGAAAGCAAGAAAGCGCTGGCTTTGGACTGTGATGAACCGTCGCACTCGCCAGATCGTATCTTTTGTGATCGGTGATCGCAGTGAGCAAACTTGCCGAAAACTCTGGGAGCAACTGCCTATGGCATATCGTTCTTGTCAAAGTTTCAGCGACTTCTGGGATGCCTATCAAAAAGTCTTTCCTGAAGAAACCCATCAGTGTGTCGGCAAAGGCAATGGAGAGACCAATCACATGGAACGCTGGTACAACCGCCTTCGGCAGTCCAACGCCCGTTTTGTACGCAAGACTTTGTCTTTCTCTAAGTCCGATAAAATGCACGAAGTTGTGACAAAACTATTTGTCTTCCGCTACAACTTATCACTTATTACTTGACCAACACCAAATTTTGAACCATGTGGTCTACAGAGGATTTTTTTAGCTCATTTCTGGTTGTTTTTTGCTGTTAATTGAATCCCGAGTACGCACTTATTATCCAAATTTCGAGATTTGGACTGCTAGCCCTACATTTTCAGAGTGGCTATGATGAAACGTCATAAGAGACAATAATTATGGTGGGGCAAGGCTTGTGATACCCAATATGTGTGATGTTTATATGAGAGAACGGGCAATCTATCAGACAGTACGTTCTCTTATATAAGTAAGTAAACAGGCAATGAGATTTACGCTAATAAACTACTCACCGTAGAAATTGTGTATTGGTTGCTATAACGATCATACTTAGGGAGATCAGAACTGCACCAACCGCCGGAGATATTTATGTTGACTTCAATATGCCATCAAATTATCAATTGGGGACGATACGAATTAACTCACGCACCTTGGTAACTGATGATCCTGACAGGGATATATTAATTCGGTGCTGTATATTACTAACAGCGAGACCAGAATACGAGTTTACTGATTTTGTGCTAACTCAAATCAGTGGTTTTCCCGAGCATGTCATGTTCGGTCAGCCCATTGAGTTGCAAATTATCGGATATCTAACTCTGCACAGTGTAACAAAGCCCTCTACTTTTATCTGACAATGGTTAGTCAAGAAGAGTTGAGAGGACTTATTACGGAAATTGTGATGCGAACAGGGGAAAAATAGTGTAATTTTAGATTACAGCTACACCCGGACGGAATTTATGCCCGTATATTTGATTTATACCGCACTAAACTCATCAATACAGTAACAGCATCATACAAATTACATATCAGAGCATTAATTTGTTAGGAATTGAACAAAAAAATAAGGCTAATCGCTTGCTCCGCTTGGAACAGGAACAGGTTGCAGCTCGCGCTCAGGTTCTGCTACAAGATCATGCTCTTCTTTATGTACAAGGGTATGGTCAACAACCTTGAAAAAACGGACACCGATCGTAAATGCCATAAATCCGTAAGATACAACCCCAATACCTACGAGGATCTCAATCAAGGATGGTGTGTATTGAGTATAAAGCGTTTGGATCTCACGCGGCAGATAAGTAAGCACGATCATTTGTCCAACCATATTTGTGTCCCAGCGATAGGCAATCACCCCAACGACGACCATTGCTAGTGCGAACATCCGTAAGCTTTCATTCTCGCGCCATCTCTTTTTCATAAAGATAAAGATGGGGATTATCGCACCGAGAAGTATTTCCAGTATCCAAAAATTAAAGGATAACGCTCCCTTCGTCAACATGGTGAGGCTTTCCGAACGTCCGGGCTGGTAATTATATGTAAGCGCAAAAGTATCCCAAAAGCGGAAGTAAAGATAGCCCATCAAGCCCCAGCCAAGGGCGCGGGTTAGTGGTTTTAGGATTTTGTCATTGATTTTGGCTTTCTTGGATAGACGTGACGAGATCATAGAAGCGAAAATCGTCAGAGAAATACCACCCAGTACGGCTGAGTAGATAAAGATAAGAGCCAAGGTAGGCCGATACCATGCCGGGCGTGACTGAAGCACTCCATAAGTTGCTCCAAGAGATGACTGGTGAAGCAAAGAGAAACTTAGCCCAAGAATTGCCAAAAAAGGTGAGAAATGATGGATGCCCTGTATCTTCGCAGATAGCTTTGGAAAAACACGCTTGATCCAATCCATCTCTGCAATGATGGGCAGCGTCTCAACCATGAGCACGCTGAAATAAAGCCCGACGCACATCGTCACTTCCCAGAGAACCGAGTGTACATTCCAAAAGACAAAGCCATGCCAAAAGCGATCTGGACGTCCAATATCCATGAAGAGGCAAAGCATCGCCATACTGTAACCAACAAATCCAATGAAGGTAGCTGTACGCGCAACCGGTTCATATTGCTTCAATCCGACCAAATAGACCAGAGCACAGAGGGAAAATGCGCCTGCACTTAGAGCAATGGATGAAAGATCGATGCCGATCCATAACCCCCAAGGGACGAGATCTGTTAAGTTCGTGACGACCAAGCCCTTCGTCAAGACTTGATACCCTCCCCAAAGCCCTGCTACAACACCTGCTGACAGGAAAAGCATCCAAAGAAAAGTTACTGTTGATTTTAGAAATCCGCGTATTTTAGCCATCGCATTATTCTTTCTAAATATCTCGAACAGGCAAATAATAGACTCGAGTATCGTTCCCCATATCCGGGCGTAATTGATAGTAGACCTGATTCTCCAATACCTGACTTACATTTGAAAGCGGATTATTCAGGTCGCCAAAAATACGCGCGCTAACCGGACAAGCGACCACACAAGCAGGGGAGGCATAGGTATGTACGCCAGGCGTTAATCCTTTTTTTAGCCCACGATCAACGCGATGGGAGCAAAAGGTGCATTTTTCAGCAACACCGCGTGGACGACGTTCCACTTCAGGTTTGCCAAAATCAGGTACAGAAGGATTATCTCCTGTGAATTCTTCCCAGTTGAAAGCTCGTGCCTGATAAGGACAGGCGATCTGACAATAGCGACAGCCAATACAACGGTCATAATTCATCATAACGATGCCATCAGATCGTTTGTAACTTGCGCCGACCGGGCAAACGCCGATACAGGGAGCATGATCACAGTGCTGGCAAGGACGAGGGAGGAAAACATCTCGATTACCAACTTTGCGATCATGGATAACTCTCGTCCATTCGATTTCGGGTGGGGTATCGTTATGTGCCTGACAGGCTTGTGTACAATAGCCACAACCCGTACATAGATCTTGATCGATCACCATTACCCATGAACGCTTTCCACCTTCTACTGGACCTGAAGCCTGAGTAGTAGTTTTTTTCCGCAAACCGATAGCAGTAGCTGTGCCAACAGCCAAGAGTTTAACGAAATCGCGTCGTCCGATTTTTTTTGTCATTTTCTTTTCCGTTTTATAAGTCGGCTAACCCCTTTGTACAAAAGATTTGCCGTCCATGAAACTGCCCCTACACCAGCTCCAACCCCAAAGATCATCGTAAAGGCCATAAAACTATTGGCATTGGCTTCTGGAGGTGAAGCAGTTACTTCAACCTCAACTGCCGAAGCCATCGCATCTAATTCTTCTGCATGAGCCACGTCGTGGCTTTTGCCATCGTTTAGCTGACTATATAAATGCACATTGTCATCGTCAATATTTGGCGCATGTAACATTTCTCTATGACATTGAAGACAGGCATTAATATCCACTTCGAAAGTATGGTTTAAACGAGCATTCCCTCGACCCAAAAGCTGATCTTCCAAGGGCACCAGATGACATTCCGCACACGAAATATCTTGCTCGGCATGCATCGATTTTGAGAAATCCGCTTCCAGCGCTTCATGACAGACAGAGCATTGTTCTGCAATCTCCATGACAGGATTTTTTAACGTTGCGCGATGTTGGTTGTGACAATCCACACATGAAACACCCTCTACCCCGTGTGTGCTGATCTGCCATTCAAAATTTGCCTGAATATGACATTCCCCGCATAGATCGGCTGATCGGTTGGTAGGGGCTGGGTCATCCGGGTGCGTATCCGGGATCGGAGTGTGGCAGGCTGTACAATGGATATTGCCATCAGTCCAAGTGTCGGTCTGCGCATCATATCCGGTTGTATGACATGCCATACATTCTTCTGAGCCGCCTTCCTGTGCACCATGTCCAGCACGGGCGTGGTTATCATCCTCGCTCACAGCAAGATGACATTGGCTACAAGAGAGCCCTTGCCCATGTGAGCTTTTTTCCCAGATCAGGTAAATATCCCAGTGGCACTCACGGCAGTCGGTATAAACAGATGAAGTGGTCATTTCTCCCGCCATCCCCGGCATCTCCTGTCCAGGGATGGATACTCCCGGAGGCACCGGTGTGGGGGTGAGATCTACTTGAACGGTTGGGCTGGCTTGAGCAACCGTAACCCCTAAAAGCCAAAGCACGACCAAGGCTAAAGCAGGAACTAAAAAACGTATTCTTGAATGTTTCATCAAAAACCCTTTTCCTGTTGAGATGCTAAAATATCAACATTGGATAGATTGTGAAAGATGACGCAATATTAGTGTGCGCCGAATCAAATCGCAATACTCTTTCGGGTAGATGCGGTCATACAATTGGGTAGGTGATTTTCCTATATAAAAGCGTCATGCTTATCTTGAGAAATATCACCATCCCCCTTTTGATATAATCTCAAGTCCATAAAGGCTTCTTTTGTGTACAGAAATGGTGGTGGCATGAATTTTTTTGATAGAAAAGTTAAGCTCTTCTTTCTTGCACTCTTCCTGGGGATATTTTTTTGGCTATTTGAAGCCGCGATAATGTCTTTTGTTTTCCAGGTGGGAACTTTCGAGGAGCAAGTCTTTGCGCCCACCAGTCACGAAATATGGCAGCGTGTGTTAGTGTTTACCTTTATGGCTGGTTTTGCATTCTATGCAAAGGCATCCATTCTACGGCAAAAACAATCGGCGGATGCTCTCAAAGCCAACGAAGAAAAATATCGCCACCTCGTAGAACTTTCCCCTGATGCTGTTTTCGTGCAAAGTGACGATCGCATTGTTTTCGTAAACTCCGCAGGGGTAGCATTATTGGGTGCGGATAACCCAAATGAGATCATGGGGCAATCCATTTATACATTTCTTAATACAGATGAAAATGAATATAAAACAATTCGTCAACAATATTTACAAGGGGAGGGTGAGCATTTAATCGAACAAGAGTTTTGCCGACTGGATGGAGAAGTCATCTCTGCAGAAATCCTGGCGGCCCCCTTTATCTATGAGGGGGAACCGGCCGTTCAAGCAATCGTACGCGATATAACAAAACGGAAGCAAGCCGAAGATGAGTTAGGCAAGCTCCGCAAAGCTGTTGAAAGATCAGGTGATGTTATTTTCCTGACCGATCCCGATGGCATCATCACCTATGTCAATCCAGAATTTAAAACCGTTTATGGGTTTACGCAAGAAGAAGTCGTAAACAAAGTCACCCCTCGCATCCTGAAAAGCGGATTATTATCTCCGCAGGATTACGAAAATTTCTGGAAAAATATTCTCGAGAACAAAGTCGTCAAAGGCACATGGATCAACAAATGTAAAGATGGCAGAATGATTTACGTGGAGGGTTCTGCCAACCCGATCTTTGATGAAAACGAGCAAGTGGCAGGCTTTTTAGCCATTCAACGAGATATTACTGATCGCCGACAGGCTGAAGAGGATATCCAACAACGTAATAAAGAATTAGCAACCTTATATACTGTCGCCGAAATTCTGGGAGGGGGAGGCGAATTAGATCAAATTCTGGATGAGGCCTTGGGCGCTGTATTGAAACTCGACTGGCTCGGCGGCGACACGGGCGGAACCCTGTGCTTGTTCGATGGCGCCAAGCAGACTTTTCGTCTCGTAGCGGATCGCGGCGTCCCCGAAGCACATCCGTGCCTCATAACACCTCCCAAACTGGAAGATTGTCTATGCGGGATAGTCGTCGATCAAGAAGATGTCGTTATCAGCAGCGCCAATGACGCTGACCGCCCCTGGTATCAACCCAGCTTGAATGATCATCGCGATATTTGCTTGCCGATCAATGCCTATGGAGATATTGTAGGCACACTTAGCATCCGTTTACCTTTATCCCAGCCTGTTAGTGATCCTGACATCGATTTGTTGAAATCTGTTACCGATCAAATTGGCTTAGCGATCAAAAATGCCCAACTCTGTCAACTTAATCAAGAAGCCACTTTAGCCGAGCGTGAGCGCATTGCCCGTGAATTGCATGATAACATGGGACAACTTCTGGGTTATGTCAATACAAAGGCAATGGCTGTGCGCCTCTTCATTGAAAATGGTGAACTGGATAACGCCAAGAAAAACCTCTCCCAACTTGAAGAAGCTGCACAGGGGCTTTCTGTGGATGTGCGTAAGGCAATCCTTGATCTGAAAACATCGGGATCCGGTCATCTTTCCGGGCACCTGACCGACACACTCGAAAACTACATTACCCAATTCAATCGCCTCAGTAATTTGTATGTAACTTACAATATTTGTGAGAAGGTCGATGAGATAGAATTGAATACTGAAACAAAATTACAAATTCTGCGTATCGTCCAGGAAGCGCTCAGTAATATTCGCAAACACGCAAATGCGACCCAAGTCACCGTTTCGATAAATTGCGAAGAAGGTGCTTTTTCTCTGGAGATAGTCGATAATGGCTGTGGTTTTGAATTGGATACCGTTGAAAATGCAGATTTTCCCCGCTTTGGTCTCAGTTCAATGCGCGAACGCGCTGCATCGATCGGAGGAAAATTCCGCCTTGATACCAGTCCAGGGATGGGTACGACTGTTTCGGTTTTGCGACCAATAGGAGAAAATGAGAGAGTATGACAACAAAAGTCTTGGTTGTGGACGATCACTCCCTTTTTCGGGATGGTGTTGTAAGCTTGCTCAGTGCAGCAGGGTTCAAAGTTGTTGGGGAGGCAGGTGACGGAAAAAGCGCAGTCAAAGAAGCTCTGCGTCTCAAACCAGATTTGGTACTCATGGATATTCACATGCCAGAAGGGGGCGGTCTCTTTGCACTACGGGAAATTCGCAAACAGCTCCCCGAAACAAAAGTGATCATGCTTACTGTCTCAGAAGATAATAATATTCTGGTGGAAGCCATCGAAAGCGGTGCACATGGTTATTTACTAAAGAGCTTGAACGCAAAAGGCTTTCTCGCCAGTCTGAAGGGTGTCCAGCGAGGCGAAGCAGCCATGACCCGATCCACCATGACCCAGTTGATGAGCGCTTTGGCAAATTCAGATCGTGAAGGGAGCGAAAGTTCCACAACGACCAATTTTGAATTACTTACAGATCGTGAAGTGGAGTTATTACAACTAGTAGCGCTTGGACTCTCGAATAAAGCTATCGCCCAAAAATTACATATCAGCGAAAATACCGTCAAGTACCATATGAAAAATATCCTCCAAAAAACCAACCTCCAAAATCGGACAGAAGTTGCAGCCTATGCACTGAGAAAAGGTTTGGTAGATAATCACACAGAAATTCTCGATGACTAGTTAGGTTTTATACTTCCCCTGCTAAAAAGGGTAGTTTTTCTCAACAGAAAACTACCCTTTTTGGTTTAAAAAGTTTGTGCCTTAGAGGGTGTGGGTGTTAACTCTATTGTGCTATTCTTCACATGTCGATTCGATGAAAAGAAAAGTAGAGCCTCAGAAAAATCAATGAAAGCGCCCCTCTCCGTTGTCGTACTTATGAAAAACTCCCTATTTGCGGGAGGTATCGCAAGTCGCTTACAAGAAAACGAAGAAATTTTTCAAACAGTCCTTTTGGATGCCGCGGATCAGGCAGGAATGCTACTTCAATTACTCCACTTGGATCCGGTCATCATCATTGTTGATGCACTGGATAAATATCTATTTGAGCAGCTTCCATTGATTGAGTTATTGGAGACATTCCCCAAAACCCGCATTGTTCAGGTCAATTGCATTAACAACGATGTGCACGTTTTTACCAGTGAGGAATGGCACCCCCATAAAACGGACGAGTTATTTTCAAAAATGCTGGAAATTGTCTCTTGAGACAAATGCAGATCTAGATTGAAAAGGATCCCACAAGCGTGAAAATCAAAAAAATATTCAAAGGCATCAATTTATCCACTCCGCAAGGTATTCAAAAAACGATCTGGATCGTTGCTATTGCACTGATTATAAACGTCCTTCTTTTCGGAGGCTACTATTACTGGGATCGTTACGTTCATATCGGCGACAAATCCCAGGTAGAAATGTCCATCGAAGAGTTGGAAAAAGCCATTCGTGACGACCCTGCCGATCCTGAAAAACGCGTCATGCTGGCAGAGCATTATTTGACACGCAACGCCCCTGACATGGCACTCGAGCAAACAACTCAGGTTCTGGAGTCCTATCCGGAGCACGAGGGTGCCCTGCTCATCTCCGGGATAGCGTATGTTCGCCTGAACCAACCCGAAAAGGCGGTCGATCCGCTGAAGTATTTTGTCTTCCTGAGAAAAGACTTACCCCTTGCCAATTCCGATAATGCACTTGAAACGGCTTATTACTTCTTGGGTGAAAGTTATCTGAAGCTGAACCGTCCCATCGACGCGATCGAACCCCTTGAAGCAGCTATCCAGATCAAGTCTACAGATGCAGATGCTCTATATCAACTTGGATTGGCATATAACGCTGCCGAAAAACCTGAGGAAGCCTTGCCCTACTTTGAACACGCCGTGCGCTTGGTGCCGAATTTTACCGAAGCTTATGGCGGCATGATCGAGAGTTATGCCGCTCTTGAAGACCCTGCATTCATTGCTTATGCCCGTGGAATGCAGGCATTTTCAATGGGCGATCTGGAAACTGCCCGTACCCATCTTGAGTATGCAGCTCAGGTCTTACCAGACCATAGTTCTGTTTTTTTGGGGCTGGCGCTGACTTATGAGCAACTGGAATTATTTGATTTTGCGTTGATCTCGATCAATCACGCACTTGAACTCGAACCTGACAATTTTGCCGCACAACAAACTTTGGGGCGTTTACAAGCAACCATTGCTGCGCAGGAGAGCTAAATGACATTGGAGCCAACACAACACACCCAAGCGAGCACCGTCAATAGAGATGAAAAAAATCGGCGTTGGCTTTTAATCATCCTCATCTTTCTATCCTTGTTATTTTGCACGGTTTCCTACCTCTTCCTGCGTTACCTACGCAAACCAGAACCCCTGCCTGAAATGATCCCGCTTGTTGAAGAGATAGACTACCCTCCCCACTATCTTTTCTCCATCTATGGCTTGGATAAACCTGTTGGTGTCTCCATTTCACCGGATGGCGAACGCATCTTTGCCTCCGAAACGGGCGGTGAACGCCTCATCAAAGCTTTCGACCGTAATGGCGGAGAAATGCTCTTTGCGTTCGCTCCGCCTCGCACGCGACCCGCGGAGCGGTCGCCGGTCTATATGGCAGTGGATTCAGCGAACAGGCTCTTCGTCAGTGATCGCTTACAGCACACTATCTTCGTCTACGATCTCGATGGAAATTTTCTTGATTGTATCCTAGCTCCTGATATGACCTTGAGCGAATATCTTGCCGCTCATATTGGTAATTTACCCGAAGAAAGTCGTTTGTCTTTCAACACATTCGAAAACGATATTTACTATCAAAAACCCGGTGAAGAAGAGCAACTCTTGCCAGCGCCCGAATTCTCATATTGGTCTCCGTTGGGAATTTTCTTTCAACCCAATGGCGAGATGCTCCTGACAGATGTCGCCAAAGATGCGAATTTTGTACGTCAACTTCCCGCAGACATAATGAGTTTATCTTCATGGCAGAATTTCGATCCCCCTAAGGTCAGCTTTGGCGCAGAAGGGCAGGGGAACGGAGAGTTTCTCTTCCCAAATGTCGCTGTGACCGATTCGCAAGGGCGGGTCTACGTTTCGGATGGGAATAACGGTCGCATTTCTGTTTGGAGTGCAGATTTTGAATTTCTGTTCAATTTTGGGCGAGGAACCAGTGATGGAGCCCTAAATTTACCGCGCGGTATGGCTGTCGATGACAGTGATCGCCTTTATATTGTCGATTCTGTTGGGCAAAACATAAAAGTTTACGATATCTCGGGTGACCAGCCCCGCTTTCTATTCGATTTTGGCAACCTGGGATTGGGCGACGGGCAATTCCAATACCCGAACGATATTGTGGTCGATTCAAGCGGTCGTTTATATATCGCCGACCGAGAGAATAATCGTGTCCAGGTGTGGTCTTACTAGATTGATACGAAAAAAGGAGGTTCTATCGCAATAAAGAATACGTTCTAGTATCCAGAGAAGCAGGTTGTGAATATTGATCACAGCCCATATTTTTGAACGGAGGATAATGCAATGAAAAAAATCTTATGGCTCATGGCTTTGACTATGATCCTCACGCTCGGAACAGCATCTTTTGCAAGCGCAAATGGTGGTCCCCACGGTGGGTACACTGCCACGACAGACGCTTGTGCAGGTTGCCATCGTGCGCATACTGCTTCTGGTGAAAAGCTCCTAATAGAAGCAAATACCACAGCCCTTTGTATGACTTGCCATGGAAGTGCAGGCACAGGGGCTGATACCAATGTCTCTGATGGTGTCTATACAGCCAGCCGTAGCACCACCACAGTTGGTGCCACAAACACAACAGATGGAGGCTATCTATTAGGCGGTGGTTTTGTCAATCAAGGAGGCAGCGCTGTAACTTCAACTCACTCGGTAGACGGAACTGCGTTGGCCGCCTGGGGCAATAATGGAGTTGCACGTGGCACTTCTCAAAATCTTTCATCCGGGTTGACTTGCGCTTCTTGCCATGATCCGCATGGTTCTAATCAGTATCGAATCATTAATAATACAGTCAATTCAAATGCTGTTCTTGCTGCGCAGGTTGATGAAGGTGCAGCAAAAGACTACGATGATGAACATTGGGGCTCGGGACAATCAACCATTTGCGCAGCCTGCCAT
>CAZASG010000003.1:0-18720 GCA_964487745.1 uncultured Anaerolineaceae bacterium | reverse complement strand
TGCCATCCAGGGAGCGTCCTGGGCAATACCCATCCTGTTGGGGAGGGTGTCGTTGATCCAAACACAGGGCAAATGATGACCTGTACCAGCACCTGTCACCTGAATCACACTGCCCCATACCCCTATCTGCTGGCATTATCAGGAAGCGGAGAACTCTGTTTTTCCTGCCATGAAGATTTTTTGAACTGAGGTAAGCATGAAAGATATGCTGCGTAGACTACGAAGAAAATATTTTTTGGCAGATAGCTCTCAACCGCGTCTGCTTCTGGGTATTGAGTTGATCTTTTTTGTATTGTTAGTTATCTCTGGCATTATTTTTTATCTTTTTGCCAACCAAGATCTGACCACCAACTATTATCAGGCGCACCTAAAGATCAAGAATCTAAAAGACAGTTTACTACCGATATTAATCGGATTAAATCTGGCCGGGCTGGTCATCGGCGCGGTGCTGGCATTATTTTTCACACATCGGATCGCTGGTCCGCTTTACCGCCTGAACTCGATCCTGCGCAGCGTTGGGAAAGGGAATCTGGATCATCGGGTCAAGTTCCGCAAAGATGACGAGATGAAGGATGTAGAGGCGGCTGCGGAGGAGATGCTACTCGGATTAAATCAGCGGATCGCATCTCTCAAGAAACTTGGGGCCTGCCTGGAAACACTTGCCAAAGAACAGGGAACATCAGCCCCCCTGAAAAAAGAAATTACTGCCCTGCAAAAAAAATTATCTGGTTTTATTCTGACCGAGGAAGGCGACTAGAGCTTTTACGCCATCAAGAAAAGTATGAGACTGACTATGATCGAGAGAATACTAAAAAATAAGCGCTCCATCCTTATTGGGATTGCTGCGCTTATTTTGCTTTCTCTCGTGCTAAGCAGTGTCGCCCCAACTCAAGCATCCCCGCCCACGGTAATCGGGGACGGTACGGTCTACGTCTGGTGGCTCGTGCGTTGGGAAAACAATCAGGTTGCCTGCTCGCTGAATATCTCACACGAGGGGATGCCAAGCGCTGCTGAAGTCGAAGCAGGTTGCGGGGCGGGTTTGCTGGCACAATGGAAAAGCACAGGGGCTTGCGAAACAGGTGCATCATGCAGCGGGCTTTATCTGCATCTTGCAAAACACATCGAACAAAGCGCTGATCTACCGGAAACGATCTACACTCGCCCCAGTTGGCTTCCCAAAACCGATACCGTTGGTTCGATGACATTGATCTCGTATGCGGTCGATGAAGCCACACTCGCAACCAACATCCCATTACAGCTTTTAGCAGGGAAACTGATCCGGAGCGGGATGGTTTCGGCATCAAGCTGTTCGGGGAGCGGCATCCTACTCACGGGCGCAGCGACCACGTGTGGGCAAGAGCGTGCCGCGGAAATCGTCTTTGAATGGCAAAATCAATTCGACGGGGAAATCCTGCAAGCCACCGACCAGACCCAAATCCCCCCTCGTTTGTTAAAAAATCTTTTTATTCAGGAAAGCCAGATGTGGCCCGGTATCCAGCGCACTTCGTCGTCAGATGAATATGGACTGGGACATATGACCGAAGCAGGTGCCGACACGCTCCTGACCTGGAATAGACCTTATTTCGAGTCGCTTTGCTCACAGATGCTTGGTCCCGAGGCGTGTACCGGGGGCTACCTTTTCCTGAGTGCCGGGCAACGCGCCATTTTACGTGGGATCGTGCTTAAACAGGTTGGCGCTGAATGTGCCACCTGCCCCTGGAATGTAGATTTGCGTCTGGCGCAAAAGAGCGTACCCATCTTTGCACATACACTGGTCGCTTATGCCGAGCAAACCGGACAACTGGTCTATAACGTGACTGAACGCAAGCCATCTGATTTAGTCTACAGTGAAGATATGTGGCGCTTTACGCTGGCAAACTACAACGCCGGTTCTGCCTGTTTGGGCGCAGCCCTGCAAACGACCCGTGAAGATAGAAATCCGCTCGATTGGGTGCATGTGGCACCCAATTTCCCAGAAGGCTGCCAGCAGGCGGTTGCATACGTCAACAAAATCAGCAATGTCAAAAACGGGACACCCTCCCTACCGCCTATACAAGCGGCTTCGATCTTCGAGCGCTGGCAGGATTCGTTCAGCGCCGCTTATGTGAACCCCGCACATGTAAACGCGCCCCCTGTGCAGATCATCGCCATCTCGCCGCCAGTTGAAGCGATCTCTGCCGACCCTGATGGGGAAAACGATGAATTTGATGGCTCGATCCCGCCAACGCCAGTGGGAACACCTACTTCCGGGGATACAGGTATCGACGCCTTTGCACCGGTACCCACGCCCACAGCCCCTGCGCCTGTGCCAACCAGTGCCCCCTCCGCGGACAATCCACACGTCGACTACAACGCCACTACTGCGAGTTGTGCTGCTTGCCATCGTGGACACACTGCCGCCAATACGGTCTTGCGTCGCGAAGTCCCTGAAGAGGAAACTTGCTTCGCCTGCCATACATCGGGCGGCAGCGGCACGGACGTTGAAGTCGCTTTCACGCAAACGAATACTGCCACGCGCATTTTCCAACACGATATTTATGCGACCAATGGTGTGCACACCCTATTTGAAAATACGGGGACAGATTTCGGCGGCACAAATCGCCATATCGAATGCGAAGACTGTCACGAGCCGCACGAAGCCACGCGCGGGACAACCAACGCTCCTTTCTTGCAACGCGAGATGAACGAAGTTAGCGGGGCCGATCCAGTTTGGACGGCAGAGGGCGCACCTGCGTCATATACCTGGCTGGACGATGCCGAACGCGAGTACCAGGTTTGCTTCAAATGCCACTCTGGTTTCACCACTCTGCCTACCTACGCACCCGACGGCTGGCAGATCACAGATTCTACCGGGGGCGGGCAATATATCAGTGATGGGCTCAGCAAGTTGACGTCCACGAATGCAGAGCAGATTAACGACAGCCGTGACTTGGCAGAGGAGTTTAATCCCTATAATGCCAGCTTCCACCCCGTCGTTGCACAGGGACGCAATACCGCCATCCCTGCCGGAGCATTTGTCTCCGGTTGGTCTGCAACCAGCATGGTTTATTGTTCAGACTGTCACACCAACGCAAATCCATCATCAGGTGGGGATGGCCCGCATGGTTCAACACTGTTGCACTTACTGGATGGGGACAGCAATTACCAAACCGTCGTTGATCCCACTGGGACGACCTACGCTCCACAAAGCGATGAACTCTGCTTCAAATGTCATGAATACACAGCGTATGCCATTAGTTCCGCAGTAGGGACAAGCTTGACAAACTTCAGCGACGGTTTTCGCGGAAATTTACATGGTTTCCATGTTGGTGGAGAAGGAAATTTTGCCACGCCCTGTTATTCTTGTCATGACACTCACGGCAGTGAACAAGATCATCTCCTAAATTTTGATACACGTATTGCAAATCCGAATGGGATGAATAGATATGACAGCCAAACTGCCTGGATCTGGGACGGATCTACAGGCACTTGTTTTGTTTTGTGCCATACTGCCGGGCATGGCGTAGGCAGATCATACACACCGTAAATAGAAACTCAATATCAATAAAAAAGCACTCTCTTGTCTGTAACAAAGGAGTGCTAGCTCTCTTAGTTTATACACACAAACGAGCACACCTCACTAATCCTGCATACATTAACATCTGACATCTGTTTGCTCCACCATCATCCCTTTCGGACGATATTGCAACGCCTCCGCCAAATTAGTGGATTGGATATTTCCCTCCCCAGTCAAGTCCGCAATAGTGCGCGCCAGTTTCAGGATGCGATGATAGGCTCGCACGTGGATTTAGGCTAGGTCATTGCAGGCTTGACGAGTTTCTGGCCCCCTTCATCCAGTTTGCAAAACTGACGTACTTCTGCAACACGCATATCGGCGTTGGTCATTACCCAGTTATCGAGATCTGCAAAGCGCTCGCGTTATTTAATCACAGTTTATATTCTGGGTACGTAAAATTTGGAAAGAAATTAGAACTGTGATTGAACTATTGATATCTCCCTTTGAGATTGAATTCCGAGTAATAACAGAAAAACTAACCATGTGATCTATGGTTAGCGATAACGCTCTGTTTATCAGATTTAAGTTCAACCTTTTGGGAAATATTTCAAAAAAAATGATTTTATCTCTGACCACACGGCTATTCTTTTCCCCTCGCCGCGAGGTCTAGAGTGGGCGCGGAGGGACTCGAACCCACGACCTCACGGATGTGAACCGTGCGCTCTAACCAGCTGAGCTACGCGCCCGTTGCGACGAGATTATAGTCGAGTCTAAATGCTTTTGCAAGATAGCGCGATATTTATGGGGGAGGCAAGAAATCCCAAGGATTGACTTTCCCATAAACGGATGTCATCAACTCAAAGTGCAGATGTGCACCAGATGAACGCCCAGTGCTGCCAAAAGCGCCGATCGCTTCACCTTGTCCAACACTTACCCCGCAGCCAACATAGATCGCGCTCATATGAGCATAAAGGGATTGAAAACCAGTACCATGATCAAGAATAACCACGTTCCCGTAACCATAATTATTCCAGCCAGAATAAACGACTACACCTGCATCGGCAGCAAAAATGCCTGCACCTTCATGGCCAGCGATATCGATACCGCGATGGTTCGTTTCAGGCGACCAATCGTAGCCAGAAAGATAGTGATTGGCGGCGGGCCAAACAAAAGTGCCATAACCTACTGCTCCACCAGTGATCGGCTCACAAGCACCGTCGCCTAATATATATGAGTTCGCAGGATCTTCGCGCGTGATTCCAACCGGGGCACTCCAGGATGCAAAGAACCTTTCTCCACCCGGCACTATTAACCAGGTCCCAGGTTGAATATTGGGGCGAGCGTAATCGCCGACGATTTCTCTATCCAGTCGATTGGCTGGGTAGTTCATAATATCGTCCGGAGAGACACCGAAAAAATCCGCCACACCGTTAAGACCATCACCATCTTGCCACTCATAATATGTCCCGTCAACAGGGAGAATATTCAATTCCTGCCCGGCACGCAAATTATGAGGATCATCGAGAAGGATATAGTAATTACCCCACAAAACCGTTTGCGGATTGAGACCGAATTTTTCGCCGATCCCGAAAACTGTATCGCCTTCCTGTACTTCATAAGTGGTTACTTCTAGGCGCGGACGGGAGGGGATGGTTGTGTGGATTAGCGCCATACGCGAAATGCCACCTGAATTTTGAGGGATTGCCGCAGGCGCTTCCTCGAACTCGACCACGACCGTAGGCGTGGGCTCTGCTACCAGCGCACCTTCTACAGCAGCGCTTTCAGTTTCACCAGCAAAGAAGCGCTGCATTAGCAAAACCACCCCGACAACAGCTAACAAAAGAAGAGCATTGCTTGCCATGCGCAAGGTTGACTCTCCCAATCCCAACTGGAGGAGAAATTCTAGCCAGCGGTTTAAGAAATTTGGAGGTCTTTCAGAGCGGGAGTTTTTCCCATTTTCAGCCAAATCCCCCTGATCTGCTTCAGGAATATCGTTCGTTGTTTTGTTATTCATAGTACTCACTGCTCGGCATCATATCATGGGCAAAATAGAGCGTCAAGCAGGGTATGAGAGAGTTCTAATCTGTCAAAATGAGAGGTTTAGAAAAGTGTGCTCGGAACAACACACTCTGCGCGGTCGTTGGCTGGGCTGTTGACCAGGGTTGAGACGGGATGTGCATCCATCTCGTTAGCGGGATAGGGGTTCAACAAGGGTTGTAAATCATTTCGTGGGCGCGGATCAAGCCATTCGTCATATGCCGATGGAGGCAGAATGACGGGCATCCGCTTGTGGATAGGGGCGACCACGTCGTTCGGCTCGGTCGTGATGATAGTGCAGGTTTTGACGCCGGAGCCATCTGCACTTTGCCAATCAGACCATAACCCGGCAAAAGCAAAGGGTTCACGCGATTTCATAAAAATATAATATGGGGTTTTGCTTTTGCCGCGCGCGGAGGGACGCCATTCGTAGAATCCATCTGCCAGGATCAGGCAGCGTTTATATTTATATGAGCCTTTAAAGGAAGGTTTCTCAGCCAATGTTTCACTGCGTGCATTGATGAGCTTGTTGCTGATCTTCGGGTCTTTCGCCCAAACAGGGATCAGCCCCCAAAGGAAAAATGTCGCGCTTTGATTGCCATCGTTCGGAATCGCCAAAAGCGGTTGGCTGGGTGCAATATTGAAGCGTGGTGCGAATCGTGGCGGGAAAGAAAATTTAGCAAAAGCTTCTTTCAAATCAGCTGGGTTTACGGTTAGGGTAAATCGTCCGCACATATCATCTCAACTTCCGATAATCGCCATCGCGTATGGTCACGCCCTGAGCATCAAGATGCTCCAGCAGAGCCAGCACATAACGGCGGCTCGTGCTGTACAAATCGCGCGCATCCGCCACAGTGATCTGTCCGTGCTCGGCTAAATATTCGCGCAACATCTCGAGAGCTTTTTCATAGTCGGATTTACGGAAGACGACCTCTATCGAGAGGGGAATCAACTCTTCGAGAACAAGCAGGGCATTGAAAATTTCTTCGCCAACTTCTTCGGTGGATACTTTGACCGTTGGTGGTGAAAAGGGATTTGCATCGAATTGGCGCATCAATCCCGAGATTTTAGCTTGCTCGGTGCTCCCAAACATGATGCCATGTGTCGGCAATTGGATGCTTCGATACGCGTCGTCAACATCTTCCGTTTTGAGAAAGTTCTCGATCATCGCATTGAAGAGTTTGGCTTTTACCTTCAATTTACTCTTCAACTCTTCTCTGGGAATGCCGCGCCGCAGCGGGAAATCTTCGTGATATGCCTTGACCATATTCAGCGCGCGTTCTTTGAGTGCGTCCCAATGTGACGTGGTGATGACGAAGGCATCCGAGTTATAGCTACCATCACTTTTGCTCGGCGGCGTTGCCAGTGTAAAAAGCTTTCCTTCCACAAAAAGCTCCTCGATGGCTTCCTGCGCATCCGCTTCTTCGAGACGGGCATCGCGGACGAGATTTTTGAGCAAGTCTGCGCCGTTTGCAAGCGAGGCTTCATAGAGCACATCGGCTGGAGAGCCTTCAGTGAGGGATGTTAATTTTTCGATGACGCGCGCATCCAAGCGTTTGTGGCGTCCCGCCGGTTGATGGTCCACGATCACACCACCGCCGAGGGTTTCAGCGGGAGATGGTCGGCGCAGGATGTAGCGGTCGCCACGCACGGTGATGATCGGGTCGCGGAGTTCTAGTTGGATCCACGCCTCTTCGCCGGGATTAAGCATCTCGACGCCGAGCAAGCGCAGGGTTGCGATCGTCTCGGAGGCGCCGACGAAAAGTTTTACTTCGGTGTTGTGTTTGATCGGGAGAGAAATATCATCCAACAAACGGAATCGCGCATCCAGTCGGCGCGTGGTCTCATATTGTCCCGGCTTGATGACCACTTCTCCACGCCGAATATCTTCCAGAGAAATCCCAGAGATATTGACAGCCGTGCGGCTGCCAGGCACGGAGATTTCTTCTTTTTTCTTGTGCGTTTGCAAACCGCGCACTCGCCCCTTTTGTCCCGAAGGCAAAACGTGGACTTCATCGCCAATGCTCAGACTGCCATCCGCAAGGGTACCAGTGACGACCGTGCCAAAACCCGCGATGGTAAAAGCACGATCGATAGGCAGGCGTGGACGACCAAGATCGAGCCGGTCGGGTTTTTCCTGGAGCAATTTGGTGAGGGTTTCGAGGAGCTCATCCAGCCCCATGCCATTTTTGGCGGAGACGCGGGCGAATGGCGCATTTTCGAGTACCGTACCCGTGAGCGCCTCGCGGATATCGCTCTCGACAAGGTCAAGCCATTCGGCGTCGGGGACGAGATCGGTTTTGGTAAGGGCAACCATGCCCGTGGGAATTTGGAGCAAGTCGAGAATGGCAAGGTGCTCTTTGGTTTGGGGCATCACGCCTTCATCGGCAGCGATAACCAGGACGACAGCATCAATACCGCCCACGCCCGCGAGCATATTCCCGATAAAATCGCGGTGACCGGGAACATCCACAATGCCGACCTCTTCACCATCAGGCAGGGTGAGCCAGCCGAAGCCAAGCTCGATAGTCATCTCGCGCTCTTGCTCTTCTTTCAGGCGGTCAGGATGTATACCTGTGAGCGCGGCAATAAGGGTGGATTTTCCGTGATCTACATGTCCGGCAGTGCCGATAACGCGCATATTTTAGCTACTCTTCTTGGTATGCCCCATCACACGTTCATATGCCGTCAACCACTCGTGCGCCCAATTCATCAATTCTTGCATTTGATGCTCGGTCACATCTGTAGTCTGGTCAAGCTTATCCTGAAGAGTCTGAACGGCATCATCCATATCTGTCATGCGCTCTTCAAGCTTCTCCAGGGTTCTTTGCATATTCTTCACAGTCTCGTCCTGTGAAAGGCCATAGCCTGTCCAGCGCTTTTGGTCATCCGCCTTGAACGTAACCCATTCCTGGCGTAGGCGATCTTCTGCCAAGCGCTGCATTTCGGTGATCTCATGTACACGCCGCTCGATCTTCTGACTGATCTCGGTGTAGGTATCTTCAGCTTTCTTTGCAGAGCGGCTGGCATCGCTCACTGTTTGCAATTGCGTTTCAAGCACTTCAGCCTGTTCTTCCAGATTCTCCGCTTTTGTCAGCCATTCTTTCCAAGTCCGTTCACGCTCTGTTGTCTGAAGCTGTTGCTGATCAATAAATTCTGTCTGTTCTTGTTTACGTTTATGCTCATTCGCCAGTACTTCCGAAACGCGTGTGTCAATATTCTTGAGATTATCTGCGTTAAGCTCACGCTTCTCACGCTCTTCATCAAGACGTTTGCGTAATGCCACAATTTCGCCCTGTGTGTCTGCAAAGCGCTTTTGATCCTGTCGACGATTTTCCTCGTACAGATCTTGAGCGTATTTCATATCCTTGTTATTTTTTAGCACTTCGTCAAATTTCGCTTTCAACTCGGTAAAAGCTGCATTCAGACGAACTTCTTCACTCTCGCGTGTTTTAAGATCACGGCGAACATCAGCAAGATCTGATTTATTGAGAAGATCAGTAACAGTTTCATTCAGCGATCCATATTCTTTTTGAAAGCGTTCTGTGCGTTCTTTTTCACGCCGTTTTGCGTTCTCGTTCAACTTTTCGAAAGTCTCGTTCATTTCTTCGCGCTGTTGAGCAAGGAACGCGTCAAATTGTTCTACTCGAGAGGCCAAAGCAGAGTAGTCTGTCGCTTCCTTTTCAAGTTTTTTTGTTTTTTCTTCCAGAGTTTTTACGGTTGAACTTAAAACGGCAATATGCTCCACCTGTGCTGCAATGGTAGCTTTATCTTTACGACGTTCTTCATCCAGCCAATCGAGTTGTTTGATGATTTGTTCAAATTCCATGGATACCTCCAAATGGCGATCTCGGCAGATTATAGCACGCGACTGCTATCCGCCAAGATGCTCAAAAGCAAGTGGTAAATTAGCTAATAGTGGATGCATAAGTTGCGGGAAAAGTCCCAACACAAAGATAAAAAAGATACCTACCCCGATCAGGACATTTTGCAACCAATTTCCCTTAATCTCCCAGGTAGTCTTTTCAGAGTTCATGACGGAAACCGCAAGCGTACGGATCGCTCCCGTGAAAAGGCCTGCCAGCCCCGCACCAAGCCATAGAGCGCCAGTCAACGTTTGCCGCGCAACCCCCTCCCAGACAGCCAAAATGGGAGGAAAACTCGCCAACAAAGGCAATGCCGCTGTTGAAAAGTGTGCAAAAAGCACGCCTGTTAAAACAATTGGGTACCGTTGAAGCGCTCCTTGCAGATCACCAAATTTCAGTGATTTCTCGCGTAGTTTGATAATCGAAAGAGCGAGCGACCATACTAATAATCCTAAGGCTTGAGGAATCAAAAGCAAAAAGAAGGCAGAAAGCTGATAATCTCGAAGCAAGCTCAAGGCGAGAAGCGAAAACCCCGTATTCGTGACCGCAGCATATCCCATTATCCTACCAAGATGACGTTGAAAGGCCGCCCAAATCCCTCCCGTTGTCAGCATAAGAAGCCCTGCTGCTCGTAAAGCCATCGGTAATTGCGGGAACTCTCGCAGCCATGCGTAACGGTCGAGGAAGCTGATCGCAAAAAGCAGGGTCGCACTGGGAAGCAGCCACAAGATAAAACCAACGGCATACGGAGAGGCTTCTTCCATCAGCAAAGGAATCCATGTATAAAGAGGGAAGATCGCCAAAAGGAAAGAAAAGCCTAAAGCCAGCAACGTTGCGGACTGAACCACTAACTCAATATCCCCAGGGCTGGATTCGACACCTGCCAATAACCACCCTGCAAAAAGGATAAAGGGCATTGCTAGGGTCTGGTAGGTTAAAAAGCGAACAATACCACGCCCAGGTTTCTTATCGGGGGGTGAAAGTAAGGGGATGGCAAGTAATATCGCCGTTTGAATAATAAGGGCTGCGTAAAGAAAAGGGTCTACAGCTAAAGAGGCTACAAATAAAGCAGTGATCGCCATTCCAAGAGGTACAAGTCGCCGGGCAATCCCGGCTGCGCTCGCACCAAAGAACCATAATGCGGCAATTCCGTAAATGATGATCAGTAAGGGTTCTTCTTCAGGAGTGATCGCAATTTCACGCCCCAGGATCTCGAAAGATGCAGAAAGTTTGAAAGACAAGGTAGGGCTAATACGCAAAGCAGTATCAATAGGTAAAAGCCAAGCCAAGAAGGCAAGGAAAAGAGCACTAGTGCCCCCAAAGAATGCAGTCACATTGGCACGGCGAGGCAGCCAAAGCAAAACACCAAGGATAATCGGTAGAACGATCCAGATAAAGGGTGCGTTCATGAGGACTTTGTTTCCATATCGTTAATACCTGCTGTCAGCAAATAAGCTCCAACCAGTGCCAAGCCAAGATTGATCACAGAAAGTAGGGCGGCGACAAGTGTAGAGGTTTCAACTGCGGCATAGATAATTTCAAATCCTGCCAAGACAGTCAGTAAACCAATAACTACACGAAGCGGCTGGATCGTTAGCCCAAGATGGAGGAAGCCCATCATCATAAGAATAAGGCTTCCGGCAACCTCTGGTATGCCGATCCCGGGGAGGAGTTCGACCATGCTTGCTGTGGCAGCTAAAACAACCAGAAGAAGTAGTATTGCGGCAAGGATGCGGAAGAGTCTGCTCTCCGGGAGGGAGCGATCACGCGCGGTAGCAAGTTCTGGGTCATGGGTGGTACGGGTAATTCCCAGAATGGTAGCGACCATCCAGCCTGTGACCAATTTGACAGCAGCCATTGAAAGCGTCCAGTGTGTCTGGGTGAGAATAAAGACGCCAATATATTGAATAGCCAGAAAAGCAAGGCTCCGCCGCCAATCTCGTGTGAGCAGTATTGCCAGCGAAGCTGCGAAGAGGAGCACAACGGCTCCCCACGATAGTAGTTGCGGGAACATTAACGGATGCCTCCTGAAAGCAAGGATGCGAAAAGAAGGATGAAGAGGAGTGCCCAGAGAATACCGCCGTCGCTTTCAAGAATATTAGATATTTGTCTACTTAGATTACGCAGGAAATAATACAGTCCCCAAAATGCACCATAAAGACGATGAAAACCTCTCTCCGTATCTGGCTGGAGCCAATGTGCCTGAAGTGGATTCAAAGCGCGGATACGCGGTCGCAGCCAAATGAGAATGAGAATGAAGAGGATGCTACCTAATCCCAATACCCAAACACCAAACGAAAATGCACCCTGCCACCCCCAAAACCCTAAGAGGAATAAGACAAAGAGAAAAATGCTGATCCCCAGTGGATAAACAAATCGGGCGAATTGTGTTTGTGTTTTAAATGCTTTTCTTTCCGCACGCCGCGCATGACGATAGTAGCCCACAATAAGAAAAGCATGTGCCAAGAGAAAGGGTAGAAGGAAACCCTGCCAGGAAGGGACGTGATTTTCCCAAACGGTTGCTGTTAGGGTTAGTGGCAGGGAAAGCATAGCCAGGACCGCCACCAAAAGAAAGCGATTAAGCCATTTATTGTGTAGTGATGAAAGGAATAAAACGCCGCCTCCCAAAATCAAGGCATTCCCCCAGGCAACACTGCCTACGGGATTCGCACGTAAAGTTGCTGCGAGGGATAATGCTCCCATCCCCAAAAGCCAGTAGGGACGTGCATCGAGGGTATCAGCAGTGCGAAGCCACATCCAGCTACTGTATAAGGCTGCTAGCGCGGCTAACCCTAGAATATATGGGATCAAAGGAGAGTGGAGACTGCTAAAGGGAATACGTGCCAAAAGGACCAGGCTTGATGCTGCTGATGTTAGGCGCAGCATTGTTCCATAACCGCGACGAAGAGCTGATTCGGTTCTAAAGGGGAGATGGATCGGGAGTACACCCAGGCGCAATCCTGCAGCAACGATCATATAAATACCAGCCTGTGTTGGTGCCGCGACAAAGTTTAGTGAAGACCCCGCCGCCGCACTGGCCAATCCTGCCCATAATAGGAAACCAGAGCCGATAATTCGCATGGCAAAAGATATTACAATACGCTCACGTAGTTCCCTACTCTGTACAGATCCCAGTAGAGTGATCAACTCAGCCAGATCTATGGCTGTCCATGCCAAAACCAACGTAAGTGGGTTCTCAGCCAAAATCGCTAGAATTCCAACGCCGCTGAGTGCCAATGTTCCCGCCCAGGCAGGGATACTTGGGAAATTCTCACGGGCAACCGAAGTAAGCAATGTCCCCAATGCTAAAGTCGCGAGACTAAGGGCGTAAGTCCAGGCCAGTTGGTCTGCCAGCAAAAAGGGTGAAGCTGAAAAAAGGAAAGCCGGCTCCCAAGTAGGCAAGCTAAGAACCAATGGCATGTCCAACTGCCAGAAGAAAAGACTTATCCATGCCAAAAAGGCACCACCAACGGCAACCAGCCAGGAATAGCGAAAATCTGGGCGAAAGAAGCGCAGAAGTACCAAAATCAGTGCTGTTAGGAAAAAGAGTAAAGTCGTAATCAGAATAAACATAGGATTTGTACGATACCGTACTAAAGAGTAGTCTATTTTATCAGCTTTGTAAGGATGAAATGAGTATTTTGTTGTAGAATCAACCTGTCCTTTAGGGCAAATCTTATTTCAAGGTTTTCCATGAGTGAAAAAAAAGTAACGGTATCATTCAAACAACTAAAATTCTTCGTCGGGTTGATCTTCTTCACATTTTTAGTCTTCATTGCCTTTGCCATCGTTGAAGGGAGAAAATCTGTCCAAGCGTCACAAACTGCCAATGGCCTGCGAAATGCAGGGGCATCGCCCACGCCTTTTTTGCCAGGTACTGGTAACGATGCTTTTCCTTTTGAAGTAGCTCTGGGTACGGTAGCAAGCCCAACACCACGTCCGACCGTTGTTTATGAAGACGGTCAATATCCAACCACCATCCCGCAGGCATTACCCACGCTTTCCGACATTACCCCTTATTCCATCCCCGATGGGATCAACCCCCTCACAGGGAAAGCACCTATGCTGCCCCAATATCTTGATCGTCGCCCGGTTGCGAGCAAGATCACGCTTTATCCGCGTTCTGCGCGACCACAATCTGGCTTGACAATGGCGGATGTCGTTTTTGAGTATTACATCGAGGGCGGGTTGACCCGATTTATCGGCATTTTTTACGGCACAAATCCCGAACAGATTGGCCCTGTGCGCTCAGGGCGTTTCTTCGACGAGCATGTCATGCGCATGTACCAGTCTTATCTCGTTTTCAAATTCGCTGATCCGCGCGTTTTGGATCATCTCAAAGAAACCGATGTGAGCAAGTTTTTGGCGCTCCCTACAATCACCGATTGCCCACCGTATTACATTGGCCCCGAAGACCGCGACACCTATAATAATATTTTCTTTGATCTCAGCCGCTTTGGTGCTTGTCTCGAAAAGAAAGGGCTTGATAATTCTCGCCCTGACCTACGCGCAGGTTATTTCAGCGCAAAACCACCCGCTTTTTCAGAGCAGGCAATGGGTATTTTTACGCATTATTCGGTAGATGATTATCATTATTGGGGTTACGAGCCACTTAACCAACGCTACTATCGCCAACAGGAGATCACAAATACGCGCGACGGAAAGCCCCCCAGCTACGCTCCTTTGATCGATCAATTAACCGGGCAGCAGGTCTCTGCAGATAATGTTGTATTTCTCTTTGTACCCCATAGTTTTGAAAATGAGTTTCAGGAAGAGGACGAGGTCTACCATATCGACCCGATGGGATCGGGAAAAGCGTATCTCTTTCGGGATGGAGTTGTGATTCCGGCATATTGGCGGCGGGTTGCCATTGATCAACCCCTGCTGATCACCGACCTGAATGGGGTACCCCTCTCCCTCAAACCGGGACGCACCTTCTACGAAGTGCTCAAAGAAGATTCTCTCGTCACGCAAAGCGGAACGCAGTGGTATTTCCAGTTTGAGCCATAAACCGCGTGCGTCGCACCTTTTCGCAAGGCAAGAGTAGTACAATATCTGCACCACTTTCATTCGAGGACAAATTATGAACCTTGATCCCACCTTCCTAAATAATCTCACCCTCGTCCTGACAGGCTTTGGCATCGCATTCCTGATCGCGCTCTGGGTCAGTCTCGTCATCTGGACCTATCGTGATATCCGCAACCGCGCCCGTGATCCGTTGGCACAAACCCTTTCGGTCATTTTGGTCGCATTGTTAAATCTGCCGGGCGTGTTGGTCTATCTCGTTTTGCGCCCCCAACGCACGCTGGAAGATGAATATCAACGCACCCTCGAAGAAGAAGCCCTGCTGGCAGCTATCGAAGATCAACTCCTTTGCCCGGGCTGTGAACGCCGTGTAAAAGATGACTGGATGGTCTGCCCTAATTGCCAGACCAAGCTCAAGAAAAACTGCCACGAGTGCGACAACCTCATGGAACTCCCCTGGAATATCTGCCCTTACTGTGGCACCCCCGAACTTGGGATGCGCCGCGAAGGTATGAGCATGGACGATGTCCTCCGCAATCTCGACACAGGCGAAACCGACCCGCCAGACGAACTGGAAGCAGATCTTTCTGGCGAGTAACCATCTTCGAAAAAAGAAAAATGAAATTAGAGAAAATCAGCATCACCCACCTGCGAATGCCACTCGTCTCTCATTTTGAGACATCCTTTGGGCGTATCTACGACCGCGACAGCATCCTCATCACCATCCACGCCGAGGGCTTGATCGGCTACGGCGAATGCGTCGCAGACCGTGATCCCGGCTATGCGTATGAGACCTCCGGTACAGCCTGGCATATTCTCAAGGACTTCATTATCCCTGCTGTTCAGGGGAAAAACGTCGAAGATGCTGCCGATTTCCGTAAATTGGTGCAAAAAATCAAAGGACACGAGATGGCGAAAGCCGGTGTCGAGATGGCAGTTTGGGATCTGCTTGGTAAAAAAGAAAGAAAATCGCTGCAAACACTCTTTGGCGGCACCAAGCCCAAAGTCGATGTAGGGGTCTCGGTCGGCTTGCAGGATACACCCGAAAATCTCCTGCGCACAGTCGAAGGCTATCTCGAAGCAGGCTATGGGCGTGTTAAACTCAAGATCAAACCCGGCAGGGATGTGGGCGATGTTGCCATTGTGCGCAAAGCTTATCCCGATCTCAAACTCCAGGTGGATGCCAACTCTGCCTACACCCTCGAGACGGCTGAGACCATCCGACCATTAGACGATCTAGACCTGCTTTTAATCGAACAACCCCTCGCCCAGGACGACCTTTGGGATCATCACCGCCTGCAAAAGAAATTCAAAACCCCGCTCTGCCTTGATGAGAGTATCATCTCCCTGCGGCACGCTCGCCAAGCACTTGAAATGGATGCCTGCCGCATCGTCAACATCAAAGCCGGGCGCGTGGGTGGTCTGAGCGAAGCGCTCGCCATCCACGATCATTGCCAGGGAAGAAGTATCCCCGTCTGGTGTGGTGGGATGCTCGAAACCGGTCTCGGGCGTGCATCGAATCTAGCCCTAGCATCGCTACCCAATTTCCGCTTGCCCGGCGACATTTCCGCCACCGAGCGCTACTACCACGAAGACATCACCAACGAACGTTTTCAACTCAATCCCGACAGCACCATCGACGTGCCCGCTGGTATTGGCTTGGGCGTATCCATCAATCAGAATGCTGTTAGAAAATTCACTTTGCGAGAATACCGATCAGCCTAGCTGTAAAATCCCCATGCTAAAAAAACAACTTGTTTCACTTTTTATTGTTCTCATATTTTTGGCTGCCTGCGTCCCGGCGCAAAGCACTGCACCTGCACCCGTTGCCACCAAATCTCCGCAACCTACGCCCACCGCTACCTCCACGCCGCAACCCACTGCCCTGTGGATCAGCGAAGCTGTCCCCGACAAACTGCGCGAGATCGCCACAGAGAGCGGCATCCCCCTCTCGGATCACGCGGATTCTGCCACCATCCATTTGGATATTAGCGCAGCGGCTGATGCCTCCACATGGACATACGCCCTCGTCGCGCCCTTCTTCACCATACGGGATGGCGTCACCAGCGCAGAGCTAAAAGCCGCGTGGGAAGGGGACGCCCCCGATCCCTGGGCTGGTTCACCGTTATGGATGGCAGAATCCACCAAAATGGCGTTAACTGCCACTTGGGGCGAAGCAAGTTCAGGTGCCGTACGAACTGTTGATCCTGATATTCTGCTCGACTTCGCCTGGGAACAGGATGATCTACTCGCCATCATCCCTTTTGAAGAACTTGAACCCCGTTGGAAAGTGCTGACCATCGACGGACAATCCCCGCTGCATAACGACTTCGTCCCGGAAACCTCTCCTCTAAATCTTTCCTTTGGCACCAATACCTCTACCGCGCTAAAACTCCCTGCCTTTAATCGTGATCCTGAAAAACTGACCACCCTCGTGATGACAGGCGTGACCGCGCTAGTCCGTTCTACCGCAGCCACAATGGAGCTTAAGGGAGTCACATATATCGGGAAGGATATCGGGCATTGGCTGCGTGATGCGGACATCGCCCACATCAGCAACGAGATCCCCTTTGATCCGCATTGCCCGCCACCTTCGCACAGCCATATCGGTCTCCAATTTTGCAGCGACGCGAAATATATCGAGCTGCTCGAATACGTCGGCGCAGATGTAATTGAATTAACCGGCAACCATTTTCAGGATCGCGGCTCTGAAGCGACGCTTTTCACCCTCGATATTTACGACGAGCATGGGCTACCCTATTTCGGCGGCGGGCGCGACTTAGAAGATGCACGCAAAGCCATCACGATGGAACACAACGGCAACAAGCTCGCCTTTATCGGCTGCAACCCTGTCGGACCCGAATTCGCCTGGGCACGTGATGATGGCTGGCCCGGTGCCGCTCCCTGCGACTGGACGTACATGACCGAAACGATCAGCGCCCTGCGTGCCGATGGCTATCTGCCCATTGCTACCTTCCAATACCACGAGTATTATTCTCCTGAAGCTCGTCCCTGGCAAGCACGCGACTTCCGCCGTTTGGCAGATGCCGGCGCTGTGATCGTCAGCGGCAGCCAGGCGCATTTTGCGCAGGTCAAAGAATTTTACGGCGAGAGCTTCATCGACTATGGGCTCGGCAATCTTTTCTTCGACCAAATGGATAAACCTGTCGTTGGCACGCGCCGCGAATTTCTTGACCGGCATGTCTTTTATGATGGACAACATATCGGCACCGAACTGCTCACCGCCATGCTCGTCGATTACTCGCGCCCCATCCCAATGACCGAAGCTGAGCGCATTGATTTCCTGACCTACATCTTCGATGCCAGCGGCTGGATCGAAGCCCAGCCCACCCCCATCCCCTCGCCGACGATGACGCTCACGCCCATCGCCATGCCCGCTCCCTTTGCCACGCTCACCCCGCTCCCCTATTGGGGCGGCGAGCATTAATCGCTGAAGTCCTTATAAAAATATGAAAATCTACGATATTTCCCTCCCCATTTCCCCGGAACTCCCCATTTGGCCCGGCGACCCTAAGATCGTTCTCAAGCAATTCGTCTCCATGGATGATGGTGCCGATGCCAATGTCTCCCGTCTCGCCGCAGCCGTTCATATTGGCACCCACGTCGATGCCCCACATCACTTTCTCAACAATGGGCGCACCGTTGAAAACCTGGCATTGGATGTTTTGATCGGAAAAGCCTTCGTCCTGCACCTGGATGACGATGTAGAGATGGTCACTGCCGACATTCTGGATGCTGCGCCGATCCCGCCCGCCACCCCCCGATTGCTTCTGCGCACAAAAAATTCCCGCCATTGGGCGTCAGGCTCCCGCACCTTCGACCCGAACTTTGTCGCCATCTCCTCCGACGGCGCGGAGTGGCTTGTTGCCAAGGGTATCCAACTCATCGGCGTGGATTATCTCTCCGTCGCCCCCTTCAACGATCCTGTGCCCACTCATAAGATCGTCCTGGCTGCGGGCATGATCGTCATCGAAGGCTGCGATCTAAGCCAGATATCACAAGGCGCATACCAGCTCTATTGCCTACCGCTCAAACTCCTCGGCGCGGAAGGTGCTCCCGCACGAGCCATCCTTATCTCGGAATAAAACATGACAAAAATCTGGCGTTTATATCTTTCCCCTCCTGCCCTGGGTGCATGGAATATGGCTGTCGACGAAGCTATCCTGGAACATGTTGTCAGCGGCGAAGCACCACCCACCCTGCGTCTTTATGGCTGGAACCCGCCCTGTCTTTCTCTGGGGCAGGGAGGGTGCTGACACTATCAAGGGTTCGTGT
>CAZASG010000002.1:0-181341 GCA_964487745.1 uncultured Anaerolineaceae bacterium | reverse complement strand
GCACATAAAGTGCGCCGCTCATTTCTTTCTTAAACCAAACTCAACTTACGCTACGACCGCTTCCTTCACGAAGACAGCGCCCTCATCCATGGCTTTGAAGTTCATGGGGAGAGTCTTTTTATGCCGCTCGGGAATGTGGTTTTCAAGCGCTTCCTTGACTACGTCGAGGGGCAAAACCTCTTCGGCAGCCAGCATCGCGCCGACCATGATCATATTCGTCAGGCGCGGGTTGCCGATGGCTTCGGCCATCCGCGCGGCGGGGATGTAGATGCCGCGCACGTCGTCGCGATCCATTTCACGGTTGATGAGCGAGGCATTCGCCAGCATCAGGCCGCCGGGTTGTAGAAGGGCCTCATATTTGTCCAGCGAGGGGAGGTTCATGGCAATTACAATACTGGGATTCCTCGTAAGGGGCGAACCAATTTCCTCATCCGAGATCGTCACGGTGCAGCGCGCCGTTCCGCCACGCATCTCCGGTCCGTAAGAGGGGATCCACGTGACATGCTTGCCTGCATCCAATGCGGCATAGGCTAAAACCTGACCGGCGAAAAGGGTGCCCTGACCGCCAAAGCCTGAAACGATAATACTTTTTTCCATAGGTTTTTCTCCAATACAGTCTCTGAGCGGAGGCGATGCCGAGGGCTGAGTGGCTCAACTCTGTTGAGCTTATCGAAGCCCTGCATCGGTGCAGACGAAGAGCGGATATTACAGCCACCGTCCTTCGACTAAGTGCTTCATCAATGAAGCACACCGCTCAGGAACTGGATATCTTTTTTATACCTTCAGTGCCTTCACTGCGTCGGTCACTTTATAGTCGGCCAACGGGTAGTAGGGAACCATCTTGTCTTGCACGAAACCGAGGGCTTCGACGGGTGTCATCTTCCAGTTGGTGGGGCAGGAAGAAAGCAGCTCGACCATGGCGAAACCCAAACCCTGCCTTTGCACTTCGAAGGCACGGCGGATGGCTTTTTTGGATTTGCGCACATGGGCGGGGTTATGCAGACTATGACGCGCGATATAGCTGGAACCATCGATCGTCGAGAGCATTTCAGACATGCGGATGGGGTATCCGGCCATTTCCACGTCACGCCCGCCGGGGGAGGAAGTGGTATTCATGCCGGGCAGCGTGGTGGGGGCCATTTGTCCGCCCGTCATCCCGTAAATGGCGTTATTGATAAAGACCACGGTGATATTTTCGCCGCGAATGGCTGCGTGGACGATCTCGGCCATCCCGATGGAGGCCAGGTCGCCGTCACCCTGATAGGTGTAAACAATATTTTCGGGGCGCACACGTTTAATGCCGGTGGCCATCGCCGGGGCGCGGCCGTGGGCGGCTTCTACAAAATCGTGGTTGAAATAGTCATAGGCAAAAACCGAGCAGCCAACCGGCGCAACGCCAATGGTCTGCTCACGGACGCCCATTTCATCGAGCACTTCGGCCACCAAACGATGGGCTGTGCCGTGGGTACAACCCGGGCAATAATGCGTCGTGGTCGTGGTCAGCGATTCGGGTCGCTCATATACAACATTAAGATCAACTTTTTCCATCGTCATTATTCACCTCTCGCCATGCGTACTTCAAGGCGTTCAAGCCACTGGACTCTTTCCATGCCATCTTCGATCACTTCATCGCTCTCATTGATGCGATGGATCTCATCCAGAATTTCATCCGGGAAGGGCGTAATGCCGCCAATGCGACCGTAGAACTCGACCGGGACGCGCCCGGCAACGGCTTGCTTCACGTCTTCGAGCATCTGCCCGGTGTTCATCTCTACCACTAAAATGCGTTTAACGCGCTTGCTCACTTCCTCGATCTCTTTGAACGGGAAAGGAGCGATGGTGATGGGACGGAAAAGCCCGACCTTGATGCCTTCTTCGCGCGCGGTTTTGACTGCCGAGGAACAAACACGTCCCGCCACGCCAAAACTGATCACCGCGATCTCGGCATCGTCGAGGTCATATTCCTTATAACGGACTTCGTTCTTCTCAATTTCCAGCCAGCGTTTCAGCAGGCGGACGTTGGTCACTTCTTCATCGGGGGGATCGATATAGATCGATGTCAGGATATTCGGTTCGCGGTCCTTTGCGCCGCTCACGGCCCATTCGGGCGTTTCGGGCAGTTCGCGCATCGGGGGTAGTTCAGCCGATTCCATCATCTGACCGAGGTTGCCGTCGACCGCAATGAAGACCAGCGAACGATATTTATCAGCAAGGTCGAAAGCGAGGGTGATATAGTCGATCGCTTCCTGCACTGTGGCTGGCGCCAACACGATGGGGAAGTAATCGCCGTGCCCACCGCCCTTAACCATCTGGTTATAGTCACTCTGCGAAGGAGCGATATTCCCGAGACCGGGACCGCCGCGCATCACGTTCACGACCACCGCTGGGACTTCTGTGCCTGCAATATAAGAGATGGCTTCCATCATCAAACTCAAGCCGGGACCGGAGGTTGCGGTCAGCGTGCGTTTGCCAGCACAAGCTGCGCCATAGACCATATTGATCGCGGCGACTTCGCTTTCCGCCTGCAGGAAACCACGTCCGAGGGCGGGCATGCGTTTCGCCATATATTCGAGAAATTCGCTGGCGGGGGTGATGGGATAGCCGAAAAAGCCTTCCACACCTGCGCGTACCGCGGCTTCCGCGAATGCTTCATTACCTTTGAGTAATTCTTTTGCCATTGGGTAGAAACTCCTTGTTAGTTGTCATCGCGAGGAGGGCTTTAGCCCGACGCGGCGATCTCCACACTAAAAGAGAGATTGCTTCGCCAAGCTGACCAAAAAAACTTTGTTTTGTTTGGTTCAGCCGCTCGCAATGACGTCAATTTACTAAGCCGCTACTTTCTTCGGTTTTTTCGCTTCACGATAAACCGTGATCGCCGCATCAGGGCAAACCACTGCACAGATCACACAGCCGGTACACCCTTCGGCGATCAGATGAGCGGGGTGATAACCCTTTGGCGTGAGTTGTGCCATATCCAGTGCGATCACATTTTGCGGACAAGCTTCCACACAAATGCCGCAACCTTTACAGTGCATTTCATTGACTTCGATCGTACCTTTTAAAGCCATATGTTGAAACTCCTTTTATAAAGTTGAGTATTCTTTTTTCTTCACCACAGAACGATAGAGTTTGCAAAGTTTTTTTTCTCTTTCAACGCTTTTTTCTGTGTACTCTGTGAACTCCGTGGTAAATGGTTTTTAGCGAAAAAAATAGGGTAGGCCTATGCCTACCCTATGTCTAGGTATGGTTATTCCAGCCGGAGGGCAATAATAAGCTCGGCTATGCTTCCTAGTAAGAGAATATCAACAAAGAGATCACCAAGATTATTTATTTGGTTGGTTTTGGATAGATTCTTTTCGTTGAACATCATTCGATTCCTTTAGGAAGGCTTCTAAAAAAGACCAATTATTAATCGAGTACTCCCAACTATAACAATTAATAAGGAAAAAGTGCAAGGTTCTTTCTCACTATTTGTCATGTAACATTCATCGGTTATTTTTCAAAGAAACTGTGGAAGGACATGCCATGCTTAAGCGAAAGGTCATGCGCAGAAAAGGGATGATTGTCGTACAATAAAAAGGAAATTTGGAAGTGTCAAAGGAAACCCGGATAAAACACCCAAGCTTATCGCTGGAGGAGCCTATGAAAAAACTTTCTCACTGGATGATTCTTTTTGGCATCATTCTGGTTTTTGTGGCAGTTACTGCCTTCACAATACCAGGAGAATTATCTTCATTTGACAGGGGCGAATACCCATTCTATGCAAGCTTCCATAGTGCGGAAACAGTGGCAGCGATCTCCCAGCAACAAGGGGAATTCTTGCCCCCCACGCCGAAAACGAATCCCTGTTTGCATTGCCATATCGCCGGGCAGGAAGTTGGTGCCTGGACGCCTCTCTATCGTTGGCTTAGTTTTGGTTCGATGGGGTTGATCTTTCTATTTGGGATCACCCGCAGCCTACGCACATGGAATACCCGAGAACAATGGAAGCCCGCTCGCATGCGCATTTCAGAATTGATCAATACGGCTGATCCGCTTGGGAAGCAACTTGATAAACCCGCCCCAAATTGGTTGCGTCGTTTGTGGTATTACCTTGGCGGGATAGCGCTGTTCTTTTTCGTCGTCCAGGGCATTAGCGGTTTGGTCAACGCTGCCCATCTGGATCCGCTGGTCTTTGATCCTGAAACGGATACCCATGTCCAACTCATTTTGAGCATTAAGAGTATTCACTGGGGGATGGGCGTCTTTCTCCTCCTCGCCCTTCTTGTCTTCAACTTGATCGGTACCCTGATGAATTCGGAGCAACGTTCCTATTGGACGACCATGCTTATCATCACGGGCGTCTTCGGCATTCCTGCCATCGTTCAACTCACGCTTGGTTATCTCGATCCTGAGATGGTCATCCCATCCGGTCATTTATTCGCCCTCCATGCTGTGCTGATCTCCGCTCTTGTAGCCAGCATCGCCGCCATGTACTTTATCGTTACTTACAAACCTTCAGAGGAATAAGCCATGACCGAAAAAAACACGAAAGTCAAAGACTTTTTCCTTTATAGCCTCCTGCAAGCCCGCATTTGGAAGAAAATTTATCCGGGCATTATGCACTTCCTGATCTTTTGGGGTGTCACTATTCAGGTGATCGGCACTGCCATCAACCTGATGCAAATGAAGCTTTTCACTCCCTTTGAGTTGCTGATCCCGCGCGATAGCGGATATTTCTTCTATGAATGGATCATGGATCTGGCCGGGATTTTCATTCTGGTAGGTGTGGTCATGGCCGTCATTCGCCGCCTTGTGATGCGCCCCAAATATCTCGGCTACAAATGGGATGATTATTTTGCCGTCATCTGGCTAACCTTGATGGTCTTGGCAGGTTTTACATCCGAAGCCATGCGACTGATCAGTTCTTCTCCTGACTGGAGCCAATATTCCTTCATGGGCACGATCGTTGCAGGCTGGTATCAGGCTTGGGGTGTGACGCCGGAAATCGCCTTCCAGTGGCATCCGTATTTGGTCTTGACGCATACTTTCCTGGGATTGGTCTTCGGAGCGACCCTGCCCTTTACCAAGATGCGCCACGTTATTATGGCGCCGCTAAATATCTTGCTACGCCCCCGCCGCCCGATGGGAGCGCTGGAAAAGATCGAAGATATCGAAGAAACGGAAGTTTTGGGGATTGGCAACATCAACGAATTCTCGCCGAGAGAACTGATCTCCTTCGATGCCTGCCTGGATTGCGGACGCTGCGAAGACGTTTGTCCTGCCACCGCGGCAGGGCTGGATTACTCGCCCCGCACCTTGATCCAGAACCTGCACGACGACGCGGTCAACAAGCTGCTCAAACGCAATGGTAATGGCGGGATGGAACTTTCAGAGAGCATGTTCAAGGAAGAAACACTTTGGGCTTGCACAACTTGTGGCGCTTGTCTGACCCGCTGCCCGATCTTTATCCGCCCGCCGGAGCGCGTTGTTGACCTGCGCCGCCACCAAACCCTGATGATGGGCGAGATGCCCAAGTCTGTGGGCGATACACTGCGCAATATGGAACGGCAGGGCAACCCTTGGGGTATGCCTCCGCAGAATCGCATGGATTGGGCAAAGGGTCTCGATGTAAAAGAGCTGGCGCCCGGCGATGAAACTGATATTCTCTTCTTTGCGGGTTGTGCAGCCGCTTTCGATGAACGCAACAAGAAGGTCACCCAATCTTTCGTCAAATTACTCCAAAAAGCGGATGTTGATTTCGGCGTCCTCGGCCTGGACGAAGCCTGCTGTGGTGAAACAGCCCGCCGTATGGGGCATGAGTATATCTTCCAGGTGATGGCTGAGCAGAATATCGAAACCTTTAACGAGATCAACTTCAAACGCATCGTGACGCAGTGTCCGCATTGTCTCAATACATTGAAGAACGAATACTCGCAGATGGGCGGGGATTTTGAAGTGATCCACTCCAGCCAATTGCTGACAGAGATCGCAGATGATCTCGCGTTGGATGAAGGCAAAGGCGAGGGCGTCAAAGGCTGCCTGACCTATCACGACTCCTGCTATCTTGGCCGCTACAACAATGAATATAAAGCTCCGCGCGACCTGCTCGATCAAGCCAGCGAAAAGCGCGTCGAGATGGCACGCAGCGGTGAGAACTCCTTCTGCTGCGGCGCTGGCGGTGGCGGGATGTGGGTGGAAACGCCCTCCGATAAACGTATCAATCAACACCGCATTCAGGATGCCATCGACGTAAAAGCAGATGTGGTTGCCACAGCCTGCCCCTATTGTCTGACCATGTTCGAAGATGCAGTCAACGTCAAGGGGATGGCTGAAACCCTCCAGGTTTTGGATATCGCTGAAGTTCTGGAAAAGAAACTTGACGCAGCAAAAGAATAAAACGCAGAACTGATAGATAAAAAAAGCGCCGGACAATTTCTCTGTTCGGCGCTTTTTGTTGTTGTGGGGTTGAAGATAGGCTTGACAAACTATATAGGTTAATGATAACATATGCTCAATATAACCTAAAGGAGTTTGCCATGTCCATTAAATACGTAATTCTCGGATACCTGAGCTGGCAACCCATGACAGGATACGATCTCAAGAAGATCATTTCTGAATCAGAGATCCTACCCTGGAGCGCCAGCAACAATCAGATCTATCATGCCTTGGTTAAATTGCATGAAGATACCTGGGTCTCGAAAGCGGTCGAAGCACAGGATGGTGCCCCGAACAAACATATCTACTCGATCACAGAAGAAGGCGTCCGTGCCCTTCAAGATTGGGTGATGAGCGAACCGGAAGCGCCCCTCTCCCGAAAGCCCTTCCTGCATCAACTAATGTGGGCGGATAGCCTGGAGACGGCTGAGATCGATAAATTGCTTGAAGATTATTTGAACGCTGTCGGGGAGAAGGTTTTCTTCCTGCGTGTACAAGCAGATCGGAAACCGAATATGCCCGAGCGCACCCCGCGCGAGATATACTTGTGGGAAATGATCCACAAAAATTGGATCGCGCAATACGAAACCGAACTGAGCTGGGTCCGGCGTATTCGCGATGAGCTCAAAGAGCTCGAAGCCGCTCAGCGCTGGCCGAAGAAATAAAAAAAAGGGATTGCAGGTTTTAGAAGCCTTGCAATCCCTTGATCTCTGTGCTTGGGTTCACTTTCTTGATCGCTTGAGCGAATTCGACGACTGTGTCGAGATCTTCGAAGAGAAATTCCCAACCATAAGCATGTCTTAGGACAAAATCCTTTTTTGCGATATTCAACCAAGGGCGGATAGACGATATTTCTCTCAGCCAAACTTCGCGACTTCCCAATCCGCGGATGAAGCGAACGCGCCCATTGCTTGAAATTTCAATCGCTTTTACGGGGCTCAGTATCCTGTACCAGACGTAGATGATCCCTGCAGACGAGACGATCCCTACCCAGGCTGGCATCGAGCCAGTAAGGGCTTGAAAAATTCTCCAGCCAAAATACACCGTTACAAGAATGACTAAGATCAACCCCCAGCCTCTGAAGAAGCCACCCCGCTTGAATTGGAAGCTCACTTGTCTACTATGCTCTGTGTTGGGCGGCAGCCAATTGTTATCCATGTCCCGTGCCAATATAACGTGGAACTTTCTCACAATACTGCTCATAGACCTGACCAAACGTAGACAGTAAATGTTCCTCCTCTGTGATTACCATCAGGTGTCCTATAACAGCATATAGAATAAGCCATCCCGCCGCGTACCACGATGGCCTAATAATCACTATCCCAACTACAAGAAGTAAACCAGCCACAATCTGAGGGTTTCTGCTTGCCCTATATGGGCCAGTTTGAATTAAGGTGGCAACTTCCAGACCAAAAGCCCGCCGCACTCCAAACCAAAACATCGTGCCGAAAGCCAAAACCAATCCGCACACAATGCTTATCGCTCCTATGGTTTGAAACCGCGTATCAACTGACGCATCGGGTGATAAAAACCATATCCATTCAGGTGGATTGTAAATGTATGGGAAACTCATATACGAAGCCCAGATCAGCAGTTCCAAAAAGCTGGAGAGAGGTGTGAGCCGTCCTTTAAGTTGGTAGTCATGGCGTACTATAATTCGGAAAACGAGATAAGCAGCAGCAGTTAGTATTAAACTCGAAATGATGTAAATAATAAATCTCCACATCGAATGCTCTGCTTTCTAACCCTGATTAGTTGGGATCGGAAAAACTTGCTGCTCACCTCGTGTTTATGTGGGTCGCATAACGAATTAATACGACCTGCACAAAAGCCTAAATTGGAATATTATGCGGCAAAAACAAGTGAAAAAATCGCTTACTCACTAATATCGTTGACGTAATCCTTTGTCCCCATGCAAACGTAGGTCAGATTCTGTGAGAGATTTTCCCAGGTCAGTTCCTGGTTCAGGCTGCGGGTTTCGTCGATGGCAAGCCCGAGACAGCCAGCGCCGGCGTTGTAGTTGACCAGAGTAAATTTCCACAGGTCTTCATAGCTGGCGGCATTGCCTGCCATCAGCCCGGTATTGTTATAAACTACACGACCGGTTTGCTCGCAGCTTGCCAGCAGGGTATTTGCAAAAACGTTGACGCTGAAATCCGCCTGCGTCAGGTCGACACCGAGGGGGCAGGTGTCGCAGGTCGCGTTAACACTATAGACCAGAGCACCACGTAGGCGTGCCTCTTGCTCTTCATCGAGATAGATATAGCCACCTTCGCAAACCTCCTCATCCAAGACCAGGGGACAATATTGCTCGAAGAAGATCGGGTTCCATAGAAAGGCAAAATCTGCGCCTTCGATGGTTAGTTGCCCAAGCCCCACATCCGTGCCTGCGTTGAAGACGCCGGGCCAAAATTGACTTTCGCGGGCGAAAAGGCGTTTGAGTAGAACAGCGGGAACACTGGTCTCTTCAGAGGCTTTCATGATGAGATCATCAAAGCGATTTTGCCATTCGATCATGGCAGGTTGTGCGGCTTCAAGACCGCAGGCAGTGGCGTTGCCCTGAAAGTCGAGTCCGAAATCGGGACAATGGCTGGCGTTGACAACGCCTTTCTGGATCAAATTCCCTGCAAGGGACGTATATGCCAGGTCAGATTCGAGATCGGCGGCATCTTCGGGTGTGGAGAGCCATTCGGGCATCCCCCCTACTGGCGGGAAGGCATCCCAGCTTTCGGCGCAACTCGCGCTGGCTTCACCATGCCATTGAGATGAGAGTACGTCTACATACCAGAAGAATTCGCCTTCTTCGGTCTCTGAAGAAATGACGCGGATATGAGCATCAAAAAGATTGCTTGTATCACCATAGCTGGAGGCAGCCCAGAAACTGATCTCAACACCATCTTCGCCTGTTTCGTCCAGTGGGAGATCACAGGTGGAGCCAAAGCAGGAGAAAGTTTCCCCGTCCATAACGGCGGTAACGGAGATAATTTTCTCTCCGGTTAGCGGTTCGTCGCCATGCAGAGCAAGTGCAGGGGGGCGTTCGCAGCGGTTTGTCATCCCCTCTACTGTGCAATCTTCCAGTGTTATCCAGACCACAGGCGGTGGCAGAGCGAGCGCCACTTCCCGTTGTGCTGGTACGCTGGAAGCCTCGTACATATAGTATCCCGGACATAGCTGTGGGTCGCTGGCGAAGACCTCGTGTGGGCAGGCTGCTTGCTCTGCCCAGGCTTCGGAAAGCCCCTCGCCACAATCGACGTAAACATCCCAGGAGGTTGGCAGCCCCTCATGTTCGACATTGAGCTTGCAAACAAGTTCGCTATCTGCCCACGTCATCATCCACCATTCGTAAATGGTGTAATCGACGTAGGTATAAGTAAAACGATCTGGACCAGATGGAGTATTGGAAGCAGCCGAAACCTGCCCTGCCTGTATGAGCACGAGTAGCGCACCCAAGAAGAGTAAAAAAATCCCACTAAAAGCTCTTTTGTGTTCCTTGACTAGTGCCATAGCCCCTTACCACTTGTGCCTCTCTCCTCTCCATTATAGCAGATAGGTCAACCCCTTTGCAGGAAAATCCCTCCCAGTGCGATGATGCCAAAAACAAGAATAATAATGCCAGAGATCCTGTTGATCCATGCCAAGCCTTGCGTATCGATCTTCTTTTGGAAGAAACTGGCACCTGCACTTAATAGGAACCACCAAAGAGCGGAGCCGGTAAAGACGCCCGTGATAAGCAGTAGCGCGGAGGCATAATTCCCGTTGGTGTTGATTATGCCCAACCCGGCGAAGATCGCAGCAAAGGAAAGGATCGTGAGTGGATTGGTGAGGGTCAGAATAAAGGTAGTGAAATATGCGCTCCAGAGCCCGCCTTTTTGGCTTTGGATTTCCTTGTTGGAACCTGTGGATAAAAAGGTCCTGATCCCTAAATAGATAAGGAAAAGTCCGCCAATAAGACGTAACCAGATCTCTTGGTCGATGAGAAACTGGGAGATAAACGTCAGCCCGAAGCCAGCCACACAGCCATAGAGCAGATCGGCTGTAGCCGCGCCCAACCCCGACACCAAACCTGCTATGCGACCTTCAGCAAGAGTCCGGCGAATACAGAGTACTCCGATCGGTCCCACTGGAGCAGCGATGGAGAACCCGATGATGATGCCTTTGAACAGAAAAGGAATATCCATAAGATTTAAAAAGTTGACAGTCTCATAAAGTGACTGTCAACTGCCTTTATCGGTTGATCGATACGATACTGCCAAGGCGATTCAGACTTAGCGTCCAATCGCTGCCTAGTTGGAACTGACGATATTCTGTCAGGTCGCCGGGGGAATATTCGAGCATCCCTTTTTCGGTGCTGAAGTGGACGCTATAATCGACACTTTCACTGCCTAAACGTTGACCTGTTGCCAGCGATGGCTGCGCATAGCGTGGATCATAATCGCTGCCCGTTAGCGTGAGGGTTTCTATGGTTTGCCACTCGAGAATGGTGTAGGAACAATATTCCTCGCTTTCGGTGTGGCAATCTTGGACGACTTCGGCGTAGCCGTTGCCCTTATCTACGGTGCGTTCGGTGCAAACTTCTTCGCTTTCGGTATGACAGGAAATATCGTAGGCATCAGAGGGCGGTCTGCCACGTTCATCGTTGTGGCGAACTTCCTGCTCTTCCTGCACGGGGATGCTGGTCTCCCAACGCACATCGTTGACCGTGCCTCTTACCTCTTCACTGGGGCTGAGGAGGAGGAACAAGCCCCCAACGCAGCAGATGATAAGGAAGAGTATTGCGCCAATGATCCAGGGGCGTTTCTTTGCCGCATCCTTTTTCGCTGTAGATACGGAAGCTTTCCCTTTTGTCGCAAATTGTGCAGATGTGATTTTCTCCCTTTCCAAGGGTGCGCCGCATTCCTGACAAGTATTATTCGATGAGGGGTTTTCTGCCTCGCAATTAGGGCAGTTGACTATTTTTGCCGCAGAGCGTTGGCGGACTTCTCCGCCCGCTTTGCGACGTTCGCCTTCCGCCAACTCTGCGCCGCATTGGGAACAGGTCTCGGATGTGGCGGGGTTGCGCGTATCGCAGAATGCGCAGTAAATATCAGCCCCAGCTTTGGCATCTTTAAGCGCTTTCTCATCCTTGATGAATTTTCGCTCGGCAGGTGCCACAAACTCAACGTCATCGGGTTGGGGCGCGCCACAGCTTAGACAACTTCCTTCAGGACCGGGGTTGCGAGATTCGCATTGGGGGCATTCCCACTCGAGTTGTATAAAACCACTAGATCTTTTGCTCATAATTTTCTCCTCAGGAATAGTCTATATTATACAGTGAGCATACACATTGTGGGTTTAAAAAAAGATCGCCAAGTTTTCGCTTGGCGATCTTAGGGGGGAGGGACACCACCATCGAGTTAGCATGGGGGGGGCATGCTATTGGGTGGTTAACACTTACTTGATACCAGTAAAAGGGGACGTAAGTGCCATTGAAGACAATATACACTAAATTAGTCGTGTTATCCTTAAAATAAAATAAGAGTTACTTAGTCCTCTTTTTCACCAGACGAAAATATGTCGAGCCACTGCTCCACTTCCTGAGATGAAAGGTTTCTTTCCTCGCTGGGATTTTCAAATGCGGCGAATTTGGCATCCCTTACTTCTCGTGCAAATTCGTCAGCAGAGATGCGCTTTGCCTGAACAGCGCGTGCGCTATTCAGCACTTCTCGATCAGAAGAGACAACGGTCCAGTTTTTAGCGCTTTTCCCCATTTTACGCAGACGTGCGCGGATGGCATCATCGGCCGTACGCCCTAGTCGGACGAAATGCGCGGTCACGTAGCCGAATTTGCGGGTGCGATTCTCGCCGGGTGGAGCGCCGTCGAAATAAACCTCGATACGCTTTTTCTTCACGCGGCAGAATTCCCGCAGCATTTCGACCAATGCCATTTCGTCATCTTCGGCATTCAGTTGCAATCCCACGCGCGGGATCAGGTTGTGACCATCCACGATATAAGGCATGAGAGATATTCTAACCTGCTCTAAAAAACATGGGCGACCAATTGGTCGCCCATGAAAGGGGTTACGCTACTGCAACTTCTTTGGTCGTAATCTCGAAAGAAGGCGGATTTTCAAAATGTTTCTTTACCGCACATTGATCTGCTGAGCGAATCAATGCAGGGCGATATTTCTCGGGGAAATCCGGCGGAACCTGGATCTCCAACTCGAATTTACCGACCAAGCCCGTCATCGGGTTGCTGCGCATACGCTGAACGATGCGAATACCCTCTGCCGAGAGACCGCGCTGACGACAGAAGCCGAGCACGTAGATTCCCGCACAGGTTCCCAGTGAAGAAAGGAAAACCGCAAAGGGAGTCGGGGCAGAACCTTCTCCACCACCCATCGGGGGCTGGTCAGTTTTTACAGTATAAGGTCCAAAGTGAGCATCTACGCGTGCGCCACCGGGGAAGTCAATGATCATTTCCATGATGAAATTCTCCTAGTTAAATTCTCTTGTTGCTAACGTTCGTTTAGATGTGGGAAAAAGAAAAAAGTTGCAAAACTCTAATACTTCTTTTCCGTAAACTAAAGAACAAGCCAGTATAATGATTTCATCTCAGATAACAGGAGAAAAAATGACAGATCAATACAATAGCAAAAAGATCACAACCGTAGATGGCAATATTCTCAAAGACCTGATCCTGCGCATAAAACTCATTTTGCGCCTGATGAATGATAGCCGTGTTAGCAGCCTTATCAAACTTCTTCCGATGGGCTCGCTGGCATATTTACTTTTCCCCATAGACTTTATCCCCGGCGGGCTGATGACCGTCATTGGTGCGGCAGATGATGTCGCCATCATGTGGTTTGGCTTCACGCTCTTTCTCGAGCTTTGCCCCGCTGATGTTGTGGATGAACACCTCACAGAATTGACTGGAAAAGTCGTTTCTACACCAGAAGGCGATATCGTCGAAGGGGAAATCTCAGAAGTGGATTAAAGGAGGGCTTTATGAAAAAGCTGATTTTGGGATCGATCATATTTCTGCTGCTTACAGCCTGCTCGACCGTGCCCGAACCAACCCCGCAGCCTGCTCCCCTTATTGCGACAGCTGCCCCGGCACCAACGGATTCCGCGTCACCCGCTCCCATAGCGGAAGAGGAACCCCCTGCCGAAGCACCGGCCTCGGTGACAGATTTTCCTGACACCACAGAATATATCTGGGCGCTCACCGCAAGCGGATTTGACCAACCTCTCGACATCCAGAACGCGGGCGATGGCTCCGGCCGCCTTTTTGTTGTTGAGCGTAGCGGCCGCATCCGTGTATTGGAGCATAACCTGCTCCTCGACGAGCCTTTCCTTGACATCAGCAAAAAGGTAAAAACGGCTGGTTCAGAACAAGGCTTATTGGGGCTGGCCTTCCACCCCCGCTATGTGGAAAATGGTCTCTTCTTCATAAATTATATTGATGTTAACGGAAACACGGTCATTGCCCGCTACCAGGTTTCGGAGAACGCCAACCAAGCCGATCACAAGAGCGAAGCGGTGCTGCTGCACATCGAACAGCCTTATGGCAATCATAACGGCGGCGGGATCGCCTTTGGTCCAGAGGGATTCCTGTATATCGGTTTGGGTGATGGCGGTTCATCCGGCGATCCTGAAGAGAATGGGCAGAGCCTGAATACTTTCCTTGGTAAGATACTGCGCATTGACGTGGACGGCGGCGAGACTTATGTGGTGCCTGCTGATAATCCTTTTGTAGATGGCACTTATCCTGAGATCTGGGTCTATGGGCTGCGTAACCCCTGGCGCTTTAGTTTTGACTCACTGACTGGCGATCTCTACATTGCGGATGTGGGGCAGAACGAGTGGGAGGAGATCAACTATTGGCCCGCAGGTGCGGCTGGTGGTGCCAACTTTGGCTGGGATTTCCTCGAGGGCACGCATGTCTATGACGGCACGCCCCCGGCTGATTTCGATCCTGTGCCCCCTGTTGCGGAATATAACCACGAAGATGGCTGTTCGGTAACAGGTGGTAATGTCTATCGTGGAGATGAATTCCCTGAGTGGCAGGGCATCTATTTTTATGGCGATTTCTGCAGTGGTATTATTTGGGGACTCCTGCGAGTCGATGGAGAATGGCGATCTGAGCCGATCTTTTACACAGGCGCTTTGCTCGCCAGCTTTGGCGAGAGCGAAGACGGCAAACTATATTATGCTGATTACAACACAGAGTCGATCTATCGGTTGATGAGAAAATAATCCGCGCTTTTTGTCATGCTACAGGATGATGCCTGTCACTGGTGAAATTGTCAGACATCTTATAAACTAGTGACAGTTTAGAGATATTTTCTCCTTTTGAGTTGGTTAGAACAACCCGCGCTTATCGCGGGTTTGTTCGTTAAAGGGACTCAGTCTAAAAATGTACCGCATATTAAATGATCGGGTTGAAAAAGTTCATCGGGGACAAGGGGAGAAAATATCCTGAGAGACTTGGAAGCTTTATCATGAAGCAAACAAAAGTGATAAGTCTTTATGGGGAAAAAGAAAAGGAAAACGAAAATGATAGAATAAACTTATATAAGCTGGGGATTCTAAACAAAATGCATTAGGCTATTCTTATTCGGGGATATTTCGGGGATTTCTGGTTGCTCTAGATGAAAGGTGCATGGATACGATTGATGTTATTAGATCGCTTTGAACCCAAAATAGAAGGTCTGGAAGAAGCTTATCGTCAGGATTATTTAAAGTCTGATTCTGAGCAAGTCTTTACATTTGTAGCTCTAACCATGCTGGCTAATACTACCTTTTCTGCCGTTGAAACTTGGCTATATTTTCCCGCTCCAGAAGCGTATGCCCTGTTGTCACTCCGTATCGCCTTTTTGATTTTTAGCTTAGGGTTTCTTGTATTTCTTAAGCGAAACAAAACGCCAAAGGCTTTTGATAAATTCAGCTTGGCTTGGATGCTTTTTATAGTAATCATGAGCTTTATTATCCGGTTGCTACATTACTCAGATCCTTATGCTACATATATAACGAATACTATAGAAATTTCAGTTATATTTTTCTTTTACCTAATAATCCCCACAATACTAGCTTATCGCTTGATCTCAACATTTCTTATCAGTGTTTTGGCAATTATTCATCTGTTCTTCTTTGATCCATACACAATATTCCCTCATAAGGTCACGATCATTGCCATTTTTTTCCTTGTGAATACGGTTGCATTTATTAGTTCTAGCCGCTCCTACACCTATAGGCGTAATCAATATAAGGCAAGAACTGAAACAGCGAAACTCACAAAAGAGCTTGCGGTACTGGCAAGTACAGATCCGTTAACAGGAGCTTATAACCGACGTGAATTTTTACAACGGGTAGAAGATGAGTTCCAGAGATTTACTCGTTATCAAAAGGTTTTCTCGCTTGCAATCTTGGATATAGATCAATTTAAAGCATTTAATGATCAATTCGGACACCCTGTAGGCGACCTGTTGTTAAAGAATATATGTAAAGTCGTTTCCCTGTCGAAAAGAGATATTGATCTTTTTGGGAGGATCGGGGGGGATGAATTTGGTTTACTCTTACCATTTACGCCGTTGCCAATGGCATTGAAAGTAGTTGAACGCATCCAGAAACTGATACAAGATGAAGCAGTTCAAATAGGAGATCATCAAATTCACTTGACGGTCAGTATAGGTCTGGTAGTAACAACACCAAGAGATGAGGAGCCAGAAGCATTATTTAAAAAAGCTGATAGGCTTCTTTATGAAGCTAAACGAAGGGGTGGAAATCAAATAGTATCTATTAGAGAAAATATTTAGACGTTATACAAACTTTTACGTCATTGTGCGCGATGCAACGTGTGTCTTACAGGATAAGCAATTTCCCTCCTCGCTGTGACGTGAATTTATAAGTTTTATTTACTTTCTCTATAAGAGCAACAGGGGAATAGAAATAAGGTTATATAAAGCGTGCTTAGTTATCCTATTCCTTGTTGTCGCCCCAAGAATAGCGCTACATCTTTGTCAATTGGTTCGGCAAAAACTGCGTCCGGGGCGCCAACCTGCCGTAAGCGATTGGCAAAGATCACGGCAATGCGCGTGGCGAGTTTTGTCGCTTCAGCCAGGTCATGGGTCACGAAGAGGGTCGTTGTAGCGGTTTCGCGCAACAGTGTCTCCAAATCGTCGAGCAGCTTTGCGCGTGTGGGTGGATCGAGCGCTGAAAAAGGCTCATCGAGCAGGAGTAACTCCGGCTCCAGAACGAGGGCACGCGCCAACGAGACCCGCTGTGCCTCGCCGCCCGAAAGCTCCCCACCGCGCCGCCCCGTCAGATGTGCCACGCCAAAACGCTCCAGCCAGAAGGGGACTTTTTGCTGGATCTCATCTTTCATAGCGCCCCGAAAACGAAGTCCGGATGCGACGTTCTCGTAAACGGATCGATCAAAAAGCAGCGGATCTTGCATCACCATTGCGATGCGCCGCCGGTACGCCGTATCAGACTCCATTTGGGCTTGCTGCCCGTTAAAGAAGATCTGCCCGGCTTTAGGCTGGATCAAGCGCGCCAACGCGAGGAGCAGGGTGCTTTTCCCCGCGCCGTTGGGGCCGACCACAGCCAACACCTCGCCCCCTTGAATGGATAGCTCGTCTACGTGTAACACATCCTTTTCGCCGCGCTGGACGAGTAGATTTTTGATGTGGATCAACCCACTCATCGTTTCGCTCCCCGCTGCTGGATCCACGTTAGTGCCCAATTAACCAAAAAGGTGATCGTGAGCAATAGAATCCCCAGCGCAATGGCAATGTCGAAATTCCCTTTGCCGGTTTCCAGAACGATGGCAGTCGTTAGTACCCGCGTTTGATGACGTATATTCCCGCCCACCATCATGGACGCGCCAACTTCCGAAATAACTGAACCAAAGCCCGCCATCAACGCCGCAAGAAGTGGCAGGCGTGCTTCCCGCCAAAGCGCCCAGATCATTTGAATCCGTGAGGCGCCCAGACCGTAGAGTTGCAGCCGCAAACGTGGATCAAGCGATTGCAGCGCTGCGGCGGTTAGCCCCATCACGACTGGCGCGGAAATGACGGTTTGGGCGATGATAATTGCTGTGGGTGTGTAGATCAATTGCATATCGCCGAGTGGCCCCGAACGCCAAAGCATCATTGCTACGAAGAGACCGACCACGACGGGGGGCAGCCCCATCCCGGTGTTGACGATGCTCAGAAAAAAGGAGCGTCCCCAGAATTTTCCCAACGCGAGCAGGGTGCCCAAAGGCAGCCCAATTAAAAGACTGATCCCCGTCGCGAGGGCGGAGATTTGCAGGGAAAGGATGGTGATCTGAAGAACTTCGGCGTCGAAAATCATAATTGTTTTGTTGGGGCACGATATATCGTGCCCCAACGGCGAAACGATTATAAACCTAAATCGGCATCCGTTTTATCCGCATCAGGGAAGAAGAGTGGCTGCCCGAATTTGTCGATGCCGAAATCTTTGATGAGGGCTTGGGTCTCGTTGGCGATCATGAACTCCGCAAAGGCGAGCGCGCCTGCGTAGTTGGTCTTCTCCCATTTTTCGGGGTTGACGGTCATGACATGGTAGACGTTCAGGAGGATGGCATCGCCCTCGACGAGAATATCAAGATCGAGATTCTCCTGATTGGCGAGGTAGGTGGCGCGGTCAGTCATCGTATAGGCTTGCTTCTCAGAAGCGATAATGAGCGTTGCACCCATCCCCTGACCGGATTCGATATAGCCTTCCCAACCGGGAGTTAGGTCCACGCTTGTCCAGATGGATTTTTCTTTTTTATGGGTGCCCGAGTCGTCGCCGCGGGAGGTGAAAGCTGCCTGGGCTGAAGCGATGTTTCTAAACACCTCGCCAGCCGAGGTCAACGAGCGGATCGCTGCCGGGTCGTCGGTAGGTCCTACAATGACGAAGTCGTTATGCATGATGAGGAAATGATCCGCCCCGAATCCGGCATCCATCAATTCCATCTCTGCTGCAGGGGCGTGGACGAGGAGAACATCGGCGTTGCCTTCTTCCGCCATCTTGAGGGCTGCGCCGGTGCCGACGGCAACAGTCTGGACGGTGTAGCCGTGCTCTTCTTCAAAGATGGGGACGAGCAGATCAAGAAGGCCCGAATCCTGGGTGCTGGTGGTGGTGGCGAGGATCAAGCTCGGATTGCCAGGGGCGGTGTTGCCACAGGCTGCGAGTGCCAGGCTGAGTAATAGAGCGAGCAGTAATGTTTTTTTCATCTTTTTCCTTGTTTAGTTCTTTAGGTTTTTTAGGTGCAATATGTTGCATCTTCTCTTCAACAAGAAAACCTTGCGAAGGTTTTTTTGAGAATATCAAAAAGAGAGAGGAGCCTTCGCAAGGGTGGTGCCTAATAATGGATCTCCGCCCCGCTTTGGGCGAGATTGTAGCCGCCCAAGGTTTGAGCTGTGCTACGAAATGCGCTGGATTGAATCTCATCCAAAATCGGAGCTGCCAACGTCGCGTTTTCGGCAGGGATGGTGAGATCAAAACGTTCTTCAAAGAGGGGAATGAAATCGAGGTCGTATTGTTGAGCGGCAGCCTGCAAACCGACGGCCACATCCACCTGCCCGGATTTGACCTGTTGTGCGGCAGCCGAATGGGTGGTGCAGGTATTTTTATAGCCTGTGATCGCTTCAGCGGGAATATTCTCTTTACGCAATTGCTCATCGAGCCAGAGGCGCGTGCCGGAGCCCGGGTTGCGATTGCAAAAACGAAGGTCTTCGCGCGCCAAGTCGCCGACCGCCCGAATTCCTTTTGGGTTACCGGAAGCAAGCATAAGACCCTGGGTGCGATGCGCCAGCGTCACCACCTGCAGATTGCGCTGCGGAAAAAGTCGGCTGAGATAAGGCGTGTTATACGCGCCGCTTTCGTCCAGCAGGTGTGCTCCGCTTAAATGGCAGAGTCCCTGCCGAAGCTGGATCAAGCCATCCAGCGAGCCGACGGGATTCAGGATAATATCGACATAAGGGGAAAGTTTTTCTGCCAACCCCTCGATGGCGAGATCGTGGCTGCCCGCAAAAAGGAGCACGGGACGTTCGCCATCCGGCAGGATCATTTGTTGGAGCAGGAGCGCGCCGCTTTTGGCGCGATAGAATTTCTCGGTCACCGTGCCGCGCACACGGACTTCGGCTAGCTCCACCAAATCGGCATCTGCCAGAATTTGAAGGTGGTGCCGTACCCATGCGGGCGATTTACCGAGTTTTTGAGCAAGCTGCGTGAGCGTGGCGGGGGAGTCCATCAGGTAACGTAATATCTGCAAACGACGGGCGTCGGCAAGGAGCTTGGTCTGTTCAAATGAGGTGAGCGGGGTGGCTTTTTTCATAGCGATTAAGGAAAAACTTAATTGCTATGAGTTTAGCATAAGCGTGTGAGAGATGCAAGTTTTTGATTGACTCCCCGCTCAAATTCATCTAAACTCTGAACATCATTTTCAATTGGAGGGTAAATCTCGTGAAAACCAAAATGAGTACCAAAAAAGTTTTAATTCTGGTCTTGCTTGTGCTTATCTTTGCATGTCTGTTTTTTATAAGTTCGCTTCGTTTTTCATCGCAGCGTAGTGCAGAACAATATCCGTGGACAACGGATATTACCGTTTATAACAATACCGATGTAGACTTTTGCAGAATTTGGTTTCAACCAAATGATACCCACTTGCCTTTACGAGCTTATATCTTCTCTAAAGATCAACTAGAAAACTTTGAAAAATTGGAATCTAATAGTTCACTAAAAATTGAAGATGTTTATTTAACCTATGGGTTATACAATCTCTGGACACAAAAATGCGGTACAACTTTATGGAATAAATCTGCTTCAATCGTTGTTTCAGGAAAAGTATGTGGGCCAGAAACTGTCATACAACTAGGTGAACCGATTGGTCTATCCGCAACTCAAACGGTTCTAGCTTACCCCATTGAACCCGCACCAACACCACTGGTCACACCTCAATTTACAAAACAAACAGATGGTTTTAGTGGAATATACTTTCATAGTTCAGAAGATGCTAAATGGGAAAGTAGTAATACGGGGACACATTATATTCATACCTTACTTAGATTTTATAATGATGGATTAGTAATTGGTACTTACTTGGAGTTTAATGAACTCAAGGGTTTGGGTTACGTCGCATCAGAACTGTCGGATGAATTACATCATTTTAATCGCTATAACGCTTTAGGAAAACCACACGAATATGGGGAAGATCAAAACTCAAAGCCTTTTTTTGTGCCCGGGACTTTATATCAAAGACGCCTTGCTTATGGGCATTATTACATAGAGGACGATCAAATTTGGTTTACACTCACAACTCAAGAGTGTCATCACAGCACTTTGACGGAGCTTGAGTGGAATGGGTCAAGGGAATACGTTGGAAAAATTATAGGAAATACTCTAGAGTTAAAAACATACTCCTTAAGAAGTGACACCAATAGTGAACTAGAAATAGTAATCTCCAAAGGACCTTATGGTCATGATTACGTTTCTCATATCAATGGTGGTTTTGTGATTGAACGGTATATTGGATATAAACATTGGGACAACTTTTCTGTAGGAGCAGAACAAACTTTCCAACGTGTAGATATTGACTTAGGCGATGAGTAAAAAATGACTTTCTCAATTGACTTCCTCCCCAAATTCATCTAAACTCAACCCATGCTATCTCGTGTATTCTCTTGCGCCGTTGTGGGTTTGGAAGGTGTCGTCGTCGAAGTCGAAGTCGATACCACGCGTGGGCTTCCGGGCACAGATATTGTCGGCTTACCGAATCAAGCAGTCAAAGAAAGCCGCGAGCGCGTCCATGCGGCCATCAAAAATTGCGGTCTCCCCTATCCCCGAAAACGGATCATTGTCAATCTTGCCCCTGCCGCCGTCCGCAAAGAAGGTCCCACCTACGATCTTCCTATTGCCCTCGGCGTTCTGCTGATGCAGATGCTCGTCCCGCCCGACAGCATAGACGACGCCATGGTTATCGGCGAACTTTCATTAGATGGCAGCGTCCGTCACTCAAAGGGGATCCTGCCGATGGCTGCGGCTGCCCGCGCAAATGGATTCAAACGGATATTCGTTCCCGCTATGGATGCAGCCGAAGCCGCCCTCATCCCTGACCTTGACGTGCTACCGGTAAAATCACTTTATGCCCTGTACCAACACCTGATCGGCGCCGAAGAGATCACGCCCCAATCCCCTCCCGTTGTGGACGAGTTGCCTCGCCCTATCGTGACCGACTTCTCAGAGATCAAAGGGCAGGAGCACGTCAAACGCGCTCTTGAGATCGCATCTGCCGGTGGACATAATATACTTCTCGCGGGGCCACCCGGTGCTGGGAAAACGCTTTTAGCGCGTTCCATGCCGAGCATCCTGCCCGAAATGAGCATCGAAGAAGCCCTCGATGTGACTCGCATCTACTCGGTTGCAGACCAACTCCCCGCCGATACGCCCCTCATGCAAATGCGCCCCTTCCGCGCACCGCATCACACCATTAGCCACGCAGGTTTGGTCGGCGGCGGCAATTGGCCCCGTCCTGGCGAAATCTCCCTTGCCCATCGCGGCGTCCTCTTTCTCGACGAATTTCCCGAATTCGGCTCCCGTGTCCTTGAAGTGATGCGTCAGCCGATGGAAGACAAAGAAGTCACCATCAGCCGCGCCCAAGGAGCGCTCACCTTCCCCGCAAACTTCCAACTCATCGCTGCGATGAACCCTTGCCCTTGTGGGTATGCGGGAGATTCAGAACGTCAATGTACCTGCTCGCATTCCACTGTAACTCGCTACCAAAAGCGGATATCCGGTCCCATGCTCGATAGGATAGATATCCACATCGAAGTGCCGCGTGTGGACTTTGAGAAACTCTCCGATAACAGGCGCGGCGAAAGCTCGGATGATATCCGCGCACAGGTGGAGGCAGCACGAGAGATGCAGCGCCAGAGATTTAGCGAGTTAGAAAATGGGGTGATGACGAATGCCGATATGCGCGTCGCAGAAGTTCGTCAGTTTTGCGAATTAGATGAAGCGGGGCAGCAACTCGTCAAGGCTGCAATGACGCAGCTTCAACTCTCCGCGCGAGCCTATCATCGCATCTTGAAGTTAGCACGTACGATTGCTGATCTGGCTGGAGAGGAGAGTATCCAGTCAAGTCATCTGGCGGAGGCGTTGCAGTACAGACCAAAGGGGATGATGGTGTAGATAGGAGATGGGGGAGTTTTTGTTAGGCGGAGACTATCATCAGGCTCATAACCTTGAGACTGGATGTAAACCGTATTCCCCATTTTTCATCACCAAAAGTACATTCTTCACTTGAATAGGCAATATGATTTCCTTATACTACTAATATTATGTAGACTTCACATTCAACTCCCCACAGGAGGGTCAAAATGAAAACACTCCACTCTTTTTATGCAAATACTCAAAAGGCGATCACTTTCTTCGCAATTGCCGGGATGCTGCTCTCAAGTTGCGCACCCTTGGGTTTATCTGCTCCGGCTCCTGAAGTGGAAGCCGGTGATACTTCTGTAAGCCGTGAAGTGGCTTCAGTTGAGAGTGTTCTTCCTGAAAATGATAATGTAGATTCTCCGCCTGCTGAACCAGCGGTTGAAGAAGAGCCTTTGCATGTTGAACCAAGCGTGGAACTCTCCACACGAGAGGCTGGCTTTGGGCCAGAGCAACTTGCCACAGCAGGCGAAGGGACACTCTTCCGCGCCCGTGTGGAACTGAAACAGCCCTATGACCTGACCCGCCTAAACGAATGGGGCATCACGGTTCTGGAATCTGGCAGTGATGCGGCTTATGTGCAGGTAGATGAAGAGCAACTGGAGAAGCTGGCACGCTTGGGCTTTGAACCGAGTGAGATCAATTCTTTTGAATACCTGATGCAGGTCTACAATGCCAGCCACCCTGCAGACAGCCGTTCGATGGCAAGCATGCAGATGGATGCACCCTTTGTGCTTGCCTTGTCTTCTGTGGATACCGACAACGATGGCTTGACGGACACCGAAGAAGCCTACTGGTGCACCGACCCTCTCGACAATAACTCCGACAGCCCCGAAGAACCCAGCGAAACCAACCCAAGCGACGGAGACGAAGTTGCCGCCATTTTGCGCGGCATCACCGCCTATGGACCGCCCTTTGCGCTCTGGCCACAATTCACTCCCCACAACCCCGATGGCACCTGCCCGGACGGCGACTACGACGGCACCCCCGACTATGCTGAAGAATTTATTATCGGCACCAGCAACCTGCGGGAAAGCTCGGACAAGGATAAATTCGACGACGGGCAGGAACTCTTTGGTGTGACCTACTGCCCCGCCCCCAGCGGACCCTGCGGCTATGGCATTTTGCCGCGTGCCGAAGATGCAGCTTTTGTCAGCGCTAACTTGCCCAGTTGGGTCTTGCCGCCAGGTAACAGCCCTTTTGTAGCAGCATTCCCAAATCCAGAAGTGGAAGTGGTTCCATCATCAATTAACGTTACCGCCGCTACGACAATTACAACAACTCGGACAATTACCGAGGGAGAAGAGCACACCTATGGTACATCTACATTAACTGGTACGAGTTCAAGCGTAGCTCATACAGTTACGTGGAATTCTTGGCAATCGGTAGGGGTTACTAAGCCAATTGATATTCAAAGTCAGTATGTTAGCACTCTAGGCAATTACGATACGCCTTTGTCTCATTGGGGTATTCAAGATACTGAAACAGGACTTGTGCTTTCTCTCGCAGGTGGGCTTTGTTTTATTTCTGGAGCATGTGGTGTTCTTGCAGGGGGGCTTTTAGCTGGAACAGGGATTCTTATTGCTGTAGATGCGTACTATGGAGAACATTATTATAGTGGCAATGATCCATCAGGACCAAATGATGAAACACAACCTGTCTTACAATGTGAAGTAGAACCTGACGCACAAAATCAACCCCAACTGGATCCACTTATGACGGACCCCCAGTGTGGACTAGCAGATGGGGCTAAAACAGAATCTTATATTCCTGGTGCGATCACTCAGACAAATTATCAAGATAATGGCGTTTCAATTGGTAACAATTATGAAGTTGACGATCAAGGAAACATTAATTCTAGACCTGCTTTTCAACTTTCATATCCTGTTCAAGTTCCAACAATTTCAGAAACCCGAGGGTCAGAACGAGGTGGAGCAGATACTACTACTCACACACAATATCAAGAGCAAACAATATCAGAGGCATCGACAAATCAATTTTCAGAATCATGGGCAGATGCCACAGCAGTTAATCCATCACATGCTGCAGATTTGAGATTTACATATGAAATCGCAAATTACGGCACAGAGTACGCTCGTGAAATTACTAATCTAACTTTTAATGTTTACATTAACAATGATTTGAATCCTGCTCATACGTATGTCGCTATCGGTACAACTGAGACCCCGAAGGTCGAAAATCTTTTTCCGGGAGATAGGCTGACATATACTTCTGAACCAATTGGTCTCACTCTTAGTGAAATGGCTGCAATTGATGAGGGAGCTTCCATCCGCATAGTAATGGAAGATATTTCTTTTGGTCAAGATCAAGTTTTCTATCAGGATGCTGTAAACGGTTCTGTCTTGATAGCAATGGAAGATGGTTTTAATGATTTTGATGAAGAATTGGACACATATCTGATTCCTGTCTGGAATCCGTCTGATTCCGTACAGGATGTTATCAAACGATTCTTTCCAATCATCGAAGATAAAGATGGCAATTTTCTTTCTATCTTCACACCAGAATCGGCATCTACTGTACCAGAACTTTGCGAACAAGACATTTTAATTGCTCCTGCATCAAACACAAATATATTCTGTAAACACTCTTTGGCTATTTCTTCTTGGTGGAATGTCTACCTTTCAGACGGTTTAGAATATACTGGTGAACTCAAATCTACCTTAGCAGCACCAAATACAAGTGTTCTTATTCGCATCGTCTCCGACCGTGATCTGGACGGCTACAACGACCGCAATGAGATCCGTCTGGGAACCGATCCCGATGATCCGGCGTCGCACCCTGCGCCCATATTGGTAGCAGGCTACACGTCCGCTTGTACCGGAGGTAGCGTCGGCGACACCTGCACCCTACGGATGAGCTTCGAAAATCTGGGGAATTACGATGCCTACGGCGTGGAAGCGATCCTCTATTCCCCCGATGGGCTGGTGGAGGTCACCAACAACACCATCGGCGGCAGCGGGCGCGTCCCGGCTGGGGGCAAGGTCGTCGTCAGCGAAAACGATACCTTCCAGTACACCATCAGCGATGCAAACTATACTGAACCGGTCATCGTCGTCTCCTATAACGACCCGCAGGGCAACCATCGTTTTATTTTGCCAGCGACTGCTTTGCTGGCTGACCTGAACGACGGCCTGAGCGCCCTGGAAGGGACGATGCTGCCTGATCCGGGCGTGGATATTTCGTCCACCTCTGAAGATCAGGCTAATTTTGTGATCTTCTCCCCGCATCCGACCGAGATCACGGATGGCAAGCTCTTCGTCGAATATCTGGATGGGGATGGGAATGTGCTCCACGAGGACGTCTTCACCCAGACCTTCGCAGCCGGTCCGACGGTTGTGCCTGTTACCGTTGATACAGCCACCTACCCGCCCGAAGATACGATCCTGCTGGCTTTCTTCACCGATTCGCAGGGCAATATCATCGACAGTTCGGCGCGCCCGCTGGCATCCTTCGGTCCCGATCCGCTCCCGGAAGCAAATTTGGTGGCGGGAGATTGGCAGGTAGGGACTCGTCAGCAGAGCGTAATATCAATCCCTACCCCCTGGGATTTTGGTACCGTTGAACCCGGTACAACATTGCATACCGAAATGACTTTAGCCAATACAGGGTTAGGTACGCTACGCTATACATTCAACGAGAATGTAGTTGGTTTGAATATTGTCGGCGTGGGTGCTGGCGATTTAGCCCCCTCTGAATCGCGGAAGTTTGTCCTGGAATTGGATACTGCAAGCATGGCAATCGGTTTATTTAATGAAACCGTATCCATGCGCACAAGCGATCCCAATCATGCCAGCATTGATATTAATATCCAAGGGAAAATAGCGTCTCCTGCAGGGACAGCGACTGCTTACCAGATCAATCCCTTCCGCCCCTGGGATCAGTACGTCTATGTGGAGGGACCACAGAATCAAAACGATATTGTTGAGTTTACACATACCTTACCAGACGATCCGGCGCGCATGTTTCCGCTTTATCTCTATAACGAAGATGGCAGCGAGCTAAAAGGCGTCGGCGAATATGGCGTCGATTTCAGCGGGGATACTGTTCCTTATGGAGTCTTTGGCGATGGAAGTGATGGGGATTTTTCAGGAGGAAATCCAAATACTATAAAAACTCGACTAACTAGTAATATTCCCGCTGATCAACCTCAACTTAATGTTCTTGACTCAACTAATTTTGATGCTGGACAAGAGGTTCTGATTATCCAAATGCAGGGAACGAATGCCGGGAAATATGAATTTGGGGTTATCGCGTCCAAAGGAACCGGTTATTTAGTTTTGAGTAAAAACTTGGAGAATGCATATTACCAAGGTGGTGGTTCAAAGGCTCAGGTACTAGTAGTTCCGCATTTCAATAATGTGACAGGAAGCATTACGCCTAGCGAATGGGATGAATATACCGGTGGCATTGTAGTCTTCCGAGCAGTGAATGTTAGCAATACAACCGTTAATGTTACGGGAAAAGGTTTCAAGGGTGGATATGGAAATGGAACTCCGAATCCTCCAAATACCTGCACTAGTAATCAAGCGCAACAAGGAAGCTCACCGATTGCATTTGGGGGATGTGCTCGCAACGCAAATGGCGGAGGCGGAGGTGGAGGAGCAAACACTACTGGATCTGGTGGTGGAGCAAGCTATGGAACAGCAGGACAAAATGGTGGTGGAAGTTACCTTGGGTACTACGGAGTCGTTTACGGTGTAGCTGATCTTTCAATGATGTACCTTGGCTCTGGAGGTGGAGGAGGGTCATGGGGTACCAACCCTTATGGTGGTGGACGACAAACGATTCAAGGCAATGATTATGTTGGGCAAGGAGCAGGTATTGCCTTTGTTGCCGCCAGAAATATTCAAAATCTTAATGTCTATGCAAATGGTAACAATGGTGGAAACTCAAATGGAACCTATGGAGGTTATGCAGGAGGTGCAGGCTCTGGTGGTTCCATAAATATTATTGGTGATGATATTGCCCTTGGAACCGTTCAAGCGTTAGGAGGCACCGGGGGCGATGGCACAATCGCAGATGGAGGAAATGGTGGTGTTGGCAGAATTCATATTCAATACCATTCATTAACAGGGAATACAACTCCAACAGCGAACACTGAACAAGTTAATTACTACAACGTTACCGGGCAATCTGCTCCCTTCGGTGTTTTTGGCAATGGTTCAGATGGTGATTTAGTGGTTGCAAATGGGGAAATCAAATACATAGATGATGTAAAATCTGCACTTGGCGCTACGGCATCAGCGGGACAACCTAATGTACTTCTTTGGGCGCAAAACGGCTTTGCTGTTGGTCAGGAAGTTATGCTAATCCAGATGCGTGGTTCTGGGGCTGGAAACTACGAATTTAACTATATTTCGGCTGTTGATGGGCTAAACCTTACCCTTGGAAATAATTTGACACATACTTACACAGTAGGAGGTGCTGAAAGTGCCAAGGCACAGATACTAAAAGTGCCCAACTATGCGAATTTGACTGTTCAAAGCGGTGGCACCTTGCTTGCACATGCGTGGAATAACTATTCAGGAGGCACTTTCGTCGCTCGTGTTCAAAATCTGGCGCAGATAGATGGCGAAGTTAGTGTTAGTGAGACAGGATTTAGTGGCGGAGCTACATCATCGAGCTATGCAGCTGAACAGGGTGAATCTTCCAGTGGTGTTGGCGCTAATTCTACATCTCAAAATGGGGCTGGTGGCGGGGGTGGTGCCTTAGGAAATGGCGCAGCAGCCGGTGGGGGTGGCGGTGGTGGTTACCAAACAATAGGAATTAGCGGGCAACCTGGCGCTAGAGGGAGCGGGTTGGGCGGCGCTGCAATTGGTAGTGAAGACTTATCAACTCTGTTTTTCGGAGGCGCTGGCGGTGGTGGAGGAACCAGAGATGGTGGTACATCCAGCGGTGGTTCTGGTGGAAGGTCAGGAGGTATAATATTTCTGAGTGCAGACGCGCTTGCGCTGGGAGATAGTTCATCTATGATCTCAGCCGGGGAAGCCGGAGGCGCAAAAACAGGAGATGGGTCGTCTGGTGGGGGAGGCGGAGGAGCGGGCGGCTCAGTCAAAATTCTTGCGAATACCTTGACGATAGGGGCTGCAAATATTTCTGCTCTTGGAGGCGTAGGCGGAAATGGAAATTTAGGAAGTGATAATAATGGTGGTGCAGGGAGTGATGGCAGATTACGTATTGAATACGGTGAACTTACAGGAACTATTCCCGCAACTGCTAGTAGTAGCCAAGTGAATTTTTACAATATGACTGGTTCATCTACCAATCAACTATATCTACCAGATAACATATTAGTTGATGAATCTGTTAGATATCAATTGCTGTATGGTCAACGCAGCCTGAGCGAAGATGGCGGCGATCAGGCCTTCTCTGTGCGAGCGCCTAATCGGGTCTATAGCAACTTTACGATGAGCACCCTCTTACTGCCTGTTGTTGGCAGTGGCAGCACCTTCGATTTTTGCCTTGACCTTGGGAATGATGCCACTTGTGATTGGGCAGCCACCAGCCAGCCTTTTAGCGAACCTGTGCGGCTGGATTCTCCCAATTTGGCGGAAACTCTGAATACATATATCGCCTCGCTTGGTAGTACGCAGGAAACGCTGGTTATCCCCATCCGGGTCAATATCAGCACTCCGGCGGATATTTTCCTCTTCAACTTGTCTGGTTTGCCCGGAGCAGATACAGATGTTGAGCCGACTTCGTTTACACTCTCTCCCCAAAGCGGCGCTCAACCAGACAACATTGGCGAAGGCACGGTTGTGGATGTCTCTGCCGAGATTACCAACAACGGCACACAGCTAGCCGAAAACTTCACGGTCGGCTTCTACCAGGGCGACCCTTCGCAAGATGGCACCCTGATCGGCTCCACCTTCATCGAGAGCCTGGCAGCGGGAGCCACATCACCTGTTCAAACGGTTGAGTGGAGCACCGCCGGTCTGACACCGGGCAACTACGACATCTACGTCAAGGCAGATGCATCAGAAGCCATCACCGAAACGGATGAAGTAAACAACATCACATCTGCCCCTGCCGTGGTCAAGAAGAAACCGGACCTTGTGCTGGATTCACTCACCTTACCCAACCTGCGCCAGAGCGAAAGCGGGGATGCCACAGTAAGTATCACCAACGACGGCGAAGCGGACGTCATCGGCGCCGTCGTGCGTCTCTATCTCGGCACGGATGAGACCGGGACACTGCTCGGCTCCACCACCGTGGACGTGCTCGAAGGAGAAACCGTCTCCGGGCAGATCACCTACAGCATCCCGGCTGCCGGTCTGCATGACGTCTTCGTCTTCGTGGACCCGGATGATGCGGTTTTGGAAGCAGATGAAACCAACAACACCGCAGCAGGCTCCGCCCAGATCGGCTGGTCCCTGCTCACCGTGGATGCAGGCAGTGTAGGCGATACAGCCTACACCACAGAACAAGGCTACGGTTGGCTCACCGAAGGACTGGCTGTCAGCACTTGTGGCACCAACCCCGAAGAAAGCTATCGTCAGGAAGGCAGCGCAAATACACTCGAATATCAATTCGACAACCTGCTGCCTGAACGACACTACCACCTGGATCTCTCCTTCGCGACCTGCTCCGGGGAGCGCTACGTCGATATTTTCGTGGATGGGGCACAGGTCTTTGAAAGCGACCAAGACCCGGCCCAAACAGCCATCATCACCTCCACACCCAGCACAGTCTCGCTCCTGCTCGATCCGGCAGACTACGCCGATGGTTCAGTCGTACTCTCCCTGCAAAGAGCAGATGGGTTGAGCGGTCCGCTGGTCAACATCATCGACCTGCAGGAGATCGAATACTGCTACCGGGACAGCGGTCCCGAAGAAGCCGCCTGGTCTGCTGAGAATAATTGCGGCTACGATCCCACCTGGGATTCAGATGGCTTCAACGGTTGGGGTACAGCCCCAACAGAGACCATGCGCTTCAGCGAGACCGGGACAGTGAAATACAAGTTCACCGATCTGGATCCGACCAAAGCCTACTTCACCCGCAGCAGCTACTATGAAGGGGATGGCACCGGCCGCACCCAACATCTGCTATTGGATACTGTTCAGAGCAGCAGCTTCACCTTGGATGATACCGTCCAGCAGGTGCAGGAAAGCCTGCCTGGCGCAGAATATGCTGATAATGAATTGATCCTGTCCATTGTGCGCGAAGTCTCCGGGAACGCCCTTGTGAATGAAGTGATCCTGGAAGAAGATACGCGTACCGAAAATGGACGTTATGCCCTACCCGGTACCCAGACCGATCCACCGGTAGACCCGCCACCGAGTGGTATGGAACCGCAAGTAGAGCTCTCCTCCTTCCTGGCAGGTTGGTCCGGGGCCGATGTGCTCATCACCTGGGCAACCACGACGGAGATCGACAACGCCTCCTTCAAGCTCTTCCGCTCTGAAGATGCGCTGACCTGGACGGAGATCGCATCCATAGACAGCAGCCGTGCCTGTGGCAATTACACCAGCACCACCCCTGTGGACTATCAGTACACGGACAGTGCTGTTGTTGCCGAGACCGCCTACTACTATAGACTTCAGTTCTCCGGAGATGGTTGTGGCGGCGCAGCGGCTATGGCACCTGAGATGGCCCCTGCGATCCCGGGTGCGCCGCCTGCCCTCTACACATCTGCACGCGCCAATGCCAACCCGACCCGCTCCGCAATGATCACCTTCACAGTGACCTTCTCTGCACCTGTGACGGGTGTGGACATAACAGACTTTACACTCACGACCACAGGTGTGATCACCAGTGCTGAAATATTGAGCGTGACTGGTTCTGGGGATACCTACACGGTGACTGTGAGCACAGGTGATCCGATTGCGCAGGGCTCCATTCGCCTGGACCTGATCGACAATGACACCATCCTTGGCTTGAGCAGTCGTCCCTTGGGTGGGATCGGGTTGAATAATGGTGACTACACAACAGGTGAGGTCTACAAGGTCTACAAGGCAGCACCGCCGGAAAGATGGCCATAAGCCATAGCTTCCAACACAAAAAGACACCATCGCAATGATGGTGTCTTTTCATAGGGGCGGATGGTTGCACAACCACACTAAATGGAGATAACAAACCTCATGTTATTAATTGATGGAAAAATATACCGGTTTTTGTCCCAACCATGCTACTCATGGGACCGCCCGGCGCTGGAAAAACCCTTTTGGCGCGCTCCATGCCGGGTATTTTGCCAGAAATGAGCATCGAAGAAGCCCTCGATGTGACCCGTATCTACTCCGTTTCAGACCAACTCCCCGCCGATATTCCCCTCATGCAAAATCGTCCCTTCCGCGCGCCGCATCACACCATTAGTCATGCGGGCCTGGTCGGCGGTGGCAATTGGCCCCGCCCGGGAGAGATCTCCCTCGCCCATCGCGGCGTCCTCTTCCTCGACGAATTCCCCGAATTTGGCTCCCGCGTTCTAGAAGTCATGCGCCAGCCGATGGAAGATAAAGAAGTCACCATCAGCCGCGCGCAGGGAGCGCTGACCTTCCCCGCGAACTTTCAACTCATTGCGGCTATGAACCCCTGCCCTTGCGGCTACTTTTCTGACCCCGAACGTGCCTGCACTTGCTCCCATTCCACCATCACCCGCTACCAAAAACGGATTTCTGGGCCCATGCTAGATCGTATCGACATCCACATCGAAGTCCCGCGCGTGGATTTTGAGAAGTTCTCTGATAGTAGACGAGGGGGAAATCTCGGATGAAATTCGTGCCAGAGTAGAAAAAGCACGTGAAAAACAAAGCTAAATAATGGGGTGATGGCCAATGCTGATATGCAGGTCGCTGAAGTTCGTCAGTTTTGCGAATTAGATGATGCGAGGCAGCAACTAGTCAAGGTTGCAATGATCCAGTTCCAGTTGTCCGCACGAGCCTATCATCGCATATTGAAATTGGCGCGTACTATTGCGGACTTGACTGGGGAGGGAAATATCCAATCCACTAATTTGGCCGAGGCTTTGTAATATCGCCCAAAGGGGCGATGGTGTAGAGGAATAGTACGCTGGATGCTTGTTTATGGGTATGCTGTGAAAAACGATAAACCATCACGCCACACTCTTTATGAAATCTTTCATGGAGAGTGTTTTTTATTCATGTAAATGGCCCCCGTTACTTTTAGGTATGCCGCATCTAGGATTTGTTCATGATCTTTAAATGACTTCATTGGGGTTGTTAGCCGTAACTTTTTTAGCATTTATTCGACTAAGTAATAAACATATTTGAACGAAAGAAGGAAATATGGCAAAAAGCATAAAAGTAGAATGTTTATCAAACCTCCCTACATAAATAAAGCCTTTCCTTATTCTTGGATTTTACACAGCTCCCTGTATGATAAGATAAGCAAATCTTATCAAGCGAAGTATTTGAAAAGTTAATGCGCTGTTCTGAACAATATGATTGACAAAATTCTTAGTTTTCGCCTGTTTCAAACTAACCTAAAAACTAAATTGATTTTAGCTTTTATTTTGCCGGTAATGGCTTCAATGACTTTGATTTCGTATGTGCATACCACAAGGGAAAGTACAGAGTGGAAAGAGATATCAGAAGAACATGCTATCAATTCAGGCTATTTGGTTCTCGATAGTTTGAAACATGCGATGCTTGCGAATGATCAAGATATGCAAACAGTCATATTGCAAGAATTGGAAAACGGTACGGATATAAAAGAAGTTTTTATTGTTAGCAACAGCGGGATGGTTTTAAATAGTGTTGATGAGACAAGACAATTTTCTCAATTGCTTTCAGGTTGTGTAGAGTGCCACACTCTTTCAGCAGATGAACGCCCTCAAGCAATGTATTTCCCCGATGATCGCTCTGGAATTCTCCGCGTGGCTATTCCTATTGTGAACGAAATCGAGTGTCAAGAATGTCATGTGGAAAATGAATCTCACTTGGGGGTATTGTTGATCGACAATAAAACTATTCAACTTGAAGAGCATCTAAAAGAAGATCTATGGATTAATTATCTTATTTCAGCCATTATGCTCTTGGCCGTTTTTATTATTTCATACGCCATGATCCAGTGGTTGGTTGAACGCCGAATTCGTGTTGTCGATGATGTTCTAAAAGCATATGCAGCTGGTGATTCTTCTGCTCGTATTCCTATGAATTGGCGTACAGGCGATGAGATAACTCGTTTGGCAAAGACCTTTAACGAAATGGTCGATGCATTGGAGCAATATCAGAAAGAGCAACGTGTAATTACGATTGTGCGCCAGCGTGCTGTTTTAGATGAACGTGAGCGTCTTGCTCGGGAATTGCACGATGGGGTTGCCCAGGTGTTAGGATATTTGATGACCAAGGTGACGGCAATCACATTACTTCTTGAACAAAAAAAAATCGATGAATTGCACGAACATATAGGGGATATGGATAGAATTATTAATAAAGAAAATCTGGATGTCCGAGCTGCTATTGCCGGGTTGCAATCTATCAGTTTTGATGAGTCTACGCTTGTTAAAAGCTTGCATGTGTTAGTTGAGCGCTGTCAACAACTTTGTGAGATGGATGTGTCTTTTGTTGTAGATCGAGCAGCAGAAGATATTCGTTTAGACCCAGAAACAGAGTTTCATCTTGGGAGAATAGTTCAAGAAAGCATCAGTAATATCCGAAAGCATGCTGAAGCGAAAAAAATCAATCTCTCCGTTGAGATTATTGACGAACATTTAGTCATCAGTGTTGGAGATGATGGAGTAGGCTTTAACCCCTGGCACCGAAGCCATTGGCAGTATCCGCATTTCGGACTGAATTCAATGAGTGAACGTTCTGAAAAAATAGGGGCTTCATTTAGTGTTTTGTCAGAACCGGGGCAGGGAACTCGGATTATTATAAAACTCAAAATAGGTGAATGAATCTATGAAAAGCATTATTGTTGTTGATGATCACGCTTTGTTCCGTGAAGGGATTGTCAGCCTGCTGTCAGTATCAGGGTTTGATGTCGTGGCACAGGCAGGAGATGGGGCTACTGCGATTCAAGCGATCAAGCGCTTAAGCCCGGATTTGGTTTTGTTAGATATCAATATGCCTGATATGGATGGGTTGGAAACATTGCGCCAGATTAGGAAGGTGCGACCTGAAACGGAAGTGGTGATGCTAACAGCCTCCGAAGCAAATGAAGATTTAATAACTGCCGTTCAAAACGGGGCGCGTGGCTATTTGCTTAAAAATCTTAATTCAAAAGGGTTTATTGCAAGCATTCGCGGTCTAGAAAAAGGGGAGGCGGCGATGAGCCGAAAGTTAATGGCTCTTGTGTTGGGTAACATCGAGCAAAAAACACTGGGCTCTTCAAAAAAATCTGGGTCTGACGAAATTGAATTCTCTGAACGAGAGCTGGAACTCCTTCAACATATCTCCAACGGATTAACAAATAAAGCGATTTCAATAGAGGTTGGAGTTAGTGAGAATACAGTGAAATACCACCTTAGAAATATCCTCAGAAAATTAAATGCCCAGAACAGGGCTGAAGCAGTAGGATATGCTATGAAGGCAGGGATCATCTCAGCCAAAAGCCATAATGGGGTTTAGCATCGGGTAAAAAACACACATTCTCCAAATGGGTAGTCGTCCAAATGAAGGCGACTACCCATTTGGTTTTTAAAGACTGTTCGATTTCACGGGGACAGCATTCTCATAATACTTTAATATTACTGCAATTGAGACATATTTCACATAGTGTGTCGTGTTACGTCAAATCAATAATGATGAAGATCGTAGTTTTTGCCCCCCACTCACTCTTTGCTGACGGTATCGCCAGTTATTTTTTGACGCACCCTATTATGTTCGAAACTTATTTTGTTGATGCCAGTCATATTGATGCTTTTGAAAAAATCTTAGAAATACGACCAAATATTATTCTTGTGGACTCTACAGACGATATTCTAATTGAAAATAATACAATTCTAAGAATTCTGGAAATACTGCCTCAAGGTATTGTCTTGCAACTTGATTACGACAACACTTTTGTCAGGATATTTTCATCTCAACAGCGCAAGGCTGATCAAATTAGCGATCTGATTGCAATAATCCAGGAACTGACTCCCATATCACGAAAGATGATCAATGCTTAGAAAAAAACACTATTTTCTTTTTGTATTTGTTGGTCTGACTATTGTTTTGGCATTGACAGTGACCACAACTAGCCAGGCACAAGACGGTCCACCACATGGGAATGCCAATTGTCTCATGTGTCATTCTGACCCCGACTTTGTGGGACATTTGCCCTCAGGAGAAAGTCTTTCCCTATACGTGGAGCCAAGCGAATACTATCAGTCAGTTCATGCCTCGGCTGGCTTAGAGTGTTTGGCCTGCCATGTAGATCAGCAGGATTATCCACACGGAGAGACGGTTCAACTTAGTTGTACGAAATGTCATGCTGAGCTTACAACCGAATTTGATTCTAATTCGATCAAATATCAACCGCTAAATGTTAGCTTGCCATATGATGATGCTCGCCAGATCACATTGACTTTTAATGAAGAATGTCGGTTATGCCATGAAGAGAACTTTAGCGAGGCAGTAGATAGCGCACACTCACGAGTATTAGATGGAGGGAATAGGTATGCTCCAGTATGCGTTGACTGTCACGGGAGTCATGATATTTCTTCCCCTGATGAGCCACGTATCAAAATTTCACAGACATGCACAGAATGCCATTTGTCGGTATATACGACATATCAGTCCAGTGTTCATGGGGAGGCTCTAGAAGAAGAAAGCAATCCTGATGTGCCAACTTGTGTTGATTGCCACGGCGTTCATAATGTCGCCGGGCCACGCGAAGCTGAGTTTCGTGATGCGACAATCGCAACCTGTGGTTCCTGTCACGCAGATGAAGAACGGATGGCTAAATATGACATTTCCACAGCAGTATTCGATACGTATCTGGATGATTTTCACGGTCGAACGGTCGATTTTTTCCGCAGAGAGAACCCTGGTCAGCCCAGCAACAAAGCTACTTGTTTCGACTGTCACGGTATTCACAATATTCGCAGCCCTGAAGATGTGTACTCAACTGTGTATCCAGATAATCTTCAAGAGACCTGTCAACAATGCCATGAAGATGCTTCGATAACCTTCCCCGAAGCCTGGTTGGGACATTATGCCCCATCCTGGGAGCGGACGCCTGTCCTATACGCTGTGGATAAAGGGTATCAAGTGCTGGTTCCGACAATTATTGGCGGGATGTTGGGCTATGTGGTTTTAGATGCGAAAAAACGCTTCTTTGCCAAAGATGCAGGGGATAAGAAAAAAGAAAAATATATCGAAATAGAAGAAAGCGTGAATGACGATGAGTAAAAAAAGCTCCGGAAAAAAACTTCGAATTTCAAAGTATGAGCTTGAAAGAACAGCCTCTCGGTTGCATGTCGATGCGAATGGTCAGCGTAGTGTAGTTCGGTTTTCACGAGGGCAGCGTATCGAACATTTCCTGCTGATCATATCCTTTACGATGTTAGCTGTTACTGGCTTGCCGCAGCGTTATGCTTCGACAGCAGTCGGGACCTTTATCTTACGCATCTTCGGTGGGATAGATATGATCCAGCAGATTCACCATACATTTGCGTTTATGTTTGGGCTAGAGAGCATCTATCATGTGGGTGTTTTCTTTTATAACGGTTTTCGTTCAGGTAATTGGAGCGATATGTGGCCCAACCTAAAGGATATAAAGCAAGCTTGGGAAATGATCCTTTTTAATCTGGAGAAACGAGAAAAGCACCCGCATTTTGGGCGTTATACATTTGAGGAAAAAGCCGAATACTGGGCTTTGGTTTGGGGGACGATCGTTATGGGGATTTCAGGGTTAATGCAATGGTTCCCAATTACAGTAACCGAATACTTACCCGGTTCAGCGATCCCGGTTGCTCGGATGCTTCATAGTTGGGAAGCTGTTTTGGCTGTTTTGGCGATTCTTGTTTGGCATTCTTACCATGTCGTCATCAAGACCATGAACCGTTCCATTTTTACGGGGACCATGAGTATTAAGGAAATGGAAGAGGAGCACCCTGCAGAACTAGCTTTTGTTGAATGGGCTGTAGAAGCGCTAAAGAAAGAAAAAAACAAGGAAAAATCTCAAGAAGTTGTCACTGAAACCCAGGCAGACCTCGTCTTGGCAGACACTAAAACAACAGGAAGTGACTAAATGCCTTTTCGTTTACCGGTACCCAAAATAAGGCGTCCGCATTGGTTGCGCTGGCCCGAGATCACGCTTGACCTTAATCGCCAGGAAGATCGTCGCAAAGTTCTTGTAGGGAGTTTGATTTCTCTCGTTGTAATTGCTGGGATGGCTATTGCGGGATTTGAAGGCTATCACTACACAGAGTCATCTGAATTTTGCGGCACAACTTGCCATGTGATGGAGCCGCAGTTCGACCGCTTTGAAGCATCTTCACATGCAAATGTAGAATGCGCAAAATGCCACATCGGTCCGGGCACCTCCTTCTTTGTGAAGTCAAAAATCGACGGTATCAAACAGGTTTATGCGGTTCTGTTCGATACTTACGAACGTCCGATCTCCAGCCCTGTTCACGATCTGCGTCCTGCGCGAGTTATTTGTGAGCAGTGCCATACGCCGTCAACGTTCCGTGACAACATTATCAAAAATGTTGCTCATTTCTCGTCTGATGAAGCTAACACCCCAACGCAATCGACCTTTATTTTGAAGATGGGTGGCTGGGAAGAATATACAGGTGTCAGCGAAGGCATCCATTGGCATATCTCAGCCCCTGTTTACTATATCGCGGCAGATGAACAGCGCCAGGTAATGTTATGGGTAGGGGTAGAGCAACCGGATGGAACGATGAAAGAGTTCTATTCCCGCGATATGCTCACCATGGCACAAACGGCTTTTGTCGAAGAGGCTTATGAAGCGGGGGATGTTCGCTTAATGGACTGCATCGATTGTCATAACCGTACAGCACATCTTATTCCAGAACCAGAAACTGTTGTCGACCAGGCTTTAAAGGCGGACAAGATTTCTGACGCTCTGCCCTATATTCGTCGAGAAGCAGTTGCTCTCTTGACACCCGTTTATCCCAGTAAAGAGGCTGGTTATGCTGCCATTGATGGATTGAATGAGTTCTACCAAGAAAATTACGCAACGATCTACAAGGACAAAGGGGATGAAGTTCAGGCAGCGATCGATGAATTAAAGGCGATTTTTGATGAGTCTCAATTTCCGGAAATGGGATTGAATTGGAGCACCACCCCAAATAATGCGCGACACACGCCGACTTTGGGTTGCTTCCGTTGTCATGACGATAAACACGTAAACGTAACCGAAGATGGGCAAGAAGCAGGCGTTATTAGCGCTAAATGCAATATGTGTCACACTGTTCCGATCGTTGGTGTTGGCGATGAGTTAACGGTTGAAGCGCCTGTCATTGCAGGGTCTGTACCCGAATCTCATTCAGATTTTAGCTTTACGATCGAACATCGTTCGGTTTCTGAAGAGGAGATTGAGGGCGAATGTTACCAGTGTCATGGTCAGCGTTTTTGTACAAACGATGCCTGCCATAACTTGAACCATCCTGAAGATATGGTTTTTACTCATGCAGAAGAATATAACGTGCGCGGCCAGCAGGTTTGCTATACCTGCCACCAAAGTTTTGTTTTGTGCAGCCGTTGCCATGCTGGAGGGATTGTCGATAATCCCTAAGAAGCCTGTTTTATTGGAGGATTTAATGCAGATGTTTATTAAACGATTTCGTAAATGGTTGAACGCCACCCTTGTTGATAGCCGACGACTTCAACTTTTAGTCATTCAGGTTGGCGTAGTTGTGGTGGGTGTTTTGATCGCTTTTAGTGCTTTTTATTACTGGGATCGTTATGTTAGTTTTGGCGACCAATCTCCGATCGAGGTGAATATTTCAGATCTGGAGGTTGCCGTACGAGAAGAACCTCAGGACCCAGAGCGAAGAATTGCTTTAGCGGAATCATATTTAGGTCAGGGGCGTTTCGATGATGCACTATATCAGGCAAACCAGGTTATTGAGAGTTTTCCCGATATAGATAGAGCCTATCTGATCGCGGGAATTGCATCTGTCCGCATGGGTGAGTATGGAGATGCTATTGAACCGCTGGAAGTTTTTGCTGATATCCGTGACGATGCTGATACAGCCGGTTCTGATCTGATGCTGGAAACAGCCTATTATTTTTTAGGTGAAAGTTATTTGAGTACAGATCAACCAGAAAAAGCGATAGAGGTTCTTGAAAAGGCGATTTTGATTGATCGCACTGATGCAGATGCTCTGTATAGGTTAGGTGAGGCATATATTATTACCGAACAACCTGAAGAAGCGCTTGGTTATTTGCATCGAGCTGTTCGCCTTGTCCCTGATTTTATTGAAGCATATACGGCTATGATCGAGGCTTATTCTGCGACGGGGGAGGCTGACTATGTAGCGTATGCGCGTGGCATGCAGGCTTTTTCAATGGGAGATTTTGATACGGCTCTGATCCATTTGGAAGCTGCTGCTGAAGCATTAGACGATTTTGCCCCGGCTCATGTTGGGCTTGGACTTGTCTATGAGAAGATGACGGACTATCAAAAAGCGTTAGCTGAGATCGAATATGCCTTGTCCCTCGATCCCACCGATTTGGTTGCCCAACAAGCTTTGGGGCGCTTGCAAGCAACGCTTGAACAACAAAGCTAACAATTCTTTAGAGGTTTGTGATGACTGAAGAAAAAAAAATATCTGATATCGAATATAACCTTCAAAGCTCAGAAGATGAGCAAGAGGAAAGCCGACGACGCAGGCTGTTGCTTTTGTTATTACTCTTGTTATTGCTGCTCTGCTGTATTTGTGGGTTGTTTTATCGCTACTGGCAAAAACCCGAACCTTTGCCCGATATCGTTCCTTTACCGGTTAATGATGAATACCCTCCGCATTATCTATACTCGATCTATGGTGTTGATCGCCCCGTCGGAGTAGCCCTTTCTCCAAATGGAGAGCGGATTTATGTTGCAGAAAGCGCTGGTGAGCGGCTGGTCAAGATGTTTGACCCTGATGGGAATTTGCTGGCTGCATTCTCGCCTCCAGATACACGCGCTAGCGAACGGTCTCCGGTTTATATTGCCGTTGATGCTCTTGGGCAGGTTTATGTCTCAGATCGGTTACAACATGCGATCTTTGTTTTTGACAAGGATGGCCAATATCTGGATACGATCTTGGATACCGAATTAACTTTGGGGGAATATGTTGCCAAACATACAGATGGCCTGGCACCTGCGTCTGCATTTACTTTCAATATCTATTGGCAGGAGGTGCGCATTATTCCGGATGAGAATTCTGCGGCACTGGGTATCCCCGCGCCAGACAGAGTTTCGTGGGCACCGCTTGGGTTGTCCTTTGATAAGGAAGGCAGTTTGTGGATCACGAATGTATCGAAGACCGGTAATAATGTTATGAAATTGCCGGCAGATATGTTTGCGGGAAGTGCTGCCCCCTGGACGGAATTTGGCGGAACCCCGACCGGATTCGGTGAATATGGCGAAGAGCAGGAGCAATTTCTTTTTCCAAATGCAACCGCGATTGATTCGCAGGAGCGTGTATTTGTTAGCGACGGAAACAATGGGCGTATCCAGGTCTGGTCTCCAGATGGTAGCTATCAATTTGCCTTTGGACGTGGCTCAGGCGATGGGGCGCTGAGTTTGCCGCGCGGCATCTTTATTGATGAAAAAGATCGCCTGTATGTCGTTGATGCTGTCGGGCAAGACATCAAGATATTTGATGTCTCCGGAGATGAACCTCGCTTTTTATTTGTTATTGGCGAGCTTGGTTTAGGTGATGGCCAATTCAACTATCCCAATGATATTGAATTGGATGATAGTGGACGTTTATTTATTATCGATCGTGAAAACCAGCGTGTTCAGGTTTGGCTATATTAGTCTGCGCTGTTTTTATTCCGCGGAAGCAAAACACAAAAAGATGAAGCCTGATAGTTGTAATTGCCAAAAGCGAGAACTCACACAAGGAGGTGGTTTTCTCATTAGAAATTGTACGTGCACGATCTGGCCCCTAGTAAAAGAAAGATTTTTTTGGAGGATGAAAAAATGAAAAAAGTCCTATATATTGCCATCCTTGCCGCAGCGCTTGTCCTGGCTTTTGCCAGTGTTGCTTCGGCAGATGGTGGCCCCCACGGTGGATACACTGCCACTACAGATGCTTGTGCCGGCTGCCACCGTACGCATACTGCTTCAGGTGCCAACCTTTTGGTTGCCAATAGCACTTATGCTTTATGTGTTACTTGTCATGGCGCTGCCGGTTCAGGTGCAAACACCAACGTAGATGATGGCAAATACCTTTCCACACGCGATGATGCTTTGTTTAACGGTAATGTTGGCGCAGCCAATACGCCTGATAACGCTGACTTGTTGGGTGGTGGTTTTGTCAATCAGGGTGGTGTAGCAGTTACGTCTACACATGCTGCTGACGGTACTTTGTCGGCTGCCTGGGGTAACGGCGTGGCTCGTGGTGCAACGGCTAATCTGGCATCTGCGCTAACCTGTGCGTCTTGTCATGATCCGCATGGCTCCACGAATTATCGTATCGTCAAAGAGACTGTGAACGGTACTGCCGTTGCAGCTGCTCAAGTTGACGAAGGCGCTGCAAAAGACTACGACACCGAACAATGGGGTACAGGACAGAGCGCTATATGTGCTGCGTGCCATAGTGATTATCACAAAATCGCTGCTGGCCAGGGAAGTACGCTTGATGGTGCAAGTTATACACACCGGATCGGCATGGCTTACAACTACGGTGGCAATGTTAATCCTGAGACAGTTGGTGTAACTGAAGGGTTAGTAACCTACACACTGCCGTTAGCTGAAACTGGCACAAACAATACCGTTGAGTGCCAGACCTGCCATTTGCCTCATGGTACATCTGCATCGATGACTGCTGCGGCTGACGGACCAAATCAGGCTGGCAGCAACTTGCTGCGTCTCGATAATCGAGGCACTTGCGAAGTCTGCCACCAAAAGTAAAAGAACCCATCCGGATTGCTCCGGACAGGCTCTAAGGACGACAGGTGCTCCTCGATATTGGTTGATGCCCGTAGCGGGGAGCCCTGTCTCTCCCAATTATACTTGCCCGATTTGGGTAGGGAAAGTACGTAAAGAAATAATTTTGACGATTATTTCTAAAGTCTATTCAATGAAACGATACTGGTTCATCATTCTGCTTTGTAGCTGCGTTGTTTTTGGGCTCACATTGACTGATGTCACCTTGACTTCAGCTAATGGCGGGCCTCATGGTAGTTATACGGCTACAACTGATTCGTGTGCTTCTTGTCACCGTTCTCATACGGCAGGGGCAAGTCAATTGCTGGTTAGCGCCACACCTGGATTTTGCTTAACCTGTCATGGGGCGACAGGTCTTGGCGCAGATACAAATGTGGAAGATGGGCTTTATTTAGAACGTGATTCTGTGACGGAATCGCCCCTCGAAGGCGTAGCAAGCCGAGGTCTGCGTGGGGGCGGGTTTGTTAACGCCCAAATGGATACGGATCAGGATGGTGTATTTGGCAGCGCCCCGGTCACATCTTCTCATGATAGTAGTTCCACAACCATTTGGGGGAATGGCGCCATAGGCAGCGGGGCTGGCACAACAGGGATGAATATCTCTTGTACAAATTGTCATGATCCGCATGGCAACAGCAATTATCGTATTTTACGTCCAATTCCTTTGGGATCAGGGGCTCCGGGCGGAGTATTTGTCCCGGAAGTGTCTCCAACTATTTATTCTGTGACCAGTGCGACCAATGATTATAAAGGTGAAAGTTATAGTAATTTTCTTGAGTTGAGCCAGTGGTGCAGCCAATGCCATACACGCTATCATGCGTCATCGGGTAGTGGGCATACTGATTCCGGGGATAGTATTTTTGCCTACCGTCATCCTACCGATGTGGTTGGTTGTATGACCTGCCATGTTGCGCATGGCTCCACTTCACATATGACAGGCTATGCAGGCAACAATATTTCCTTCCCCGATGGTTCAACAGCTGCAACGAATGATGAACGTTCTTCTCTTTTGCGCCAAGATGAGCGCCTGATCTGCTATGGGTGCCATGTTAATTCTGCTTCAGGAAAGGTTAGCGACGGTTCATGTCAAAAATGTCATAATCAGCCTCAGGGAGCACGCCGACAGATCGTTGATACAGGCGGCGATTTTGCCCTGGCTCATCACCATGTCAACGGGATCGTTCAAGATACCGATTGTGTTCGCTGCCATGAAGTTGGCGCACATACTTCTGGCACGGTTAACCTGAAAAATGCCGATAGCGGGGCAACGATCTCTTTTAGCAGCAATTTTGCATTGGAACCATTCTGCCTTTCCTGTCATGATGCAAATGGCGCGAGTGGAGAAGCTCCCTTTAGCGATAGTGTGATCTCGCCGATCATCGACCAGACAGCTTGGGCTTCGGCTTCGCATAAGATCGGGACGAACGCTCCCCAAACTTGTTACGGTGACTGTCATCAGAAAGGCCATGCCTCGGGATTGGATAATTTACTCAATCCCTGGACGGGCACGCCCGGGGTAAATAATGTCAATCAGGAAGAGGGCTTTTGCTTTACCTGCCATGATCTGAACGGTCCCGCAGCGACAAATATCCAGGCTGAATTTTCTCTTTTATCTCAGCATAATATCAGCCCCACTGACCCTGTTGGTGAGTTTATGGAATGCACCACCTGCCATAACCCACACCTTGCAAACGGAACCTATAAGCTGGCCAACCCGGATACCGGCGCGACCACAATTTGGACAGGTACCCAGGAAGATTTTTGCCTAACCTGCCACGATGGTGCCCCGCCTGTGGGAATTACCTTCCCCGCTTCTCCCGCAGGAACCGGGTACAACAAATCAACCTTTGTTGGCTCCACTCATGACAATAATATTGGCCCGGATGGTATTGGGGATTCTTGCCGTGCCTGCCATGCCCAACATGGCTCAAATAATCTTTCCACGCTACTCGCAAATTACGTGATTGCTGACTACAACCAATGGACTTATGGCGATGGCGATTACGCCATGTGCTGGACTTGCCACGTTGAAGCGGATGTTATCCGTTCAGCAAGCGGGGCAGACGCCATTAATCGCTTTGAAGATTTGCATGATAAACACGTTCGCGGGGAAGATACCCCCTGTATCGTCTGTCATGATGCCCATGCTCCTCGCGATGGTGGCGAGGCAGGGCTGATCAACTTTACTTTCGCTTTACAAAATGGATACGACATCCAACTTATCGGTGGACGAACTACTTCAAATGCCTTTTATCTTAACGGTACCCAAACACAAGGCTACTGCTATATTCGGTGTCATGGTGTTGACCATACACCTGAGAACTACAACCGTTAGGAACGGGTCTAATGAAAACTGCAACAAAAACACTCTTGATATTTTCCGCCATCGTTTGCTTTTCTCTCTTGAGAACAGAAAGAACTCAAGCAAATGGAGGACCACATGGTAACTACACAGTCCTGACAGATGCCTGTGCCGGTTGCCATCGTGCGCATACCGCCGTAGCGCCAAAACTGTTGATCGAGCAGGGCGAAAATCTTTGCCTTACCTGTCATGGGGCAGGAATGGGTGGCGCCAATACAGATGTAGAGAACGGTGTCTATACCGTTACTGGCGATCCGTTGCTGGGCGGTGGTTTTGTCAATTATCAGGGATCAGCAGTATCGTCTACGCACAGCATCGACGGGACCCATCAAAATGCTTGGGGCTCGGGAACGACCTGGTCAAGTACCTACGACTGTGCTGGGTGCCACAACGCAGAATCGGGTCTGGTATGGCCCGGTGCCCCCCAATGGGGTATCAGCCCCGGCGCGATGGATACTTTCCCGGGGCGCGGCCAAAACGTGACCATGCCCCTCACCTGCACCTCTTGCCATGATCCACACGGTGGCGTTAATTATCGTTTGCTGCAACAGCGTATGCATCCACCTTCAATACAGCAACAAAAGCCGGCAGGCTCCGGTTTGGTGGGCGTCACTTCCAATGAAGTCGGCGGCGAGAACCCCGATCAGGCTGGGTACGTTGCTGATTACACTACCCCAAACTACAAACTTGGCATGGGCGATTGGTGTACAGGCTGCCACTTCACCTACCATCAAGAAGTTTCCGCACGGCCCTTTAATGCAGAAGATGGCCAGGGGCTCATTACCCGTTACCGTCACAAAATGAACGTCCCCATTACCGGCGGAACCTATAACCTGACAACATCGCTGCCTCTTGAGGACCCCTCAGGCGATGGTCCCAGCGCAGACGACCAAATCTTTTGCCTTACGTGCCATTTTGGTCACGGCTCTAATTCGCTGATGACGGGATTTGCCGCAAATGTTGCCCCTGCCTACGACAATACCTTATTGCGAGCTGATAATCGCGGTGTTTGTCAGGATTGTCATAAAAAATAATGAATAAATTTCCGGGCAATATCTCAATCCGAACGCTAACTACGGTGGTTACCGTCTTGATAGGTGCCGTCTCTCTGTTGATTTTGATAATGGGCTATCTGCTCTTTGAAAAAGAAAATACACAGGAAGTTGTGACTCGCTTTGCATCAACTACACCTCTGCCAAGCGCTATGCCAAGCCAGACCCTCACCCCCATGCGCATCACTCCTGATATTCTGCCTGCTTCCGTTACCTCAACACCAACGCCACCTGAAAATATCGAGGGAGAACCCGCATCTCAAAATAATGGTATGCACCCAACCTTTATGCCAACCGACCAGCCTTGTGAAAACTGCCATCAAAATTTAGGTGGTAGCAACTAATTTTAGATGTGAAAAATCGTATGACAAAAAAGTTCTGGCTGCAACAAAAACTCTATCCAAAGCAAAACACCCTTTTGATCTTATTGGGGCTTGTTTTGTTCTTTTCGCTATTCTTTGTTACAGGTGTTTTTGCCGCCAGCACTATTTACGAAGCCGAAGATGCCACACTCTCAGGCGTAACAGCTGCCAATACCTATACAGGTTATACCGGTACAGGCTACGCAGATTATGGCACAACAAATGGAGAATATATTGAGTGGACAGTTACAGTTGCTGCGGCAGGAAGTGCCACGTTAGATTTTCGTTACGCCAACGGGTCAGGGGCAGATATTCCTCTTGAGTTAAGCGTCAATGGCACGGTAGCAAGCCCAAATTTAAGTTTTGTCCCGACAACTGATTGGACAACGTGGGGAACCGTGTCCACCAGCGCATCCCTGAATGCAGGTAGCAACACCATTCGCCTCACTAGCATTGTTAATGATGGATCGAATATAGATAATTTAACCGTTGTTGATTCAGCCCCCGCTGTATTTCAAATTCCACATGGTGATTTTTTGGCGCATACCAACCGTTGTGCAGCCTGTCATCGCACACATATGGGACAGAGTGAAGGGCTTCTTTATTCCAGCCCGGGCGGGAACGAGTTTTGCTTCACCTGCCACGATGGCACCGGCGCTCAACTGGTGATGCTTTCCACACACGGCAATGCGGATTTCGATGTTCCCTTTGAAGCTACCTTTACACTGCTCTGCACCCAGTGCCACGATCCACACGGTACAGCCAATTTGGCAGATATTAAAGAGACGATTGTGGTTGTACCGGGACTTTCACTGGTTACTGACGGCACCGTTAATTTTAGTAGCCTGACAGGAGCAAACTCTTTTGATGATGGCGCTAGCCCCTATAACACTCGTCTCTGTACCGTTTGCCATAACAATACCAGCAATGTCGGTTATCCGATGAATAATCATCTTGGCGGGGCAAATCACCTTGGGGGTTATGATCTGACCGGGCAGGATTGTACAACCTGTCACCCCCATAGTGCAGATAATACGCTTAATAATTCAGACGGCTTTATGCCCGTTGATGGCTGTGTTATGTGCCATTCGGTAGCCCAGGATAATGGCGATTCTGTTCCCATAGGCGGCAGACGTGCGATCACTCCCGAATTTGGGAATACGAGTCACCATGTCATTGGCGTGCAGGTTTCTGATAGTGATTGCAAAGCCTGTCACTACAACGCCGACCATACCTCCGGATACGTCAAAGTGTATGACGCAGATAACCCTGGAACTGTGATTACCTTGAATGGTGACCCTCGCACAAATCAAGTGGAAGCTGCCAAGCTGGAAGCTTTCTGCCTGGCATGTCATGATGCGAATGGAGCAAACGGATTTGCGCCTTTCTCAAATGGGAGTATGCCCCCAGTAGTGGATGTAACTCTGTGGAATGCCGGTGCGCATAAGGCATCGGGTTCTTCCACTTGTTTTGATTGTCATGATAATGGGCATGGCTCAAATAAGATCAAGATAATGGCGCCTTACGACGCTGTTGGCGACGGAAACCCCAGCGACCCGCTTCGACAGGAAGAACGTTTTTGTTACCAATGTCATGATGGCAGTGTCGCTGCTGTTAATGTTGAAATAAATTTTGGGCAAACTTCACATCATAATGTTTCTGATCTCGATCAAGCCGATGGCTCCAAAGTGGAATGTGCCAATTGCCATAATCCCCACTTTGTAAATAATAGCGCTAAACTCTCCAACCCGGATAATGGCGCTCTCTGGAGTGGCAATATGACAGATTTTTGCCAGACTTGCCACGATGGGGCTCCACCAGCGACTGTGCTCTTCGCAGGTGGCGGGGCTGGAAATGCAATATCCACACATGCTAATGTGGATGTTACTGCTGTAGAAGCTAATTTCACATCAACTTGCAATCAATGCCATGCCCCTCATGGCACAAACAATTTGTCGCTCATTAAACCGCAGGTTCAAGTTACAGTTGGGCCGCCAATGATGGCGGGACCGGTAACGCTCTCGGCGAGAACCGGGCTGAATTCCTTTGATGACGGAACCAACTCTGGTATTTGTGTAGTCTGCCATATTAACGGTAGCAACCCCGGGTTCCCGACAGTGAACCATCCGGGTGGAGCAGGGCATAGCGGCGGCATGGATTTCACCAGCACAGATTGCATCCAATGCCATCCGCATAATGTTGATACAGACTCTCTAACGCTTGATGGTTTTATGTCAGACCCGAAATGCACTGGTTGCCATCAATTCCCGATGGGTACACGACGTCAAGTTACAGGGGCAGGCGGCGACTTTACCAACACCAGTCATCATGTTCAGGGCACTCCCAATGATAGTGATTGTGAACTCTGCCATGAAATGACCCAGCATCAGGCTGGCACAGTGCGCTTATTTAATGTTGATACGGGAGCTGTGATCCCCTACACTGGTGGCGCAATTCCCGAAGTATTTTGCACAGCCTGCCATGATGCCAACGGCGCGAATGGAGATACCACACCCTATAGCGATGGTGTTGCTGTGCCCGATATTCTTGCGGGGTGGGGTACTTCTTCCCATGCCATTGGCTTAACTTGTTTCGATTGCCACGATAACGGACACGGTTCTAATAAACAGGGCTTGCTCAGCATATGGAACGCCGTATCAGATGGTGATCCAAATGATCCGATGGTGCAGGAAGAACGTTTCTGCTACCAATGCCACGACGGAAATCCCGCCGCGACCGATATCCAGACCGAATTTAACCGTTCAAGCCACCATGATGTAGCGCTGACCGATCAGGTAGCAAATGGCGCTAAGGTTGAATGTATTAATTGCCATAATCCCCATATGGATAATGCTACAAACCAGAATATTAGCCCAGATAACTGGTATCAGCAGTGGGCCGGGCGTCGCGTGGATTTATGTTTGGCTTGTCATGATGGTGCTCCGCCAACAGTAACCGGCGGTCCTGCCCCTGCTGTCAGTCTGCCCGCTGCCTGGAGCGGAACGGGCTATAACAAATCAACGTATGTGAGCTCAACGCACGATGCCAACCTGAGTGCCTGGGGATGCAGTCATTGCCACGATGAGCACGGTTTCAATAACCTTTCCATGCTGCTGGAAAATTACACAATTGCAGATTTCACGCCCTATACCTATGGCAATAATGACTACTCAATTTGCTGGAGTTGTCATATTGAAGCAGATATTGTTGAAAGCTCAGGAGGCACACGAGCAGATAATGCTTTTGAAGACCTGCACGAAAAGCACGTTAATGGTGAAAACAGCCCTTGTATCCACTGCCATGACGCACACTCTCCTTTTGATGCAGGCGAAGCAGGCTTGATCGACCTTGTATATGGTGTGAACAATATGGATATTGATCTAAATGGCGAAACGCATAGTTCTACATTTTGGATCAGTGGAAATACCGGCTCTTGTTCCCTCTTCTGCCATGGGGAAAATCATAACCCTTTGGATTACAACCGGACAGCCACAAACCCTGCGTCCACAACAACCTGCACCACATGCCACCCTGGTGGACCGCCGCCTCCATAGAGGATATATGAAAGAAAAAGGATTATTCGTACTCATATCCGTTATGCTGCTCACCGCCTGCGCGCCCATCGAACATGACCCGCAACTTGCTACCCTTTCCGATGATTCTGCCGCGTCTTGGGGTGTCACCCCATTACCCGTGAACAAGAGACCGGATACCAAAGAAGAGCCTATGCAGGCAAATCTCGTGCCCGGTGATGCCATGCCAATGAGCGGGTGTTTTGAAAGCGAATGTCATCAAAAAATGTTGGTTTCAGCAGGGCAATATTTACATCAACCTTTTGCAGAGGGTCTCTGTGAACCCTGCCATAGAATGCCGGAAGACCATAGCGTTAATAACGAGCCGCATCAGGCAAGCCAAAGTGACATAGATATTTGTCTTGAGTGCCATGAAGAATCTGATCTGGGGCGTAGCCATCCCGTTGATGAAGATCGCATTGACCCCCTTACAGGAGAACTTTTTACCTGTACCAGTTCTTGTCACGATCCACATAGTGCACCCTATGTCTACCTTTTACGCTTTCCCGGCGGCGGTACTTTATGTGTGCGCTGCCATAAGGAGTTTGAATAATGTCTGAAAAAAAACACAAGCGAAAGACATATTTTTTACCGAATACCAGTCAAGCGAAAATACTCCTCGCTGTTCAGATCATTCTGGCAGTTATTGGGTTGATCGCTTCGGCAGTGTTATTTATTTTATTAAATCGAGACTTGACCGCTAATTTCTTCTCTGCTCATCTAACCTTGCGTAACGTGCGCGACATTTTATTCCCCTCGCTTTTGATCATCAATATCGTGCTCCTCATGATGAGTGGCATCATCAATATTTTCTTCTCCCATCGCATTGCAGGTCCCGCATATCGGATATCTATGGTGCTCAAAAAAATAGCCTCAGGAGATTGGAGTCAAAAAGCTTTCCTGCGCAAAGGAGATTATCTTAAAGAAATTGCCAGTGCGTTAAACCAATCTGTGGATAGCACAACAGAGCGCCTGGGCTCTCTACATGCAGCATATATCCAGTTGGAAGAAAACATGGGAAGTGATCCGAAGAGCAAAGAAGCTCTCAAAAAAATGAAATCCGCATTGGATGCCTTCATCTATAAGGAAGATGTTGACCTCTAATCTATGTTTCGTTATCGTGTTCTACTCCTAACAATCGTTCTGGCATTCATTGTCTCCATACTTCCTGTAACTGGAGTCAATGCCGCCCCTGCGGGAGCAGGCAATAGCGGTCCCGTATGGTATCTATGGACGCTTTCGCGTTGGAGTGGAAATGACGTAGTCTGTCAATTTTATGTTTCTCATCAAGGTCTCCCAACGGTTGATGAAGTGACACAATCCTGTGGAGATTCTCTTGGAAGTGAGTGGCAAAGCACCCCCGCATGTCAGGGTGAAAACTGTGTCGGTTTGTATTTACATACAGCCGGGCAAACAACACTGGAAGATGTCAACGCAAATATTGCGGGAATGATCTCCATTTGGCTGCAATTGGATGGCTGTGAGCCCTATGATGGTGGCAGTAAATGTAGTACTCAACCAACGTTGGTGTTTAAAGGGGAGCAGCCAATAGAGAATCAGCCGATTAACAGTATTGAAGGAAAAATCGCCAACGAAAAATTCTCATGCAGCGGAGCGACCTGTTATCGTGAATTGAGCGTAACGCCGCCCTCCGGTGTGGATATTATTTTCTGGGCTACCACAGCTCAAGAGCAGGAAAGCCAAAAATTCACTGCTCGTATTCGTGTGATAGAGCTGACAAAAGGCGATGGTATTCCCGGTCCATATCGCGTGGATATTCTCAGCACACAATGGCAAGGGGCTCCTTTGCCTGCCTGTGCTGAGGTCTGGCAGGCTTTCCCTCCAATCAATGGAGTCCCTCAGTGGTTGAGTACGTCAGCAAGCCCCATAGAGATGGAAACTAATGCACCGCTAACCCTTTTAGCTGGAAAATTGATCTCACGGGGTGTGGTCAATGCGGATTCATGCCCTAATGGCGGACTTTTATTCAATGGTGCTGCCAACACCTGCGGTCTGGAAATTGCCCGCCCATTGGTAAATAAATATCAGAACCAATTTGATAATGAAATATGGAAAGTCTCCCAGCGCCTGAATATGCCTGCTTGGCTCATTAAATATCTCTTCCAGCAGGAAACACAATTCTGGTCAGCCTCTCGTGGGAGCTACGGAGAACATGGATTAGGACAACTCTCGGAGCTCGGCTCAGACACTTTATTACTTTGGTCTCCCGAATTCTATTGGGGGTTTTGTTCCAATGTCTTATCAGATAACGTCTGCTCCAGAGGATATTTAGGTTTATCCCCTGAATATCAGGCGCTTTTACGTGGAGCGGTTTTGCAAACAGTCGATTCGACCTGTGTAGAGTGTGAGCAGGGTGTGGATTGGGGGCAGGCACAGGCGAGTGTCCCGATTTTTGCACAAGCCATCAAGGCAAATTGCGAACAGGTTGGCCAGATGGTTCAAAATATAACCGGCCAACCAGCAGGCTTGGCATCAGATTATGAAAGTTTATGGCGAATAACACTGGCAAATTACAATGTTGGTCCTGGGTGTGTTGGCGAAGCTATCAATCTTTCCTGGAGGGAGCAAAAACGTTTGGATTGGCCAACAGTTGCTGCTAATCTCGATCCATATTGTGCAGGAGCAATCAATTATGTACAGCAGATCGAACCCTGATTTTTAAAATAGACCTCTTGTATAAGTACTAATTGTGCCATAATAGGTGCATGAGATACGAAGATATAAAAGACTGGAAAGAAAGTGATTTCAAACGCCCAACAGGCGTATTGCCAAGCACATTCACGAAAATGCTTGCCCTTTTGGAAGAAGCGCTACCAAATTTTGGTCGACCGCCAAAACTCAGCCGGGCAGATCAACTGCTGATGACCCTGATGTATTGGCGAGAATACCGCACACAATTCCATATCGCTGGCTCTTATGGTGTAAGTGAAGCTACAGTCTCGCGAGCGATTAGAAGTGTAGAAGATGTGCTAATTCGTTCTCAGCAATTTCATCTACCTGGCAAGAAAGTGCTCAAATCGAATGATCTGGAGATCGAGGTGTTGCTTGTTGATGTGAGTGAACAGGCGATTGAGCGCCCGAAAAAAAGCAAAAACAACATTACAGTGGCAAAAAACAACGTCATACACAAAAAGCACAGGTCGTGATTGCAAAGAATTCAATGAAAATCATTACAATAGCCTTTGCCAAAGGGCGCACTCATGATTTTCGCCTTTTCAAGGAAAGCAAGCTCGCAATCGCTGAGAACATTCATTGCCTGGCAGATGCAGGCTATCAAGGTTTGATGAAGCTTCATACAAATAGTAAAACGCCGTACAAGAGTTCGAAACATCATCCGTTGACACTAGAGCGGAAGCAAGCAAACCGTGCACTCTCAAGCCAGCGTATTTATGTCGAACATGTGATTGGCAAGCTCAAGGTCTTTCGCATTTTGAGCGAACGCTATCGTAATCGAAGAAAACGTTTTGGCTTGCACTTCAATCTCGTCGCGGCTATCTACAATCTCGAAATCTCATGACTTTTGCAAGAGGTCTACTATCTCACACGGGCTAAGTTTAGGCTACCTTTGTGATTACTTCGCCGATACTATGTTTTAGGAGATTTATGCGGAGAAAGGGAATTATCATCATCAATAAAGATGATGCGCACTTCTTACCATGCCCAAACCTGGAACGCAATTGTTGTCCACGGTATGGAGATAACAGGTACAATAGCCTCATGTCATTAGCTGATGGAAAAATATACCGGTTTTTGTCCCAACCATGCTTCTCGCAGGGCCACCAGGGGCTGGAAAAACGCTTTTAGCGCGTGCCATGCCGGGTATTTTGCCAGAAATGAGCATCGAAGAAGCCCTCGATGTGACCCGTATCTACTCCGTTTCAGACCAACTCCCCGCCGATATTCCCCTCATGCAAAATCGTCCCTTCCGCGCGCCGCATCACACCATTAGTTATGCTGGCTTGGTCGGCGGCGGCAATTGGCCTCGCCCAGGCGAAATATCCCTTGCCCATCGCGGCGTACTCTTCCTCGATGAATTCCCCGAATTTGGCTCACGTGTCCTTGAAGTCATGCGCCAACCGATGGAGGATAAAGAAGTCACCATCAGCCGCGCACAGGGAGCATTAACTTTCCCCGCCAACTTCCAACTGATTGCTGCGATGAACCCTTGCCCTTGTGGATATGCAGGAGATTCAGAACGGCAATGTACCTGCTCCCATTCCACTGTCACCCGCTACCAGAAACGGATTTCTGGTCCCATGCTCGATAGGATAGATATCCACATTGAAGTCCCACGTGTTGATTTTGAGAAGTTGTCTGATAGTAGACGGGGAGAAAGTTCAGAAGATATTCGCGCCAGAGTAGAAAAGGCACGCCAAAAACAAAGGGAAAGATTTGCAAAGCTGAACAACGGGGTGATGACCAACGCCGATATGCGCGTTGCTGAAGTTCGTCAGTTTTGCGAATTAGATGAAGCGGGTCAGCAACTCGTCAAGGCTGCAATGACCCAGCTTCAACTATCCGCGCGAGCCTATCACCGCATCCTGAAATTGGCACGGACTATTGCTGATCTGGCAGGGGAGGAGAGCATCCAATCCACGCATTTGGCGGAGGCGTTGCAGTATAGACCAAAGGGGATGATGGTGTAATGTTGTTAGGCGATTTGTATTAGATAGTGTAAATACCCCCTGCTTATTTAGAGACGAACGCCTGATTTTCACATCCCTTAGAGGATGTTTTTTTTCTTCTTGACTTCCAAAACGTTTTGGAATAGAATGAAATAGCCTTCCAAAACGTTTTGGAAGGCTATGGGATATGAATGGAGCAAAAATGGTTGTGAAGCTAAAAGATATAGCCGATGCTACGGGGAAGTCGATCACAACCGTTTCGCGTGCCTTGAATGACTACGATGATGTCAGCGAAGAGACCAAGAAATTGGTCAACCGTGTGGCAAAAGAGCTTGGATATACTCCCAACACATGGGCACAGCGTCTTCAGAAACAGCACACAGAAACAATTGGTTTGGTCATCCCCACGTTTGGACCGCGTTTTTCCGATCCGTTCTTTAGTGAACTTCTGGCAGGGATCGGAAATCGAGCGGCGCAATTAGGCTATGATATGCTGGTTTCGACTCGTGCTCCAGGGGAAGAGGAGCGCGCTGCATATCAGGCTGCGATCAATGGTCGGCGTGTAGATGGTTTTGTTTTAGTGCGTACGCGTCGTCAGGATGAGCGAGTAACTTGCTTGCAAGAGTCGGATTTTCCCTTTGTGGCTTTTGGACGCGCCGAGGATAAACTGGATTTTCCTTTTGTTGACGAAGATGGCACCTATGGTATGAAGCTGGTAGTCAGGCATCTGGTCGATTTGGGCCATGAGCGGATCGCGTGCATCGCCCCTCCCCCGGAGTTGATGTTTGCCCACTATCGTTTACAGGGGTTTGAAGCTGGTTTGGCGGAAGCAGGCCTCCAGGCGGACGATTCGCTTATCATGGTCGGTGACTTGACCCAACGTGGGGGATACGAACAAGCTTGCAAGTTGCTGGACTCTACATCCCCTCCCTCCGCGATCGCAGCTTGTAATGATTTGATGGCTTTTGGCGCGATGAGTGCCGCACAAGAACGGGGGTTGGTTATTGGTAAAGATATTTCCATTACTGGTTTTGATGATATTCCGATGGCAGAATTTTCACATCCGCCGCTGACAACACTGCATCAGCCTCTCTACAAGATCGGTGGAATGGTTTGTGAAATGCTGATAAAGCTGATCCAGGGAGAAACGCTTGATGAATCTTATGTTCTCCTGAAACCTGAACTAATTGTGCGCCAGTCTAGTGGTAAGGCGCATGTGAACTAAGGAGGTACGAATCGAGAAATTGCAGAAAAAGCCGCTTTTACTAAACTTGATAAAACAATATGTAGGAAAGGAAGCGAGAAAATGAATAAGAAAGTTAGTTTGACCATTGTTGCTTTACTGATCACAGCCAGCATGGTTTTGGCAGCTTGCCAGCCGCAGGTGGTTACGGAGACTGTTGAAGTCGTTGTGACTCAGGAAGTTCCTGTTGAAGTTGAGGTTGAAGTTCCTGCCGAACCGGTAGACAAAACCGTCGTTGAGTTCTGGACAACCGATAACGAAGAAGCCCGCGTAGATGTTTACGAAGAGTTGGCTGCTGCCTATATGGCCGAGCACCCTGATGTTGATCTTCGCATCGTCCCGATCGAAGAAGCCGGCATTGCTCAGCGTATTGCAACTGCACAGGCTGCCAACCGTCTGCCCGATATTGTACGCATGGGCATTGAGCGTGTTTCTGCCTTTGCTGCTGATGGCATCCTCGATGAAAAAGCTGCCCAAGCTACCATTGCCGCCATCGGCGAAGATGATTTCCGTGCTGGTCCTCTGGCGATGGTTACGAACCCTGCCACTGGCAGTTATGCTGCCGTTCCGTTTGATGGCTGGATCCAGGCGATCTGGTATCGCTCAGATTCCTTTGCTGCTGCTGGCCTTGACGCCCCGCTTAGCTGGGATGCGATCAATGCTGCTTGTGACACCCTCCCCGGCACTGGCAACTTGCTCTATGGTGTCACTTTGGGTACCGACCCCGGTCAGAACTATCCTATCCAGGTCTTTGAACAGGTTGCTATTTCCAACAATGCCTGGCCCTTCGATGCTGATGGCAACGTGACTATGAACACTCCTGAAATGGTCGAAGCCCTCAAATTCTACACTGACTTACAGCGCTGTGCTGTTCCCGGCCCGCAATACTGGCGTGGTGCCCGCGAAGCTTACGAGCTCGACCAGTCCGGTATGCTTTTCTACAGCACCTACATCATGGATGATCTTGTAGATGGCTCTGGTCTTGAAGGTGGCGGCAATGTTGAAATCCCCGTTGAAGATCTCCCTGGCAATACTGGTTTTGCTTATGAAATGGCTGGGCCCAACGGTTCCGCTTCTTACGGTCAGTTGGTTACTCTTGGTATCATGACCGGTGCAGATCCCGTTGCCCAGGACGTAGTTGCTTACTTCATGGACGGCGAGAACTATCTCAAAGTCTTGGCTTTGGCGCCCTTCGGTAAAGTTCCGGTACTTGAAAGCGCCGTTGAAGGTTGGGGTGGCTTGAGCGATTACTTCGCCAATTACTCCCCTGAAACCATTGCCCAGATCGGTAACGGTTTTGAGACTATGCAACGCTGGCTCTTCCGCCCCGAATACGACGCAACCCAACGCGCCGTGATCGGTGATATGGAAGGTCGCCTGCTCATCTCTCAAGCGATCAGCAATATCGCTCTCGAAGGCACAATGACTCCCGAAACTGCTGCCGAATGGTTGCAGGAACAGGTCGAAGCGCTTTACGCAGAACGTCAAGCAGAGTAAATTCCTCCCGGGGTTTAGGGGAGACAGAGTTTACTCTGTCTCCCCATTTTTTTTCTAGCAATTATTTTTTATTAAAACGAGGTGGATGATGACTGCTTTCATATCCGCACTTCAAAAACGCTATAAAAGTAGAGAAGCTCAAGAAGCACGCCTTGCCTGGGCCTTGATCTCCCCGACAGCGTTGATCGTCTTTGGTATTGTGATCTTCCCGGCCTTCTTTAGTGTTTGGGTTAGTTTCCACGATGTTGGGTTGCATAATCTGAACGATGTTTTTAATACGCCCTTTGTTGGTTGGGAAAACTATCAAAAAGTTTTTGATGACTTTGCCTTCAAATTCCAGCCCGGTCAAAGCTGGGGAGCAGCGGTCACGAGCATCGTCTACTCTTTTACATCCACCGCCCTCACGCTTACAGTGGGCTTGATCGCTGCCCTTTTGCTTAATCGCCCCTTCAAGGGACGTGGGCTAACGCGCGCGATCTTCCTCTTCCCCTATGTCGCACCGGTGGTCAGTATCGCTTTTGTTTGGCGTTGGCTGCTTGATCCGCGTCCATCCGGTGTGATGAACGATATCCTCATGAATTTGGGCGTTATTGATCTGCCGATGGCATATCTTTCCCAACGCGGCTTGGCATTGGTTCTCGTCATCATTTTTGAAGCCTGGCGGTATTTCCCTTTTGCGATGCTGATGATCCTGGCTCGCTTACAGGCCATTGATAGCACCCTCTATGAAGCCGCCGAAGTGGATGGTGCCAACACCATGCAGAAATTCTGGAATATCACCATTCCAGAGTTACGCTACGTTCTCGGTGCGATCTTCCTGCTGCGCCTGATGTGGACCTTCAATAAATTTGACGACATCTTCCTTCTCACTGGTGGGGGATTTGGCACAAAGGTTTTGCCTGTTCTCACCTATGAGTTCAGTTTCCGCCTCTTTGACTTTGGGCGTGGTGCCGCCACAGCCATGATCTTGCTGGCGATCTTGGTCGTTTTCATTACCTTTTACATCGGCATCGTCATGCGGAACGTGGAGGAATAATCATGGAAAAGAAAAATTTCATCGCACACCTCGCTGGTTGGTTGAACTGGCAGCGCTTCATCTTCTCGTTGACCATGATCTTCTTCCTGACGGGCATTCTCTTCCCCTTCTACTGGATGGTTAGCTCCTCTTTCAAAAGCTATGCCGAGATCGGTGGGCGAGAGCCGGTTTATATCCCCTCAGAATTTCGCCTAGAAGCTTACAAAGAGCTCTTTGATGAAAATCATGAAAGCTTCCAGAACTTTGGACAGAATATTATTAATACCTTCCAGGTTGCTCTCCCGACCACGGTCATCGCTGTGATCTTATCCACCTTGGGTGCCTACGCCATCGCCCGCTTGCGCTTTAAAGGCAAGGAAGCCCTGCTCAACAGTATCCTCATGATCTATCTCTTCCCCGGTGTGCTGCTCATCATTCCGCTGTTCGCGATGTTGGCACAAGCCGGTGAACGGATGGGCTTCAACGTGCAGGATAATCTCACCGTATTGATCTTCACTTATCTGGCACAAACTCTGCCGGTTGCACTCTACATGCTCACCAATTACTTCCGCACCATCCCTGACGAGATCGAGCAAGCAGGTCTTATTGATGGTTGCAGTCGCTTTGAAGTCATATGGCGCATCACTCTTCCGCTGGCAATTCCGGCATTGGTCTCGGTCAGTATCTACACCTTCATGATCGCTTGGAACGAGTTTCTCTATGCCCTCGTTTTCCTCAACGACCATGCCATGTTCACCATGCCGATCAAGATCAATACCATCTTCAACGATCCCAGCCCGCGCCCGCATGTGGTTATGGCTGCTTCAACGATCATGACAGTTCCCATTGTCACGCTCTTCCTTGCGATGGAGCGCTTCCTGACTGAAGGTCTTACAGCTGGCGGCGTGAAAGGCTAAAATACGTGCTCCTTATTTATTGCGCCGTATCTTGAGTAGATAATCTTCTTGAGATGCGGCGCACCTTTATCTGACCATGAAACCAAAAAACATCGGCATCATTCACTATCAAGTTAGACATACGGATGGCGTGTCATTGGAGATCGAAAAATGGCAGCGCATCCTCGAGGAGATGGGACATCACGTATCGCTCTGCGCTGGGGACTTGGGCACCGCCAAAGGAACCTTGATCCCGGAGATATACCATCACCGCCAAGACGTGGCGAAATTAGCCTACAATACCTTCAAGGAACTCCGCGATTTTGACGAGTCGGGCTACCAGGCTGAACTCAAGCGGCAGGTTGCCGTTTTGACGGAAAAACTTCGGCAATTCGTTCTTGAGCGGCAGATCGAGCTTCTCATCGTACAAAATATCTGGTGCGTGGGAGCAAGCCCAAGTCTCGCGGTTGCGCTCGAAAAAGTTCGTCAGGAGTTTGATCTGCCCGCAATCGCCCATCATCATGATTTCTACTGGGAGCGCGGAGACGACAAAACCCTCACTTGCGCGGCGGCCAAAGACGTCGCCGAGAATTATCTCCCTCCCATTAACCCTAATATCCGCCATGTGGTCATCAATAGTCTGGCTCAGACAGAGCTTGAAAAACGTACGGGAGCCCGAGCACGCGTGGTACCGAATATCTTTGATTTTGATGCGCCTGCATGGACGCAGGATGACTTCAATAGTGATTTTCGTGCAGCCATTGGATTAGACGATAAGGACTTGCTGATCTTGCAAGCGACGCGGATCGTAGCCCGCAAAGGCATTGAATTGGCGATTGATCTGACCGCTGAGATCCAGAAGCGGCGCGGGGTTTTGGAAGAAAAAGGGCTCTTCGATGGACGCTCTTTTTCGCCAGAAAGCCGGATCGTATTGGTCTCCGCTGGTTATTCGCGGGATGATACGGACGGAGGGTACACTGATAAGCTAAAAGAAAAAGCTGCAGCAGAAGGTGTTGATCTGCTTTTTATCGAAGAATGGGTTGCCAGCAATCGCGGCAAAGCAAACGGGCATAAAGTCTATTCCCTCTGGGACACTTATGTTTTTGCAGACTTCGTGACTTACCCAAGCCTGTGGGAAGGCTGGGGCAACCAATTTCTGGAAGCCATACGCGCCGAGCTGCCGGTCATGTTGTTTGAGTATCCGGTCTATCAGGCTGATATTGGCGGAAGCGGATTTGATGTCATCTCGCTTGGCAGTGAGATAAGTGGATATAATGCTGCCGGGTTGGCGCAAGTCCCGGAAGATACCATGAGCAAAGCCGTAGAACAAGCGCTCAACCTCTTGACGGATGCTGAATTACGCCAGACAATGGTGCAGAAAAATCTTAACTTGGCGAAAGAGCATTACTCCCTAAAAACCTTGCGAAAGATTTTGAACGAAGAGATTTTGAAAATACCGCTCTAACTGGACTTATAATTCCTAAGCGTCATCCTAAGCAATTTTTTAGAAGAAGAAATTATTTATGAGTGATCTTGAAAAGAAAATATCTACCCACCTTGCCTTCATCTACGGTGCCGATATTGCTCCTGCTCTAACTGATACCTTGATAAAACAGTTAGAGCAATACAAAAACAAACACCCTGAACTTGCTGATTCAAGTAGTGGACGACGGGTTAGTGAAAGAGATGCGATCATCATCACCTACGGGGATATGGTACAAGAAAAAGGAGATGCTCCGCTCCAAACCCTGACCGCTTTTTTGAAAAAATACTTTGGAGATGTAGTCAGCTCCATTCACGTTCTACCCTTTTACCCCTACTCATCGGATGATGGCTTCTCGGTCATTGACTACCGACAGGTTGATCCCGATCTTGGCACATGGCACGATATTGCTGAGCTGGGCAAGCATTTTCGTTTAATGTTCGACGCGGTAGTCAATCATATTTCTGCTTCCAGTGCTGAATTTCAGGGGTTTCTTGAAGGTAAAAAAGAATACGACAATTTCTTTACCGTTACTGATCCCAAAGCCGATATTTCGAAAGTCTTCCGCCCCCGTTCTTCACCTCTCCTGACCCCTTTCCAAACCCATGAAGGTGAAAAGCATATCTGGACAACTTTTAGCAACGACCAGGTTGATCTGAATTATGCTAACCCCGCTGTGCTTTTTGAAGTCATCGATATTTTGCTCTTCTATGTTGCACAGGGTGCAGAATTTATCCGTCTTGACGCAGTCACCTATCTTTGGAAAGATCTCGAAACTTCCTCGGCAAACCTTCCCGAAACGCACCGCATTATCCAACTCGTACGGACTGTCCTTGATGAAGTTGCCCCAAATGTTGCTCTTATCACTGAGACCAACGTTCCGCATAAAGACAATATCGCATATTTTGGCGATGGTCTTAATGAAGCACAGATGGTCTACAATTTCGCCCTCCCCACGCTCGTTTTACATACCTTCCATAGTAGGGACGCCCAAAAACTGACCAATTGGGCGCAAACCCTTGAGCTTCCCTCCGAGCGGGCGACCTTTTTCAATTTCCTCGCCAGCCACGATGGCATCGGCATTACCCCCGTTCGCGATATTCTCACACCCGCCGAGATCAACGCTGCTGTTGAGCGTACTCATCGTCTGGGCGGTAATGTTGCCTACAAGAGCAATGGGGATGGCAGCCAAAGCCCCTACGAACTCAACATCAACTACCTCGACGCCCTCGGTGATCCTGATAATCTCAATGAAGATCCGGCAATCGTTGCCAAACGTTTCCTTGCCGCTCAAGCAATCATGCTTTCACTGCGCGGTGTGCCTGGAATTTACTTCCACAGCCTGGTCGGCTCGCAAAACTGGAGCAAAGGTGTCGCCCAAAGCGGACGCTATCGTGCCATCAACCGTCAGAAGCTCTCACTCAAAACCCTCGAAAGAGAACTCTCCGTTGCTAACTCCCTGCGCCAGTATGTCTATCAAGGTTATCGCCAACTGCTGGATGTCCGCCAAGCACAATTCGCTTTCCATCCCCTCAGTGGGCAGGAAGTACTCGATGTAGACCCTGCGCTCTTTGCTCTCACCCGTACATCGTTGGATGGTACCGAAGTTCTCCTTTGCCTCCACAATATTACGGATAAAGCACAGCGCATCGCCCTCGATTTGAGCTTGCTGCCCTTCAAAGAAACGGTTGCCTTGGTCGATCTGATTACTACAACCCGCATCCCCCTCGATAGCTCTCTCCTGGAATTAACTTTGCCACCCTATGCTGTTTTTTGGTTGCGGAAATTTGCATAAACTGAACTAACGGGGAAAGAAAATATCCAGATATCTCACCTTGTAGAAACGTTGTGGTTTATGATATGTGTGCATTGCATCTGGCAAAACATTTGCACATCGTATCTTGTTACCCTGAATTGCAGCGCACTCTCTACGTTGCTTTGAGAGCGATCCGGTTTGGGATCAAACAGTAAATCTTGGATGGTAGCAAGCCAAATGCAAGAGCGATTCGTGCACTTATCCAAAAGGAGATTTTATGAGTAAATTCGGTGTTTATTCTGAAGTGGGGAAATTGCGCAAGGTTATCGTCCATCGTCCGGGCTTGGAAATGCGGCGGCTTACGCCATCCAATTGCAAGGAGCTGCTTTTTGACGATGTGATCTGGACGCATAAAGCGCAGGAAGATCATGATATTTTTGTGAAGTTGATGCGAGATGATTATGATGTGCAAGTCATGCACGTTCACACGCTTTTGGCAGAGGTTTTGGATGATGTGGAAGGACGTGCCTATGTTTTGGATCGGAAGCTAACGCCCTACGACGTGGGCGTGGGTGGCGCTGTTGAACTGCGTGCCTGGATGGATGAAATGGATTCCGTTGAACTCGCCACGCACTTGATCGGCGGTTTGACGATGGGTGAACTCCCTCCCGATTTATGCACGCCATGTCAAAAAGCCTATGGAGGCAATGAGTTTGTTTTGCCCCCACTGCCCAACCAGCTTTTCACCCGTGATAGCTCATCCTGGATATACGAGGGCGTGACCATCAATCCTATGTTCTGGACGCCACGCCGAAAAGAATCTTTACACATGGATGCCATTTACAAATATCACCCTGACTTCAAGAAAGGTGATTTCAATATTTGGTGGGGTGATCCTGACATAGATTATGGTAGTGCCATGATCGAAGGTGGGGATGTGATGCCGGTTGGGAATGGTGTTGTGCTGATTGGGATGGGTGAACGCACGACCTATCAGGCCGTGACTTTATTGGCACAAACCCTTTTTGAGAACGAAGCCGCTACCCATGTTCTGGCTGCGCGTATGCCCCGCGATCGGGCGAGTATGCATCTGGACACGATCTTTACTTTCTGTGATCGTGATCTGGTCACGATCTATGAGCAGGTTATCAACCGTATCCAGCCGATCAGCTATCGCCCTGGCAAGAAAGGAATGCTGGATATCACTGTCGAAGAGAAAGGCTGGCTCGAAGCTGTTCAGGATGCGATGGGCCTAAAGGAACTGCGCGCTATTTCCACTGGCGGAGATGATTTCAATCAGGAGCGCGAGCAGTGGGATGACGGTAATAACGTCGTGGCGCTGGAGCCTGGTGTGGTTGTGGCCTATGATCGAAATGAATGGACCAACCATAAATTGAAAGAAGCCGGTGTAACGGTACTGACCATTCCCGGTTCTGAGCTTGGACGTGGACGTGGTGGGGGGCATTGTATGACCTGTCCTGTTTTGCGAGAGCCTGTTTAGCATTTGCAATATCCCTGCTCCTGCGGCTGTTTGCGAAGTAGGTGTGAGATAGGGCAGAATGTCCAATCGACGCATTTAGTGAAAGTATCTATGCTACATAAAGGGGGAATGGGAGATTTCCCTAGAAATAGTTGAAATAATATTGACTCCCTATTTCTTTTTTGCTACACTGTTAACGCGCGTTACTAACGCGCGTTACTAAGTATGGAGCTTTTGTGAAAAACAAACATGCAACAAGCCAGGACGTAGCAAATTTAGCAGGTGTATCGCGAACGACTGTTTCGCTCGTGCTTAATGATGTGAAGGGTGCGAGTATTCCCCCGGAAACACGACAAAAAGTGCATGATGCAGCTGAAGCCCTAAACTATGTCCCTAACGCAACAGCTCAAGCATTAGCTACAAAACGCACAAAAGCCATTGGGCTGATCATGACACGAAGCCCACACCATATTTCTTCAGATACTTTTTTACCGCAAATCCTGGGGGGATTGTTAGAAGTTACAAAAAAAGAAAAATTCCGTTTAATGATCGAGCTTGTAGAAGAAGGACATCAGGAACGGGTTTATTTAGAACTTGCGAGAGCAAAAAGTATTGATGCCATGATTTTGTTAACGCCTCTCCTTGGGGACAAAGGCCTAAAAAAACTGGAAGAAGTCGGTATCCCTACTGTGCTTATGGGGAAGCTGGAAGACCTTGAACTTTATGCCGTTGATGTGGATAACCGCAGCGCGGCAAAGAAAGCGACGCGATATCTGCTTGACCTTGGGCATACCAAGATTGCTTGCATTGGTAATGCTCGCCCCTCTTACGGGGCTGCACTTGATCGTGTTCTTGGTTATAAAGATGCTCTTCTTGAATCCGGGATCACACCAGAAGATTCGCTTATTCGTTATGCGGATTTTCACCCCCAAAGCGGTTATGAAGCCATGCAATCTTTATTAGCTGCTCAAGAGGAATTCACTGCGGTTTTTGTTGCAAGCGACAATGTGGCGATGGGTGCTAAATCTGCGCTGCGCGAAGCAGGATTGTGCATACCCGAAGATATTTCCCTTATTGGTTTTGATGATATTCCCTGGGCATCCTATTCAGACCCCCCACTTACAACGATCAGGTTGCCAGCTCAAAAATTGGCTTCTGAGGCCTGTCTTTTACTTCTTGATTTGCTAAAGGGAGAAGAAGTAAAAAAGCGAAAGGTGATTTTGGACACAGAACTTATTGTGCGCCATTCTTGTCGAGCGATATAACTCCTGTGATCAATAAAAAATACTCTCCTAAATACAAGGAGGTGATGTAGTAAAGAAAAAATACTAAAAAACCCCTTTTTGAACTTAACCTTTACAAACCCTATTCGGAGGAATAACTGTAATGAAGAAAACACTTTTAACTCTCATGGCTCTTTTGCTGGTAGTGAGTATTTTTGTGTCAGCGTGTTCTCCTGCTGCCCCAGAAACTCCTGTCGCTGAAGAACCCGCCGTAGAAGAACCTTCTGGCGCAGCTCCAGCCCCGGCAGGACAAGAGCTAGAGAATGCTTACGCTGGCATGTATGAAGGTACTGTAGTGACGATGTCTGGTCCCTTCACGGATGCTGATGCCGTCAAATTCGAAGAATCTGTTGCGGCTTATGAAGCTGCCACTGGCATCGATATTCAATATGAAGGCTCGAAAGAATTCGAAGCCTCGATCACCATCCGTGTAGACGGTGGCGATGCTCCCGACATTGTTGACTTCCCTCAGCCCGGCTTGCTCTCGACGATGGTTGCCAAAGGTCAGGTCGTTGACCTGAACGGTGTGATCAATGAAGATTGGCTGAAGCAGAACTACATCCAGTCCTGGCTCGATATGGGCACCATGGAAGGCCCTGATGGTCCTATCATGGCTGGTGTTTGGGGTCGCGCGAACGGCAAATCCCTCGTCTTCTATCCGAAGGCAGAGTTTGATGCCGCTGGCTACGAAGTTCCCACCACCTGGGATGAGATGATGACGCTGACCGAAACCATCGCCTCTGATGGTGACACCCCCTGGTGTATCGGTATTGAGTCTGGTGCTGCAACCGGTTGGGCAATGACCGACTGGCTCGAAGACACCATGCTCCGCACGACTTCCCTTGAGAACTACGACAAATGGGTTGCTGGCGAATTGCCCTTCAACTCCCCTGAAGTACAGAATGCTCTTGGTTACGTGACGGACATTTGGTTCAATGATGCTTACGTCTATGGCGGGCAGGCTTCTATCCCGACCACCTTCTTTGGTGATGCCCCCACCCCGATGTTCGATTCACCGCCTAAATGCTGGCTGCACCGCCAAGGTAACTTCATCACCTCCTTCTTCCCTGAAGGCAAGGAAGCGGGCGTAGACTATGACTTCTTCTACCTGCCCCCGATTGATGAGCAGTATGGCAAACCTGTCTTGGGCGCTGGTGACATCTATTCGATGTTCAATGATCGCCCCGAAGTTCGTGCAACCATACAATACTTCTCGACCGGTGACTCTGTCAAAGGTTGGGTTGAAGCTGGTGGCGCAATTTCACCGCACAACGACTCTGATCTGGATTGGTACGCTGATTCTGTCACTCGTGGTGTTGCTGAGATCATCCTGAACGCTGACTCCTTCCGCTTTGATGCTTCTGACTTGATGCCTGGTGCCGTTGGTGCTGGTACATTCTGGAAGTACATGACCGACTATGTTAGCGGCTCGATCGATCAAGAGGGTGCCTTGCAACAAATTGACGACTCCTGGCCCGCTGCTGATGGCGCAGAACCCGCAGCTATGGCTCCCGCAGGTGATGAACTGGCTGCTGCCTACGAAGGTGAATATGAAGGTACTGTAGTGACGATGTCTGGTCCCTTCACCGATGCTGATGCCGTCAAATTTGACGAATCCATTGCAGCTTTCGAAGAAGCCACTGGCATCGATATTCAATATGAAGGCTCGAAGGAATTCGAAGCCTCGATCACCATCCGTGTAGATGGTGGCGATGCTCCCGACATTGTTGACTTCCCTCAGCCCGGCTTGCTCTCGACGATGGTTGCCAAAGGTCAGGTCGTTGACCTGAACGGTGTGATCAATGAAGATTGGCTGAAGCAGAACTACATCCAGTCCTGGCTCGATATGGGCACCATGGAAGGCCCTGATGGTCCTATCATGGCTGGTGTTTGGGGTCGCGCGAACGGCAAATCCCTCGTCTTCTATCCGAAGGCAGAGTTTGATGCCGCTGGCTACGAAGTTCCCACCACCTGGGATGAGATGATGACGCTGACCGAAACCATCGCCTCTGATGGTGACACCCCCTGGTGTATCGGTATTGAGTCTGGTGCTGCAACCGGTTGGGCAATGACCGACTGGCTCGAAGACACCATGCTCCGCACGACTTCCCTTGAGAACTACGACAAATGGGTTGCTGGCGAATTGCCCTTCAACTCCCCTGAAGTACAGAATGCTCTTGGTTACGTGACGGACATTTGGTTCAATGATGCTTACGTCTATGGCGGGCAGGCTTCTATCCCGACCACCTTCTTTGGTGATGCCCCCACCCCGATGTTCGATTCACCGCCTAAATGCTGGCTGCACCGCCAAGGTAACTTCATCACCTCCTTCTTCCCTGAAGGCAAGGAAGCGGGCGTAGACTATGACTTCTTCTACCTGCCCCCGATTGATGAGCAGTATGGCAAACCTGTCTTGGGCGCTGGTGACATCTATTCGATGTTCAATGATCGCCCCGAAGTTCGTGCAACCATACAATACTTCTCGACCGGTGACTCTGTCAAAGGTTGGGTTGAAGCTGGTGGCGCAATTTCACCGCACAACGACTCTGATCTGGATTGGTACGCTGATTCTGTCACTCGTGGTGTTGCTGAGATCATCCTGAACGCTGACTCCTTCCGCTTTGATGCTTCTGACTTGATGCCTGGTGCCGTTGGTGCTGGTACATTCTGGAAGTACATGACCGACTATGTTAGCGGCTCGATCGATCAAGAGGGTGCCTTGCAACAAATTGACGACTCTTGGCCCGCTGAGTAGTCTTCATTCTCTTACTTCTTTATTCGCTATACGCGAAACTGATGTAAGGCTGTAGAATAGAGAGGCAGAGAGCGTTTTTGTTCTCTGCCTCTCTCAATCACTTTTCTCTTAGGAGGTAAAGTTTATGCCTGAGCCACAAAAAGACTCTTCTGCTTTAGCAAAACTTTTTGGTGTATTTACAACAACGATTGGACGAGTGACCGTATCTCTCTTTGTCCCTGTAATCACCTTCTTGGTATTATGGCGAGTTTTTCTTTTTCTACGTGATAGTGAAGCCCCACAGATCATTATCATTTTAGTTGCTATCCTTTGGGGAGTTGGTGGCGTAGCCCTCCTGTTTGTGGTCTCTAACTGGTTTGTAGAGCAATTGCCTGGAGAGTGGGGGCGACGGCTACAACCATTCGTCTTCATAGGTCCCGCTGTTGCGATCATGGGATGGTATCTTGCCATTCCCGTTTTTCGTACGTTGGTATTGAGTTTCAAAGGACCGCTTGGGCAGGAATGGGTCGGTCAGGGGATGGCGATCTTTGATAATTACAAATTTGCCTTCACAGACCGAATAATGCTTGAGACCTTCCGCAACAACCTGATGTGGATGATCTTGGGCACCTCGCTCAGTGTGGGGGTCGGCTTGCTGGTTGCAGTATTAGCAGATCGCAGCCGATTTGAATCTGTATATAAATCGATCATTTTTATGCCGATGGCGATCTCCTTTGTTGGTGCAGGTGTGATCTGGAAATTTGTCTACACCTACAGAGGGGTGGGTGTCGGGATCGAAGAGATAGGTTTGCTTAATGCGATTGTCTTGGCATTGGGAGGTGAGTCACAACCGTGGCTTAGCTTGCCACCGTGGAACAATCTTTTTCTCATCGTTATCATGGTTTGGCTCCAGACAGGATTTGCGATGGTCGTTATCTCCTCTGCCATTAAAGGCATCCCCGATGAGTTGCTTGAGGCTGCTCGTATAGATGGAGCAACCGAGGTGCAAGCCTTCTTCAAAATAACAGTTCCCTACATCAAGGGCACATTGATCACTGTAACAACCACGATCGTCATCTTCAGCCTGAAACTCTTTGATGTTGTCCGGGTAATGACAGGTGGCAATAATGGCACGAACGTGATCGCCAACGAATTCTATTTGCAACGTTTCACCTACGGCAATACAGGGCGAGCATCCGCTATTGCTATTGTTCTCCTTATTGCGGTTATTCCCGTTATCGTAAATAACCTGCGAGAATTCAATAAGGATAGGAGGGCTTTCTAATGTCTACAAAAAGCTTGAAAGGTCAAAAAAGACGATCTTCTTTCCTTATTAACGGAGCGTTGATCCTGATCTGTGCGATCTGGCTAGTTCCCACATTAGGTGTTTTTATTACATCGTTTCGTGATAGCCAGGATATCTTTAACTCCGGTTGGTGGGCAGTATTTCCCCATAAAGAAGATAAAGATACAGGTGAGATCATTCTCGATGATACTTACGATGTGAACAGCATTATGGAGATCGAAGGGGTATCAGCCACTTTCGAAGAATGGCGTGAAGGTGTTGTCTTGCCAGACGGACGCAAATTAACCTGGTACGGCAATAAGCGTACTCGTAAGCTCATCATCAGCGAAGAGGTTTGGGTAGGCTTTGCGACGAACTTGTCTTTCAACAACTATAAAGACGTTGTCACAGGGAAGGAAATATCCTTCACAGATGCAGGCGGGAATGAGATCACCCGCAAAGGTAATAACCTTGGCAGCGCTTTTCTAAACTCCGTGGCAGTTGCAGTTCCCGCTACCGTTATTCCTATTCTGATTGCTGCCTTTGCTGCCTTTGGCTTTTCCTGGCTAAAGTTCCCTGGCAGAGGCCTGCTCTTTACAATGGTTGTTGCCATTCTGGTTGTTCCTCTCCAGATCTCACTTGTCCCTATCTTGCAAGACTACACAAAACTTGACCTCAACGGCACTTTCCTTGGGATCTGGCTGGCACATACAGGATTTGGCTTGCCCTTGGCGACCTATCTCCTTTTCAACTACATCAGCTCCTTGCCACGAGAATTGCTTGAAGCTGCCTTCATTGATGGTGCATCCAACTTCACTATTTTTGTGCGCCTGATCCTGCCGCTTTCAGTACCTTCACTGGCATCCTTTGCCATCTTCCAGTTCCTTTGGGTATGGAACGATTATCTTGTTTCCCTTGTTTTCCTCGGCGAAAAAACACGTGTTATCACGTACGCACTCGCATCGATCGTTGGTGAAAAAGGACAAGATTGGCATCTGCTGACAGCAGGGGCGTTTGTTTCCATGCTCCTGCCACTCGCTGTTTTCTTTGCTCTTCAGCGTTATTTTGTGCGCGGCATGCTGGCAGGCTCTGTGAAAGGCTAGCATTTTCATCTAAATACTGCCTACCGATCAAATCACTGGGCAAATTTTCAGGCTGTGTACTTCTTTAGAGAACGCGCAGCCTGTTTTTTAGAGCAAGGGACTTTGCATCAAATAAGCAAGGAGAAAAGATGAAATATCGAAAGCTTGGTAGTAGTGGATTACTCGTTTCAGAGATCGCACTTGGCACAATGATCTTTGGCGAAGATAGCGAACGTAGTGCCTCGCCAGAAATCTCTACAACCATGATCCATCAATTTTTGGATGCAGGTGGCAACCATATTGACACTGCCAATGTCTATGCCAGTGGTCGTTCGGAGGAGATTGTCGGCGAAGCCATCAAGGGGCGTCGCGATCAAGTTGTTCTTGCCACTAAAGTGCGTTTTTCGATGGGGGAAGGAAAAAATGACGAGGGGCTTTCACGTTATCACATCCTGAAAAGCGTGGAAGATAGCCTGCGCCGCCTTGATGTCGAGACCATTGACCTGCTCTACATGCATTGCTGGGATCCGCTCACACCTATCGGAGAATCATTGCGTGCATTTGATGATCTCGTTACAACGGGGAAAGTTCGCTATATAGGTGTTTCCAATTTCAAAGCCTGGCAGTTGATGAAATCTCTCGGACTTAGCGATGCAAACAGGTGGGCACGTTTTGTTGCCGCCCAATATCAGTACAGCCTTATCAACCGCGATATCGAAGATGAATTCTCAGACCTTTGCGAAAGCGAAGGCGTCGGCATTACGCCTTGGGGACCACTAGGCGGTGGCTTCCTGACAGGCAAGTACAAAGAAGACCAACGTCCCACTGATGCAAAAACTGAAGGGCGTATTGCTGTAATGCCCGATGATACTGAAGAAGCCTGGGTGCGTCGTAATATCGCCCGGAATTGGAACGTGCTTGGCGTGATGGAAGAGATCGCCGCTGCCCATGCAGGCGCAACCATTTCACAGATCGCACTGGCGTGGCTACTCAGGCAAAAAGCAGTCGCCTCTGTCATCGTTGGCGCACGCACGCCAAAACAACTTGAAGATAATCTTGGTGCAGCTAATCTCGATCTGAGTAATGATGAAATAGAGAAACTCAACGAAGTTAGTGCGCTCGAAAAAGGCTATCCTTATCGCTTCATGCAAAAATATGGAGCACGCACCCTCTAAATTAAAAATATGACAACTCTCAAATTCCCTGAAAACTTTCAATGGGGCACAGCGGCCTCTGCATACCAGATCGAAGGCGCATACAATCAAGACGGTAAAGGCGAAAGCATCTGGGATCGCTTTGTCCGCTGGGATGCACATGTCCTCAACGGCGATACCGGAGATGTAGCCTGCGACCACTATCACAGGATGCCGCAGGATGTTGCCCTCTTTAAGGAACTTGGTATTCCCTGCTATAGCTTTACCATTGCGTGGACGCGTGTTCTGCCAGAAGGACGTGGGCGGATCAACCCCGAAGGATTGGATTTCTATGATCGCCTCGTAGACGCTCTCCTGGAGGCTGGAATCCGTCCGAAAGCCACTCTCTACCATTGGGACTTTCCCCAACTACTCCAGGACTTGGGTGGATGGGTGAACCGGGATTCTGTGGAGTGGTTTGGCGATTATGCCAAGATCCTTTTCGATAAACTTGCCGATCGAGTTGATTTTTGGGCAACGCATAATGAGCCCTGGGTGGCATCCTTTTTGGGCTACGCCAGTGGCTTTCATGCTCCGGGTATTTGCGATTATACAAAGGCTTATCAAACCGCTCACCACATGCTTATGTCGCACGGCAAGGCTGTGCAGATATTCCGGGAAGGTGGTTATAACGGAGAGATTGGCTTAATTCTGAACCTGAACGGCTTGATGCCTGCCAGTGAGCGCGAAGAAGATATAGCCGCTACCCAACGTGTCCACGATGAGACACATGCCCTCTTCCTCGACCCGGTATTTAACGGGGAATATCCACAGCGGCATTTTGATTATATTGGCGCGCATCAACCCCAAATCCGGGAAGGTGACCTACAGCTCATCCAGCAGCCGATCGATTTTCTGGGATTGAATTATTACAACACAGACCTCGTCTCCTTTGATATTTTTGGCGGCTTGAATAAAGCACGTATTACGCCTTACTCTTCTCCCGGCTGGGGGAAAACGGAGATGAATTGGGGCATCTATCCGGCAGGTATCAAAGGGGAAGTTTTGAATATCAAAGAGAATTATGGGAACCCCGACTTGTATATTACTGAGAACGGATGCGCGATGCCCGATGCTCCTGATGAAAATGAGTTTGTGGCAGATTGGGACCGCATCCGCTATATCAAGGCGCACTTGAAGGAGTTGCACGAAGCGATCAAGCTTGGTGTGAACCTGAAAGGCTATTTTGTTTGGAGCATTTTCGATAATTTTGAATGGGAGCGCGGTTATAGCAATCGCTTTGGTTTAGTGCGGGTTAATTATGAAACCCTGGAACGCATTCCCAAGCAGAGTGCCTATTGGTTCAGGGATGTGATTGAGAAGAACGCAATAGAGATTGAATAGAGAAATATTATTACCATGACCAAACATCATTTTGATGCCGTCATCTTCGACCTCGACGGGGTTATCACAGACACCGCTGCCACACATAGCGTTGCCTGGAAGCAGATGTTCGATGAATTTCTGCGTTCTCACGCTGAGAAAACTAATACTCCCTTCCGTGAGTTTACACACGAGGAAGATTATCTTTCCTATGTAGATGGCAAGCCCCGTTATCAGGGCGTGGCATCTTTTCTTAAATCGCGTGGCATTGAATTGCCTTTTGGCGACCCCACCGATACACCAGTCCAAGAGAGTGTTTGTGGGCTCGGCAATCGCAAGAATGAACTCTTCAATAAGATTATCAAAGCCGGGAATGTAAATGTCTATCAGGGCACCGTTGACCTGATGCACGCCCTGCGGGATGCAGACATCCGTATCGGAGTGGCATCGTCCAGCAAGAATGCGAAAGTCGTACTGGAAACAGTTGGCTTGTTGGGAATGATCGAAACCCGCGTGGACGGTGTTGTCTCGGCGGAGTTAGGTTTACAGGGTAAGCCCCAGACAGATATTTTCACGACTGCTTGTGATAATTTGGGCGTTGCCTATGATCGTGCCGTCGTCGTGGAGGATGCCATCTCCGGGGTGCAGGCGGGATGCAATGGGGGATTTGGATTGGTACTTGGTGTGGCGCGTGAAGATAATATGCAGGCACTCCGCATTAATGGCGCGGATATTGTTGTGGAAGACCTTTCCGAAATTGATATAGAAAAAATTGACCAATGGTTTACTAAGGGGCTGGAAGATGAAAAATGGTCGATCCACTATGACGATTATGCACCTGAACTCGAAGGAACAAGAGAAACGCTTTTGAGCGTGGGGAATGGTTATTTTGGCACACGCGGCGCGCTTGAAGAGAGTTTTGCTGACGAGCATAATTATCCCGGCACTTATATCGCTGGACTTTACAATCGTCTTGAATCGGAAGTCAGCGGGCGCACGGTTAGCAATGAAGATTTTGTAAATGTGCCGAATTGGTTGCCGATTACCTTCAAAGTTGGAGATGGAGAATGGTTCGTCCCCGCCGCCGAGGGCGGCGGTTGGAGTATCTTGGAGATTACCCGCTGTCTCGATTTCCGCACGGGGATAGTACGACGCGAAATGGTCATTGAAGACGCCGAAGGACATCAGACAAAAATCATCTCGCAGCGTTTGGCGAGTATGGACGACCCGCATTTGGCCGGGTTGCGTTATGAGATCACGCCGCTGAATTATGAAGGGAAGATCACCATCCGTTCGATGCTGGACGGGGAGATCATTAATTCGGGAGTGGCGCGTTACAGGGATTTGAGTTCCAGGCATCTCGAAGGGGTAAAGGTCGAGGGAGACGGAGCGCAGAGCGTGTTGCTTGTGAAGACCAATCAATCGGAAATTTTGATCGGCGAGGCAGCACATTTGGAAGTATCTCTTGGTGGAACAGAGATTACGCCTACTTTTGAGCAAGTCCATACGAAGGCGCGGGCGACGACGACTTTTACGGTAGATGCCAAAAAAGGCGTCCCTTTATCAGTAGATAAATTGGTGGCGATCTATGCATCCAACCAGGAGCAGGTTGATCGTCCGCTTGATGCGGCGCAGAATGTGCTATCCAAAATGAAGAGTTTTGATGAGCTTTGCAAAACTAGCGCATCTGCCTGGGAAAAGATCTGGGAGAAGATCGACATCCGGATCGAGGGCGACCGCATCTCGCAGAAACTGATTCGTCTGCATCTTTATCACACTATGTTGACGGCGTCGCCCCATAACGCGGGGCTGGATGCCGGTATTCCCGCGCGTGGTTTGAGCGGAGAAGCCTACCGAGGACATGTTTTTTGGGACGAGTTGTATATTCTGCCTTTCTTGAATTTACATTTGCCTGAGACGGCACGCTCCATTCTTATGTATCGTTGCCGCCGTCTGGATGCGGCGCGAGCCTATGCCAATGCGCATGGGTTTACAGGGGCAATGTACCCTTGGCAGAGTGGGAGCAGCGGAGGCGAGGAAACGCAGACCTTGCATCTAAACCCGCTTTCGGGAAAATGGGGCGCGGATTTTAGCACGCTGCAACGGCATGTAAATTTGGCGGTCGCCTACAATATCTGGGATTATCTGTGGGTGAATGAAGACCAGGATTTTCTGGAAGATCACGGCGCGGAAGTCTTTTTGGAAGTCTGTCGTTTTTGGGCGGACAAGACTCTATTCAATGAAGAAAGCGCGCGTTATGACATTCACGGCGTGATGGGCCCGGACGAGTTCCATGAGAAATACCCAGGCGCCAGCGAGGGTGGGCTAAAAAATAATAGCTATACAAATATCCTTGTAGCGTGGTCGTTGCAACGCGCTTTTAATCTGCTCACAAAAATGAGTGAAAAGGCAAAAACTACGTTGCTTGAGAAATTGCAGCTCTCAAATGATGAACTGACGCGGTGGCGCAACATTTCGCAGCGTCTTGCCGTCCCGATCAGTGAAGAGGGTATTCTCGAACAATTTGAAGGCTATTTCGATCTGAAGGAACTCGATTGGGCGCATTACCACGAGACGTATGGCAATATCCATCGTATGGATCGCATCCTGAAAGCCGAGGGTAAATCAGCTGACGATTACAAGGTCGCGAAACAAGCCGATGCCCTGATGATCTTCTACGTTCTCGGCGAGGAACAGGTCAAAAAAGTGCTGATGGATTTGGGCATTACACTGCCCGAAGATTTTTTGCGGAAAAATTTCGATTACTACCTTCAACGAACATCGCACGGATCGACCTTAAGTCGGCTTGTTCACGCTTATCTGGCACACCTGCTCGGCGATAAGCAGTTGAGCTGGCAACTCTACACCCAAGCCCTGCAAAGCGACTATGTCGATATTCAGGGCGGCACGACAAAGGAAGGTATCCACGCCGGGGTAATGACGGGGACAGCCTTCTTCGTTCTGCGTGCCTTTGCCGGATTGGACACCAGCAATGAAGTGCTTTCTACAAATCCCGATCTGCCCGCGCATTGGCGAGAAATAAACTTCAATAGTGGGTTTAAAGGTAGGCGTGATTATTTTTCAATTACGCCTGCAGAGATAGAAAACGATAAAAAAGGATAAGGGACTATGCTCGGTGAAGCTCTCTTCATAACCCCTCAACATAAAAAAGCAGCCAGAGCAATTTTGAAATATATAAAAGAGCTTACTGGCGAAAAGATCGTCATATCCATTAGCGGAGAGTCAGGCTCCGGAAAATCGGGTGTTGCCCATGAAGTTGCCCAGCTATTGAAAATGGAAGGCACGCCCGCAAAAGTAATGCATATAGACAGTTACTATAAAACATCGCCACGAGAGCGTTCAGACTGGCGAAAAAAACATGGCGTTGAAAGCGTTGGTTATAGCGAGTACGACTGGGAAGCCATTCATCGCAACCTGACGGAATTCCAAGCTGATGCCGATGATGTGACCATGCCCTGCGTTGACCTGCTTACAGACCAGGAAGATGAACTCAAAACCAGCTTTAAAGGATTACGCTACATACTTATCGAGGGGTTGTATGCTGTTCAGGCCGAAGCTGATTTGAATGTCTTCCTTGAGTTGACCTATCACCAAACTCGTAAAGCCCAACTTCTACGCGGTAAGGAGAATTTGGACGAATGGCGTTTAGAAGTGCTTGAAAGGGAGCATCAGGTTGTGCGCTCCCTGCGTCCCAAAGCAAACTTGATCGTGACCACAGAATTTGACGTAGTTAAAGTAAAGTAAGGAGAAAGTGGCCTTATGAAGGGCGACATTATTGTTTTAGAAGAACATCATATTGCTGCAGCACAGCAGATCGTCCCGGAGATATTGGAGAAAATTCGGGCGAAAGAGACACGTTATATAATTACCGTTGCGGGTGAATCAGGCAGTGGAAAGTCGGAAACTGGCAAAGCGATCGTAGATGAATTGGCTAAGGAAGATATTAAAGGCGTGCTCCTGGGGCAGGACGACTATTACGTTCTCCCGCCAAAATCAAATGATGCCAAACGACGCGAAGACCCCGCCTGGTTAGGCCCGCACAATGAAATCCGCTTTGATGTCTATGAAGGCAATCTAAAAGATGCCATTGCGGGGAAAGATGAGATCGTCAAACCTCTGATCGACTATAACGCTAATTCCGTTGAAGAAGAATCCGTTGATCTCACCGGCGTGAAGGTCGTTGTTGCCGAAGGCACCTATACATCCCTGCTTAGGAACGTGGATACGCGTGTCTTCATCGCCCGTAATCGGCTCGATACATTGGAGCATCGCAAAAAACGCAATCGTGGCAACGAAGTGGGTGATCCCTTTATCGAGAACGTCTTGAAGATCGAGCACAAGATCATCGCCGGGCATCAACAATTGGCAGATTTTGTGATCACCAAGAAGTACGAAGTTATCATCGTGGAATAATAAGCATAGAGGTTTCTGAAAAACTCCATGCTTAGCTAAAGGAAAGCCCCATGCCTGTCAAAAACAAAGTTCAACTCATCACCTACCCTGATTCTCTCGGCGGCGATCTTAAGACGCTGCATGACGTTGTAGAAACCCATTTCCCTGATGTCTTTCAAGGCGGAATCCACATTCTGCCGCCTTTTCCTTCATCGGGCGATCGTGGCTTTGCGCCGCTGACCTATCTTGAGATCGAGCCAAATTTTGGCGATTGGGAAGATGTTCAACGTCTCGGCAAAAAGCACGATATTCTGCTCGACCTGATGGTCAATCATATCTCTGCCAAGTCTGAGTTCTTTAAAGATTTTTTGCGACATGGACGAAAATCGAAATATGCTGATCTGTTTTTAACCGTAGACAAGATCTGGGCAGATGGCGAAATCCCCGGGGATGATTTCAAGAAAATATTCCTGCGCCGCACCGAGCCTTACTCCGATTTCACCATTGCCGCGACAGGGGAAACTGAACGGGTTTGGACGACTTTTGGCAAAGTAACCCCCTCTGAGCAGATCGATCTCGACGTCAACTCTCAAGCCACCCGCCAACTCCTGACTGATTTCTTTGAAAATTTCTCAAAGAATGGCGTCAAGATCGTGCGCCTGGATGCGGTCGGTTATATCACCAAAAAGCCCGGCACCAGCTTCTTCTTCGTCGAGCCGGAAATCTACGAATTCCTCGATTGGATCACCGAACTCGCTCATTCTCTCGGCATTGAGCTACTTCCCGAAGTCCACGCCCATTACACCATCCAGAACAAACTCGCAGAAAACGGACACTGGATCTATGACTTCATCCTGCCCTATCGCGTACTCGAAGCCCTCTTCGAACGAAATAGCACTGATCTGGTCGCTTATCTTAAGGATCGCCCCCATAAACAATTCACCATGCTGGATTGTCACGATGGCGTGCCGATCAAACCCGATCTGGATGATCTCTACGACGGGACGCGCGCCAGAAAATTGGTGGATACTTGTCTCGAACGTGGGTCAAATCTCAGCTTGCTCTACGCCCCCGAGCACCACGACCCGGATGGATTCGACGTTCACCAGATCCGTGGCACCTACTACTCTATGCTCGACAAAGATGATGATGCTTATATCGCCGCGCGTGCTATCCAGTTTTTTGCGCCGGGCGTGCCGCAGGTTTACTATGTCGGCTTGCTGGCCGGGGAGAACGATCTCGCCATTCTCGAGCAGGGTGGGGAGGGGCGAGATATCAACCGGCATAATTATTCGTTAAACGAGATCAAGCAAAATATCACGCGTGATGTCGTGCAGCGGCTCGTTAAGCTGATCCGGTTCAGGAACGAGTATCCTGCCTTTGATGGAGAGTTTTCTGTTCTCGAATCTAATGCCGCTGCTGTCCACCTGCAATGGGAAAAAGGGAAACAAAAATGCACCTTGCATGTAGATTTGCAGAATATGAGATCTGCGATTCGTTATTTGGATGATAATGGTGAGAAGGAGTATGTGGTTTAATCTCTCCAAATGAATATCAGCATACTTCAACGCGAATTCGATGAACTTCAGGATAAGCCAGCGCTTTTTGATCCGCACGATTTTCGAGTGCGGAAGGAAGCGCTGGACCTTGTTGAGATCATCACCAAATTTCGCCCTGAAGATAATCAGGATTTGATCGACTTGCAGGCACAGGCTCAAGAATTAGGTGAAGAATTAAGGGCTTTCAACAAGGTGTTGGGGGAAGATTTTTTAGAGCGTTTGAATGGGAATTGGACTGCTCCCCAAGGTTTTCGAGCATGGCTTGGTCCTTATACTGAATATGTATCAAAAGCTTGGGGAAAGCCCCATCATGGATACGAGAGTCTTGACTTTCTTCTGGATGAAGTCTTTCTGCCCCAGCCATATCCGCTAGCCAGCCAGCCGCGAGAATATGGCATGGTGCGTTATGAGCCTACACCAGCCAGCGTGATCCTTGAGCTGACGGAGAGAATCTCTTTTACTGCCGATGATCTTTTTTGCGATCTTGGCTCGGGGTTGGGAAAAGTAACAATGCTGGTGCATCTGCTCACGGGGGTGCGCTGTGTGGGGGTGGAATATCAACCTGATTTTTGCGCATATGCTCGCCAACAGGCAGACAGGTTGAATTTGAAAGGCGTAAGCTACCTAAATGCTGATGCTCGCCATGCCAGTCTTTCAGATGCTACTGTTTTCTTTTTTTTCAATCCCTTTGGTGGCGTTATTTTTGACACTGTGCTCGAGGGTTTGCGCCTAGAAGCGCAGCAACGCGAGATACGTATTTGTTCCTATGGCAGCAGTTCTCAGCCTTTATCGGAATTTGCCTGGCTTGAACGCATTCCACCGATCAGCGCGGAGGAGATGGCTTTGGCAGTTTTCAGAGGATGGCCTAAGTAGCCTTCGTTTCGGTGCCAGTCGAAATTCACCTGCGCATCTGTTAGAAACTGCTGATTTAAGGGGATAATGGTCATCTGAACAATGGGGAGATTATCAGATAAAATAGATTTTGATGATTCAAAGCATTCTACACACCAAGATCACACCACCACCGCGCAGTGCGCGTACTTTGCCTCGTCCACGGATCACACGGGAGTTGCAGCATTCCCTCGATTATCGCCTATCCATTTTACAGGCGGAAGCAGGCTATGGGAAAAGTACGGCTCTCGCAGCATTAGTAGATCAGGTTGATGTTCTTGCCTGGTATCAGGTTCATGAAGAGGACAACGATCCACTGGTCTTCCTGATGTATTTATGCCATTCCTTCTTCAGAGCTGATCCTGCGCTTTCTGATCTTCCTTTTCATGTTCTCGAAGCATGGGATGGTACGCAAGGCCCCTTACCCTGGCGTGGTGTTTTGGACCAGATGATCAATGCCCTCAGCGTACAGCTTTCTACCCCGCTTTTGTTGATCCTTGATGATACCCATCTGGTAATGGATATGGGGGAGGTTGTCCACATTCTCGATCGTTTGATCGCTTTGGCGCCTGCAAATTTGCATGTTTTACTTTCCGGTCGCCCGGAGATCAGTTTGCCCACCCTGTCACGTTTGCGTGTGCAAGGGGAAGTTTTGAATCTGGAACAGACGCTGCTCACTTTCTCTTCTGAAGAGATATCGTCTCTTTTTAGCGATCATTATGGCCTTGAATTGAGTAAGGAAGAAGTAGCTTCTGTGAATGCGTATACAGAGGGGTGGGCAATTGCCTTGCAATTGATCTGGCAAAATATTCGTGGGCAAGCCTCTGCCACTCTGGAATTTCCTCTACGCCGCGGGTCTGAATCTCTGGATGCGCTTTTTGATATGCTTGCAGAAGAAGTTTTTGAGAGGCAGCCGGAAGATGTGCGTGAGTTTTTGCTGATCACATCCACGCTGCGTGATCTGCGCCCCGAAGCTTGCGATGCCTTACGCATGACCGTTGGTTCAGCGGTGACAGACTCCGCATCCATGTTGGCATATTTACGGCGGCAGGATCTTTTCGTGGTTGAGACGGCAGGTGGGATTTTCCGCTACCACAATATTTTCCATCGTTTTCTGCGTCAGCGAGCTTCGCAGGCACAGCGAAATACCTGGAATCTTGCCGCAGCGAATTATTGTGAGATCAACAAGAACCCGGAAGCCGCGATCTATCATCTGCTTGAGGCCAAAGCCTGGAATGATGTAGCAAAACTTCTGGATGATTATGCTACGACTTTATTGAAGGCTGGCCTTCTAGATACCTTGGCAACCTATCTGGGCCTATTGCCACCCGAAACTCTGCATGAACATCCTGTTTTGGTCTTTATGCTCGGAGAATTGGCGCGTTTGCACAGTCGCTTTGATGAGGCCCTCGGGTGGTACAAACAAGCCGAAACCATCTGGCGCTTGCGCGGACTGAAAGATGGTGTTGCCCGCTCCCTGCGTGGGCAGGCGCGTGTTTATCTTGATACAGTCAACCCCACTAAAGCAGAAGAATTGCTCGAAGAAGCGATCCTGCTTAGCGATGGTTTTGAAGATCGCGAATCGCAGGTGCGCCTTTTTGAATTACTCGCTGAAAACAAGTTGAATGCTGGGCGCGTTGAAGAAGCCGAACGCTTACGTCAACGCGCGGAGAGCCTGCGACTTGAGGGTCCTTCGAATGCGCAACTTTGGTTCCGCGTTCTTGTGCGAACAGGGCGGCTGGGAGAAGCCAGAAATGCACTGGAAAAAAGCGCGGTTTCTGAAGAAGAAACGCCTGTGCAAACACCACGTGCACATCGGGAAACTTTGCTTTTGCTTTCGTTGGTCTATTCTTTTAGCGGCGTCAAAGAAAAAGCCTACGAAACAGCCCTGCAAGGGACTTTACGCGGAGACCAGCTCAAGTCCCCGTATGTGACGGCGGTGGGCTATATGCGCCAGGGACACGCACTTATGCTTGAGGGTGGAGAAACCGATCTCTTTGAGAATTATTCCGCATCCCGCGAGAAATTTGAAAAGAGTATTGAACTCAGCCGTAATCTCGAAGTGCCCCGTTTAGCCGTCGAAGCAAATTGGGGACTCTGCCGCGCGAGTGGATACCAGGGTGATCTGATCGCTGCTCAATCCTATGCCCAGGAAGCTATCGAGATCGCTGGGCGCGCAGGGGACGAGTGGGTTGCTTCGATGGTGCGGGTCACGATGGGTGCAAGCCTGATGCTGGCTGAGCGCTACGAAGCTGCCGAAGAATGGCTCAGCCGCGCACTGCTTGGCTTTCAGGAATGCAGCGATATTTTTGGCCTAACCGCCACACGTCTTTGGTTGAGTTACGGGCTGCTGAAGGAGAAACGTTTTGGCCATCTCGCCAATATTTTGCCTGAAATGTTGACGAAGTGTCGTACAGAACGCTATGATTTTCTCTTTACAGGTCCGTCGATACTCGGTGCGCCCGATGAGCGGATTTTCGTTCCCCTCCTCCTCTATGCGCGCGAAAAAGATTGGGAACATGCCTATATCGCGCAATTGCTCGAAAAGCTGGGATTATCCGGCATTCAGCATCATCCGGGCTATCGTCTGCACGTACACACCTTGAGCACCTTTCAGGTCTGGCTTGGCAACGAACGTATCCCCGCACGTGGTTGGCGTCGTGAAAAAGCCAAACAACTTTTCCAATTACTGCTTACGTATCGGAATACCCCTCTTGATCGAGACCAGATCTGCGAGCATCTCTGGCACGATGTCGATCCTGCCACAGCCCAGAGAAACTTCAAGATCGCTCTCAATACCCTCTATCAGGTGCTTGAACCGGAGCGGGAGCCCGGCAGTCCCTCCGCATTTATTTTGCGGGAAGGGACTCGCTACCGCTTACGCCCGGATGCGGACCTCTGGTTGGATGCCGAAGAATTTCAGGAGATAGTGCAAAGCGCTTCGCTCGCGGCCCCCAACCTGCTTCAGGATGCCATTGCGTTATACCGGGGTGAATATCTACCGGATACTCTCTACGAGACATGGGCAGCTGAAGAGCGTGAACGCCTTGCCGCCACCTTTCTCGAAAGCGCCGATACCCTCACCGAAGAATTGATTACGCAAAAGCGCTATACCGATGCGATAGAACTCAGCCAGCGTATCCTCGCCCAGGACAACTGCTGGGAACGCGCCTACCGCCACCAAATGCTGGCCTACAACGCCCTCGGTGACCACGGACAGATCGGGCGCACCTACCAGCGTTGTGTCCAAACCTTGCGCGACGAGTTGGATGTCAGCCCCGCTCCCGAGACAGAAGAACTATATAAAAAACTGACTGAATAAGCAAAGAGGCCATCGAAAAGATGGCCTCTCTTTTTTATCTGTTGCAAGATTTATAGTTTTTCAGCTTCAACAACACAGTAGAAGGGCTCAATATCCAGTTTTTCACCAAATTGAATATATTCTGTCATTTTTAACCCACATTCCTCTAAGAATGATTCTACAGCCACTTTAGGATCACCTGACATATCTATACCGAATTTTGCCGGCTCTCCCATTTTTTCTATGATGCTCAAAAAATTCTTGGATTCTTTTGAATATTCACCTGCTGCGAATGCTTTGGAATAAAAGTCCTGCGCGATGACACTTCCATCTACACATAAATCAGCCATATCCTGAAGTGCTTCTTTGACAAGATCAGCTTCTAAATACAAAGAAACGCTTTGCCAAAGAAAGAGTGTCTTTTTTGTCTTGTCAAAACCAGCTTCCAATAATTTATCAACCCAGGATTCGTTGGCGTAATCGACCGGGATATAGGTGATCCAATCATGCCTTATCCCTGCTTTTTTCAATGTTTCAACTTTCAGATTGAGTGAATTAACCTGATCGAGTTCAAAAACCTTTACTTTTTTCCCTTTTGTAAAGTGCAAAGCTATAAGGTCAAAGCCAGCGCCGGGAAGGACGATCTGTTCCATTTCATCAACGTATTTTTCCATTATCTTGTCAAATGTGAGCACCCGAATACCCGCAGTGGTATCTCCGGTTTCTTCACCAGGTTCAACGAGTTTTCCAAGCTTGTCGGGGAAGCCAAATAGCCGCAGGGAAATGATAAGAGCGCCCAGAACCGACCACATTCCAAAATGTGACTCACAGGGAAACTTTTTTATGAAAGCAACCGAAAGGCGATCCGTCCGGGTGTTAAAATAATGCATCATCCACCGATATTGAAGTGCTTTAACTGCTGAGAAGGAGATGCCAAGTTTCTTGCTGTTTCCCATTTCCTTGTAAACTGCAATGATTATTCCAATAATTGCAAAAGGAATGAAGATAATTTGAATTAGGATATACAGGATGATTTGAAAAAACTTGATTAAGAAACGTAATATTCCGGGAAGCTGATTTTTTGTGTTTTTATCTGTCATAAGATTCTCCTGTTTGCGGAGTTTGATTTTCATAATCACACGCTTTGAATATTATACACAAAGGGTTTGGTGCAGGATGAACTGGATGTCAGCCCCGCACCTGAGACGGAAGCGTTGTATAAAAGGTTGACTGAATGAAAAACAGCCCATCATTTGATGGGCTGTTTTTCATTTCATCGTTTACCAAAAAGTGAAGATAAAAACTTTCTTACACCAGTTGTTTGCTGTACTTTATCACGTGCGATATTCAATATTTTGAGCATACCCTCTGGCAATTCTGCTTCATCCGACTCTAATAAGTCCACAATAGTTTGCCATTCCTCTGTTCGGTAAGCTGCTAATGCTTTTGATATGGCACTTATTTTACGGCTTTCTGCACTATTTACTTGCTTTTGAAAAGAGACTTTATCGAAAAATGAAAAATCACCGTTGAGTAAATCTTTGCCATATTCTCGCAGTTCATAGCTGTGTCTTTTTATGTCATCTGTTTGGCTAGCTGCTCGTGAAATATAATTTTTGGGCTTTTTAGGAGCAGATATTACACTAGGACAAAGTGAACGTATACCCATAATTCGATTATTACGTGTAATGGAAAGCATTGCATGTTGCCCCCAATTAATACCCTCCATCTCTATGCGTAAACCATCTCGAACAAATATAAGTTTATAAGGATTAATGTATTTTCCTTCTAATGTATCAGCTCTGATTTCTTGAAAACCGTATTCTTCTACGAGAAAATGCAGTTCATTACTACAAAGCTCATAAAATTCTTCAAGTGATAAGTTTGTATCCTCCATTTGCATTACCCTTCTCTTATGTATTGAACATTATACTGCAAAAGCATTTGTAACCTCCCCGTTACCCCCCTCTGCTATCCTTTCAACAAATGGAAGCCAACACCTTTCCCACCATCGAATCCTTCATCATCCGCTTCGTGCTGGATGAACGAACGCTGGCTGAGAATAAACAGCCGAGCTATCGTGGCGAGGTGCGCCACATCCAGAGTGATGAAGAGATCGCCTTTCAAACGTGGGAAGATGTCGTCGAGTTTTTACAACGCTATGTGCCGCTTGAGATCAAAAGCGAGACATAGCGTTTTGACTTATACAAAATTTGAAATAGGAGAAGAAAATGCGCATGAAAGATAAAGTTGTCCTCGTCACCGGCGGCGGAGCAGGGATCGGTAAAGCCACCGCTCTGCGTTTTGCTGAAGAAGGCGCCAAAGTCGTCATTTGTGATGTCAACGAAGAAGCCGGAAACGCCACCCTGAAAGAACTGGGCGATGGTGCTGCCTTCTACAAAGTCAACGTAGCCGACCGTGCCGAAGTCCAGAAATGGGTCGATGATGTTGTCAAGAAATATGGCAGCGTCGATGTGATGGTCAGCAACGCTGGCATCCTGCGTGATGGACAACTCGTCAAAGTCAAAAATGGCGAACTTGTCGGACAGATGTCTGAAGAGAATTTTGATCTCGTTATCTCGGTCAATCTCAAAGGCGTTTTCAATTGTGCCCAGGCAGTTGCCCCTTATATGGCAAAACAAGGCGGCGGCGTGATCCTGAACGCCACTTCTGTTGTGGGGCTTGATGGCAACTTCGGGCAAACTAACTACGTTGCCACCAAATCTGGCGTCATCGGCATGACCAAAGTTTGGGCGCGCGAGTTGGGTAAATTTGGTGTGCGCGTCAACGCTGTTGCTCCTGGCTTCACCGCCACGGAGATCCTCGTCACCATGCCCGAAAAGATCATCGACGGCATGAAAGCCCGCACCCCGCTCAAACGTCTTGGCGAGCCACGCGATATCGCCAATGCCTACCTCTTCCTTGCATCCGACGAAGCTGCCTTCATCACCGGCGAGACCCTGCGCGTCGACGGCGGAATCGTGGTGGGCACCTAAGATGGCACGTCATCCACAGATCCTTGCCACCGGCAGCTACGTTCCTGAGCGGGTGGTCACCAATGCTGAAATTGACGAATTGATGGGCGAATCGACCAGCGAATGGCTGCTTGCGAATGTGGGGATTCGCGAGCGCCGCTGGATGTCAGCAGAGCAAACGACCTCGGACCTGATAGTTGCTGCCGCCAAAAAAGCATTGGTTCGTGCCGGACTTTCACCGTCAGACCTCGACCTGATCATTGTCTCCACCGACACACCCGATTACCTTTCCCCGTCAACATCGGTTGTCGTGCAATCAAAGCTTGGCGCATCCAAAGCAGGTTGCTACGATGTCAATTCCGCCTGCGCGGGCTGGGTCACTGCTGTTGATCAGGGTGCAAAATACCTGATGACCGAACCGACGATGAAATATGTCCTCGTTGCGGGCGGATATGGGATGAGTCGCTACATCGACATCAAGGACAAGAAAACCGCCAATCTCTTCGCAGATGGTGCTGGTGCCGTTGTTTTGGGCGTTGGTGAAGAAGCGGGCTTTTTAGCAGGCAATATGCTTGCAGTTGGTGAGTTTCATGATGCGTTGGGCATCTACACCGGCGGTACCTCCCGCCCATGCACACCGGAAACAGGTTTTCCAAAAGTTGAATTCGTCAAAAAATTCCCCAAGACCTTCAATACCGAGTATTGGCCCAAACTAATGCAAGGCGCGCTGGATAAAGCTGACATGACCTTTGACGATGTCGATCATTACTTTTTCACCCAGCTCAATCTGCGCACGATCGAATTTATGATGGATCTGCTCAAACAGCCCATCGAGAAAACGCATTGGATCATGCATAAATGGGGCTACACAGGCTCTCCTTGTGTGGTGATGGCCTTGGATGATGCTATTACTCAAGGCAAAGCGCCTAAGCCCGGCGAAACGATCCTCTTCTGTGCCAGTGGTGGCGGTATTTCAATGGCTGCATCTGTCTGGAAATGGACGGCTGGTTAATCTCGTAAGGGCGGGGTCACCCGCCCCTACTGATAAGAATATGACAGAAAAAAAATCATACACTCCATCCAAAACAGGCTTTGTCCAGGTCGAAAACGGCGCTCGTAAGATCTACTGGGAATATTTTGGCGAAGGCAAAAAGGAAGTAGTGGTTTTCCTGAACGGGTTGGCGATGTTGACCAAGTCGTGGTATCGCACTCTTCCCTTCCTTCATCCGGACTATGACATTCTCCTGTACGATTATTTCGGACAAGGGCAATCTTCGGCGGAGGACGAACCGTACTTCATCAACAAATTCGCTGACTATCTCATCGAGGTGATGGATGCTGTAGGCGTGGACAAGGTTCATCCCATCGGCGTTTCCTATGGCGGATTCATCGGCGCAGAGCTGGGGCGTCTGCATCAGGATCGCCTGCACACGCTCACACTTTCGGGCATCCTGCTGAAGCGTGAAATGCTCTTCCAGATGTATCAGGATATTTCGCTACGTTTCTATGCCTCGACGGACGAAGTCTTTGATATTTACACCCAATACCTTTATGAGAAGACTTTTGGTGAGAATATCTCGCGCAAGATCTATGGCGAAGCGATGGAAGCCGGACGTCTCCGATTCTATGACCGCTATAAGGACCAGAAATATTCGCTCGTGCGCCTGACCTTGGCGCAGGATCCCTTTTTCGAGAATATCGACAACGACCCGGATGCCTACCGTAACGCCCAAACGCCGACCCTGATCTTGATCGGCGAACAGGATCGCGCGATCCCGCCCTGGCAGCAGACCAAAATGGCAGATATTTTGCCAAATAGCCGTTATATGATGGTGCCGGAGTGCGGGCACATGACCTACATGGAACGCCCGGATATTTTCTGGCCCACGCTGCGCAAGTTTTTGGCAGCCAAGTCTGTGGATTTTGAATAATCGCATGTCACTGCGAGGCGATGCTTTTCGGCGCGGCAGTCTCCAAGACGATCTTGGGGATTGCTTCGTCGGGTAAAGCTCTCCTCGCAATGACATTGTTTAAATGATTTTTGAAGGAGATTGAAATGTATATCGGCAACTACCTCGGAAGACGTGAGATTTATTCTCCCGAGACCTTAGCCATCATTGACGCGGGCAAGTCTCCGGAAATGCGCCTGACCTACAGAGAATGGAATCAGCGCGTTAACCGCCTTGCGAATTGGCTTCGCGATGAAGTTGGCGTGGGTTATCGTGACCGCGTGGCGATCTTGGCGCAGGATGGCATCGAACATCTCGATCTTTTTTACGCTTGTGGAAAATTAGGCGCGATCCATACTGCCTTGAATTGGCGCCTGCATTGGCGGGAATTGGTCTCCATCATCGAAGATACCCAACCCAAAGCGATCATTTATTCTGATGTCTTCAAAGAATTAGTAACCAACATTGAAGAGAATACACGCGGCACCGATCACGCTGTTGGTCATTATCTGCATATTGAAGGCGGTGGGATTGATGGATCACTGCTTTACGAAAGCACTGTGCAGGTATCGCCAGACACGCCCGTTACCTATGAAGATCTGGACAAGGAAGATATCGCCTGTCTTCTCTTCACGGGTGGCACGACCGGATTGCCCAAAGGGGCGCAGATCAGCCACCGCCAGATCAACTGGAATGTACTCAATACCGTTATCCACGACTTGAACCATGATGACATCTACTTATGCGTATTCCCGCTCTTCCATGCGGGTGGTTTATTTGCCTATCTCTCGTCGCAGATCGTTTTCGGTAACACGACCATCCTGACCAAGCAATTTGACCCGGAGCAAGTGCTCGAGTTGATCGAACGTGAAAAGGTAACGGTATTTGCCGCAGTTCCGACTATGTACCAGATGCTGACTCAAGCGTCCAATTTTGAATCTGCCAACTTAAGCACCCTGCGCTTCTGCACGTCAGGTGGCGCGCCGCTCCCCGTCCCCTTGGTTGAGTTTTATACCGAGAAGAAGGGCATCCGCTTTAAACAGGGCTTTGGGATGACGGAATATGGTCCCGGGCTTTTTGCCCTCGCACCTGAAGATGCGATTCGCAAAGCTGGCAGTATCGGCCGCCCGAACTTCTTCATTGACGTGCGCGTGGTCGACGAAAATAAAAATCCGCTCGGTCCCAACCAGCCCGGCGAAATGCTACTCAAAGGGCCTTCGGGCAGCTCTGGTTACTGGAATAATCCCGAAGCTTCTGCCGAGGTCCTCGACGAGGATGGCTGGTTCCATACGGGCGATATTGTTGAATACGATGACGAATGGTATTTCTTCGTTCGGGATCGCAAAAAAGATATGTTCATCTCCGGTGCTGAAAACGTGTACCCGGTTGAGATCGAGAGCGTACTCTATAAGCATCTCGCGATTCATATGTGCGCTGTCATCGGTGTCCCGGATGAAAAATGGGGGGAAGTTGGCAAAGCCTGTGTCGTTTTCAAACCAGATCAATCTGCCACCGCTGAAGAATTGATGGCACATATGCAAGATCATCTGGCGAAATACAAAGTACCCAAGAGTGTCGAAATTATGGATGCCTTACCGCTCTCTTCAATGGGTAAGATCCTGAAACGCGAACTTCGCGAGAAATTTGTGAAATAAATCAAGGTGGGATAAACCCGCCCCTACTCTCAAAAACAGGAGTACAGCATGAGCAATAAAAAACTTGGACGTGGTGTTGCCCTCGTTGGCGCAGGGATGAGCAAATTCGGCGCATTCCGTGAGAAAAGCAGCCGTGACCTCTTCGTGGAAGCCTTTCAGTCCATGCGTCAATCGGTGGACAAAGAGCTTGACCCTGCCGATATCGAAACCATCTACATCGGCAACTTCTCCAGCGACCTCTTCGAGGCACAAAGCCATACCGCCCCGATCATGGCCGATATGGTCGGCTTGGCAGATCGCCCTGCAACGCGCATTGAAGATGCCTGTGCCAGCAGCGGTGTTGCCCTGCGTCAGGGCATTTTAGCCATCGCCTCCGGTCTTTATGATGTAGCGCTGGTGGGCGGTATCGAAAAGATGACCAATCTCCCGACCGCTGAAGTGACCGACACTCTTGCAGCAGCAGCCGATACGCTCTTTGAAATTCCGGCTGGCTTCACCTTCCCTGGCTTCTACGCGGCAATGGCATCTGCCTATATGCACAAATATGGTATGACGCCGGAGCATCTGATGAATGTCGCCATCAAAAATCACGAGAACGGTGCTCTCAACCCCAATGCTCAATTTGGTGTCACCATTCCCGATTGGATGGATGGACGCAAAAAGTCTGCGGAGAAGAAGGGTAAACTCATTCCCACATGGGGGAACGTGATGGATTTCATGCATGACGACCGTGCCAACCCGATGATCGCCTGGCCGCTGCGACTTTTCGATTGCTCACCCATCACGGACGGTGCGACCGCCCTTCTACTTGTTTCCGATGAAATAGCAAAGCAATTCACCGATCATCCTCTCTACATCACCGGCTCAGGGCAATCTTCCGATATGGCCCTGCATGATCGTGCTGACCTGACCACTATCAACGCCGCACGCCGTGCATCTCAAGAAGCCTACACAATGGCAGGCGTTACAGCTGAAGATATTCGCGTTGCCGAAGTACACGATTGTTTCACTGTCGCTGAAGTGATCGCTACCGAAGATCTCGGCTTCTTCGCTCCCGGCGAAGGTTATAAAGCCGCTGAAGACGGAGTCACTGCACGAGATGGTGCCAAACCGATCAATACATCTGGCGGTTTGAAATCAAAAGGGCATCCCGTCGGTGCTTCTGGCGCGGGACAGGCTGTTGAGATCTTCAAACAGATGCGTGGATTAGCTGGCGACCGCCAGGTTGCGGGCGATATTCCGCTTGGCTTGACTCATAATGTTGGTGGCACCGGTGGCACCTGCGTAGTGCACGTCTACGAAAGGAGAGACTAAGATGACGACGAACGTTGAGAAAAAACCTTTCACCGAGGCATCTTTTGCTGAGTTCTTGAATGAAAAGAAATTGATGGGAACCCATTGCTCGGCTTGTGAAGAAAAATTCCTGCCGCCGCGTGCGCTCTGCTCAAATTGCTATAGTGATCAACTGGATTGGGTCGAATTCAGCGGCAAGGCGACTTTGGCAGCTTTCACATCCATAGCTATTGCGCCAACAGCGATGATCAAAGCGGGCTACGGACGTGATAACCCCTACATGGCAGGCATTGTCGAATTAGATGAGGGTGTCAAGATGAGTGCGCAAATTCTGGGCTTGGATGCCAGCAAACCCGAAGAAGTCAAGATCGGGACGCCGCTCAAGGTCGCTTTTTTGGAGCGCGGCGAGGAAGATGAAAAACAAACCTTCCTGGCATTTGAAGCGGAATAGGAATTCATAACAAACAGTCCCTCCCCACTCGCGGGGGAGGCTAGGTGGGGGCAGGGATAAAAAAAGCTATCCCTGTCCCTGATTTAAAAATGCCGCAAATTTACGTCAATAATTTAAACCTTTATTACGAACTACACGGACCCAAAGATGCCCCTGTTCTAGTACTTAACAATGGCATCCTCATGAATGCTGCCACGAGTTGGGTCTTCCAGACCAAGGCACTCTCGGAACACTACCGTACCTTGCAATATGACTGTCGAGGCCAGGGACAATCGGATCATCCCGAAAGCCCATACTCGATGGAGCTTCACGCGGATGATCTCGCTTCGCTGCTGGATACTCTCGATATTGAGACGGCTCATATTGCAGGTATCTCCTACGGCGGGGAAGTGGCACAAGCCTTTGTGTTGAAATATCCTGGAAAGGTGCGCAGCCTGATCCTGATGGATACCGTCAGTGAGGTAGGCCCTGAATTGCGCATGGTGATCCAAAGCTGGGTGGATGCTCTTCTTCGAGCAGATCCGCTGGCTTTCTTCCATGCTTCTGTGCCTTGGAATTTCACCCCCGATTGGGTTGCCGCCAACACCGCCATCTTGGAAGATGCCAAAGAGCGCTATAAAGCCCTCGATTTTCCGGCTGTGATCCGTTTATGCGAAGCCTTTTTCGATGTGAATTTCACCGAACGATTAAATGAAATAAAAGTCCCAACCTGCATCATGGTCGGTGAGTTGGATCTAATCAAAGGTCCGCGCTATGCCGAGATACTAAAAAAGGGCATCCCGCATGCAGAACACCATCTGATCAGGGATGCAGGGCACGCATCCTGTTGGGAAAAACCGACAGAGTTTAACCAGATCGTTCTGGACTTCCTGGCAAAGCAGAGCTAGATGGTCATTGCGAGCGGAGCGACCTGTGCCCCGAAGGGGTAAGCAATCTCCTCTTTGGTTAAGAAGACTGCCACGTCAAGCTGTCGCTTTCCTCGTAGTGACACCATTTTGTAACCGCTGCGAAACTGTTTTTTGTTAAGCTGGGACATCTTATAAGGAGAGTTATGCACGCTGCCGATCTGTTAAGTAAACGAGCCGAATTAACCCCTGAACGTATCGCAATTGTTGAGATGGAAACGGGAAAGCGGTTTACCTATGCTGAACTGAACGAACGCGCCAATCGTCTGGCGAACTTCATGCGTGACGAGTTGGGCGTCCGGCCTGGAGATCGTGTCTCCATTCTTGCCAAAAATAGTATTGTCTATATCGATCTATTCTACGGATTGCCGAAGATCGGGGCGATTTTTGCACCCTTTAACTGGCGTTTGACAGCGCGCGAACTGGCCTATATGGTGAACGACCTTGAACCGAAGGTGCTGATCGTTGAACCAGAGTTTGTTCCGGTCGTAGATGAGATGCGTGCTGATATCCAAGTCGAATATTTTGTGGGGCTGCGTGGGGCCGAGATGGATGGGGCGAAATCCTACGAACTTGGTCTGGAGCAAGCCCAAATCCACGAGCCGATCCGTCCGTCGCTCGATCTTGAATCTCCCTACTGTATCCTCTACACATCGGGCACGACCGGCAATCCCAAAGGCGCAATCCTCCCGCATCGACAGATTCTTTTCAATGCGATCAATTCCGTTGTCAGTTGGGGGCTGACGGAGAAAGACATCTCCCCGGTTTATACGCCGCTTTTTCACGCGGGCGGGCTGTTTGCCTTCCTAACGCCGATCTTGTATATTGGCGGGCGTATTATTTTGGCGCGCGATTTCGACCCCGCCGACTCGATGCGTTGGATCATGGAAGAGCGCTGCACAGTTATATTGGGTGTGCCGACGCTTTTCCAAATGTGGATGGATTTAGATTATTTCAAAGAAGCCGATTTCAGCCACGTGCATTTCTTTATCAGCGGCGGTGCGCCCTGTCCGCCGCCCTTGATGAACGAGTGGCGCGAGAAAAAAGGCATCATTTTCCGTCAGGGCTATGGCCTCACGGAAGTGGGCGCGAACTGCTTCAGCATGACGGATGAAGATTCCGTGCCAAAAACGGGGTCGGTGGGGAAACCCATCTTCCACAGTAAAATGCGGGTCGCCAACCCCGAAACAGGCGTGGACGTGGAAGTTGGTGAGGCGGGCGAGTTGCTGATCGCTGGTCCCCACGTTTGTTCCGGCTACTGGCGTAATCCCGAAGCCACTGCCAAAGCCATTGTAGATGGTTGGTTCCACACCGGTGATATGGCGCATATGGACGAAGACGGTTTCTTCTATATCGACGGACGTTACAAGGACATGATCAAGAGCGGCGGCGAGAATATCTACGCTGCCGAGGTTGAAGCGGTCGTGCGCGATCATCCGGCGGTTCAAGATGCTGCCCTGATCGGTAAGCCTGATACAAAATGGGGTGAAGTTGGTTTGATGATCACTCTGGTCGAAGATAATGAGCAAGTTTCAGAAGATGAATTGAAAGAGTTTTGTCGCAATAAGATCGCGAAATTCAAAATCCCGAAAGAATTTGTTTTTACAGACGAATTGCCTTATTCCGCGTATGGCAAAGTTGAGAAGATCAAATTGAAAGAGAAATATTTAGGTTAGGAGGTTCCGATGAGTATCCCAACCATGGACGGTATTACTGCCAAAACGATCACAACTGGGCGCATCACCACCCGCGTTCTCTTCAGTGGTGCAGATGACGGTGTGCCAGTGCTTTTCCTTCATGGCAATGTTTCCTCCGCTACCTGGTGGGAAGAGACGATGGTCGCTTTGCCTGCCGGTTATCGCGGTATCGCGCCCGATCAGCGTGGTTTTGGGGATGCCGAACTTGAAAAGAAGATCGATGCCACCAACGGTATGGGCGATCTGGCTGATGATGCAGTTGCCTTGCTCGATTATCTTGGCATTGAAAAGGCACATATCGTTGGCAACTCGTTAGGCGGTATGGTTGTTTGGTGGATGATGGCCGATTACCCCGATCGCTTCCTGAGCGTTACATTGGTTGATACCGGTTCTCCCTATGGATTTAGTGGTACCAAAGATGTGGACGGCACGCCCTGCTACGATGATTTCGCCGGTTCCGGCGGCGGGCTTTCAAACCCCGAATTGATCCAGCGCATCAAAGATAACGACATGAGTATGGAAAGCCAATTCTCTCCCCGTGCGGCGATCCGTACCTTGCTGGTGAAACCGCCTTTCATCCCAGTGCGTGAAGATGAACTGGTTGCTTCGTTGAACAGCACCCATATCGGCGAGCAGGATGTGCCGGGCGATGCCGTCCAAACCGAGAATTGGCCTTTCATGGCCCCCGGCAAATGGGGCGCAACGAATGCGACCTCACCGAAATATGCTGTGGATATCGAAAAGATCATTGCAGCAGAATCCAAGCATAAGGTTCTATGGATACGTGGGGCAGACGACATGGTCGTTTCCGAGAGCGCTGCATCTGATCCCGGTTTTCTTGGCAGGGCTGGCTTGATCCCTGGATGGCCCGGTGAAGAAGTTTTCCCTCCCCAGCCGATGATCGGCCAGACCCGTGCCGTATTGGAAAAATATGTAGTTGCTGGTGGCAGCTATGAAGAAGTTGTGATCGCAGATGCCGGACATCTGCCTTTTATCGAAAAGCCGGAAGAATTCAACCAAGCTTTTCATACACATATTGCATAAAAACAATCTTCCATTGAAAGGAGGTGGTGCAGCCGTCCACCTATGTCAATCTTTAGAAAACACCTTTTGAACCACTTACCAACTTATTCTCTTAGATCTCCTTAAGGAGGAGGAAGAAATGAAAAAAATGCGAACTCTCTTTATTGGCTTTTTAGCGCTTACCATGTTGCTAGCTGCTTGTACGCCCGCAGCTGCCCCCGAAGAACCGATGGCTGAAGAGCCCGCCGCTGAAGAAACCGCAGAAGAGCCCATGGAAGAAGCGGCTGAAGCTTGCACTGTCAAAGTCGGCTTGATCTCCGATGCCACTGGCGCATTGGCGATCTACGGTGTTCACATTTGGCGCAGCTTCATGCTCGGCATGGAATATGCAACTGGTGCGCCCGGTAGCGTTGGTGATGTCTTTGCCATCGAAGATGGCGAAAACACCTTCATGCTGGATGGCTGTGAAATTATCGTTTACCTCGGCGACGACCAAACTAACCCCGAACTAACGACATCTGTTGCCCGCGAATTTGTTGACGTGAACGAAGTTGACGTTTTGGTTGGTACCGTTAGCTCCGGTAATACCGCTTCCCTGCAGCAGATCGCTGCCGAGAACCAGATCCCGTTGATCGTTGCTCCGGCAGCCGCCAACGACATTACCGGCATTGGTTTCAACGAATACACTTTCCGCACCAGCCGTGAGAACTATCAGGATGCTATGGCGTTGTGTGAATATGCCACTAAAGAATACGATACCTTCGCTCAGATCGCTCCAGACTACAGCTTCGGCTGGGGTGGCGCAGCAGCTTATCGTGATGCCTGCACCCTATACGGCGGTACTTTCCCCATTGATGACATCTTTGCGCCTGCTGACACCACTGACTTCACTCCCTACATGGAACAGATCCTCGACTCTGGCGCAGAAGCTTGGATCCCGACCTGGGCTGGCGGCGGTTTTATCGCCATCATGCAGTCCGCTGTAGATCTTGGCGTTGTTGATAATATGGATATGGCTTCCTCCTTCGTGGATAACGTTGCTTTGCCCGCCTTCTTCGGTAACTCCATTGGCGCAACCGGCTCGATCCTTTATCATTATTCCGCTCCCGATAACACCATCAATGATTGGCTAATCGATGAAACCAAAGCCCGCTATGGCGTTTACCCTGACCTCTTTGACGGTGACGGCGCTAATGCTGCGATCATGTTGGTCGAAGGCTTGAAAGCTACTGGTGGTGATGCCAGCGCTGAAGCTCTGATGACTGCCTGGGAAGGCATGAGCTTCGAAGGCCCCAAGGGCACCGTCTACATCCGCCCTGAAGATCACGTAGCGATTCAGGATATGTATGTTATGGAACTGCTCAATGTTGATGACCCTGAAGCAATGTTCTTCAATCACATTACTACGGTTCGCCCCGAACCGCCCTGCTTGCTGCCCGAAGACATGAAAGATCGCTGTGGAGATCTCCCTTACGGCTCCTTGAGTGGCGAGTAGACGCTAATTTAGCGTAAAATAAAACTCCCTGAGGGTAAATTTACCCTCAGGGAGTTTGGTGCATCGTTGTAGAAGCGACTTCAGCCGTACTTTGAATCAGGCTTACACATTTTTTTTACCCCTTGCTCCAACGCTCTGCGTTGGGGTGCTATCACAAATTGCAACGCAGAGCATTGCAACAAGAAAGAAATAAAAAGACGCTTGAAGTCGCCCCTACAAATAATGGATAACTATATGGAATCAAATATCATCTTCGAAACGCACGACTTACGCCGGGAATTTGGCGCACTGGTTGCTGTTGACGATGTCAGCATCAAAGTGCACGAGAATTCCCTTCACGCCATTATTGGCCCTAATGGAGCAGGGAAAACCACCTTCTTCAATCTGCTGAGTGGCAATATCGAGCCCACGAGTGGGAAAGTGATTTTCAAGGGGAAAGATATTACCCGCCAACCGATGCATCGCACCATCCACTTCGGGATCGGGCGCTCCTTCCAGATCACAAATATCTTCCCCAGTCTGACCGTCTTCGAAAATATTCGGTTGGCTGCCCAGGCTCTGGGACGAGATAATTTTAAGTTCTGGTGGGCCTCATCCCATTTCAAGGAATACGAGGAACGTGCTTGGGAAGTGATCGAGACCGTTGGTTTGAAAGACCGCGCTCAAACCCTTGCCAAAACCCTGCCGCATGGCGACCAGCGCAAACTCGAGTTGGGCATGATCCTTGCCCCGGATTCAGAAGTCTTGCTGCTCGATGAACCTACCGCTGGGATGGCTGCCGAGCAAGTTCCGGAGTTGATCGCACTCATTCAGGATGTCCAGCAAAAAGGCAATAAAACCGTTATGTTGGTCGAACACAATATGAATGTGGTGATGAGCGTTTCCGACACGATCACTGTTATGCACCAGGGGCGCGTATTGGCGGAGGGAACTCCCTCCGAGATCGCTGCCAACGAAGATGTGCAAACCGCATATCTCGGCGGTTTATACGAATTGAATGTGTGAGGCAGACATCATGGACTATATGTTAGACGTACAAGATATTCACACTTTTATCGAGCAATATCATATTTTGCAGGGCGTGAACCTGCGCGTGCCCAAAGGCAGCATCACGGCGCTGCTGGGACGTAACGGCGCAGGCAAAACCACCACGCTCAAATCCATTTTGGGACTGACCCCGCCGCGCGAAGGCAAAGTGATCTTCGACGGGCGTGAAATTCACGGTATGCGCTCCTTCGACATCGCCGCCCTCGGCATTGGCTACATCCCTGAGCATCGCGCCATCTTCCGTGACTTGAGCGTGGAAGAAAATCTCAAGATCGCCGAACGCGAAAAAGGCGACTATGAGCGCAAAGAAGAATTTATCTTCAGTCTCTTCCCCGATCTCAAACGTCTCATTCACCTTTCAGGCACAAATCTCTCCGGCGGGCAGCAGCAAATGCTCGCTATCGCGCGTGCTCTCGTGCCAGATAACAGTCTCCTGCTGATCGACGAGCCCAGCGAAGGATTGGCTCCCGTGCTGATCGAACAGATGATGGAAGCTATTCTCCAACTCTCTGAAGAAAGCACCATTATCCTTGTTGAGCAGAACTTTCTCGTCGCCAGCAAATTGGCGGAGAACTACGCCATCATTGAAGAGGGGCACTCCGCCAAGGAAGGCAAAATGGCAGACCTCATCAACGACAAAGAGACTATTCACCGCTATCTCGGTGCGGCATAAGGAGCAGCCATGAAAACTTATTTCCGCAAAAATTACCTCTTTCTCATCGTTTTGGCTGCGCTGGCTGCTCTTTTTATCGCCGCCGCCAACGGCATGGAGACCCAGGATTTCATCATCACCCTCTTGCGCGGTCTCTCGGTCGGTTTCCTCACCTTTTTGGTCGCATCCGGCTTCTCGCTGATCTTCGGCTTATTGGATGTCCTGAATCTGGCGCACGGCACCCTCTTCATGATCGGCGCCTATATTGGCTGGACTGTGCTGGTGCGCCCCGATACTTTTATAGATTTGCTCACGCCGCTTGCGTTGGTCTTTAGCGGATTCATGCTTGGGGATGTGTGGACGGCGCTCTCAACCCGAAACCTGTTCAATGCACGAGCGAAGCGATACATCCCCTGGGTTGGTCTCGTTGCCGCTATCCTCATCTTTGTCAGCGTTCTCTCGCGCTATCCCATCTCCTTCTGGAGTCTTGACGTTTATGCTCAAAGCCCGGTTGCGCTGGCTTATAACACCAGCGTTGGACTGAATATTCTCCCGCCATCTGTTGCCTTCGAGGAAATCTCTCCGTGGCTAGCCTTCGTTGGTTTGATTGTGGGCAGCTTGTTGGCGACTTTCAGTTTATCGATGCTTGGTGGAGAGAAAACGCTTACACCGCGTATTAGCTGGCGCAGCTTTGTTGGTTTTGTGATCGTTGTTGTAGCGGGGATTGTCTTCTTCGTCTTTAGCGATGCCCTGACGACCTGGCTGACGACGATCAACCAGAACTGGCTCTTCCTCATCGCTGTGATCGTCGCGGTGACCAGCGGCGTGACCCTCGGCGCTGTAATGGAAACGACCCTCATCCGCCCGCTCTATATTCGCCCGATTTATCAACTTATGCTGACGCTCGGACTGAGCGCCATCGGCATCGAGATGGTACGCGCGATCTGGGGTCGTCCCGAGTTCACCATGCCACGCCCTGAACTTTTTGCCACAGCAGGTGGCGAACACTGCCCGGCAACGACCTTCGCCGATTGGTGGAATCACCATTGCTCGACCATGCTAATTCTCGATGGAAGAATTCGAATCTACAATGAAATATTGATCCCGATCATCGGTTTGGTCGTCCTGATCGGTGTGTGGGTGCTTTTGCAACGTTCCCGCCTGGGCATGGTTATCCGTGCTGGCGTGCAGGATCGCGAAATGGTTGAAGCCCTCGGTATCAACGTGCGCCGTGTCTTCACACAGGTCTTTGCTCTCGGTGTCGGTTTGGCAACTTTAGGTGGTATTTTGGCAGCGCCCTCTGTAGGACTTTCCAACACAATGGGAGAAAGTTTCTTCCTCAATGCCCTGATTGCTCTCGCCATTGGTGGTCTGACCAGTTATCCTGGCGCAGCATTTGGATCGCTTTTAGTCGGGCTTTTGCAGCAATTCATTATTAAATATGGGCAGATCGGCATCCCGCTCCCCTTTACGGATGCTGTCTTCAAACCCAGTCCGCCCATCGTCCCCGCCTCGACTATTTTATTGATGGTCATCATTCTGCTCATCCTGCCGAACGGTTTGCTGGGGAAAAAGGAGTAGCATATGACAACACAGAATTTCAACATCTTCTTCAAAAAGAATCAGGGCGCCTTGTGGACTTTGTTAGGCTTGATCCTGTTACCCTTTATCGTTGGCTTACTGAATGGAAACTCTCCCGCAGAAGTTCTCATGGATGAGAGCGGCCAATCGAAATTCATCCAAGGTTTGGCACTTGAGATATTCATTCTCGCCCTTTATGCTCTCAGCTATGATCTGATCTTTGGCTTCACCGGTTTGCTGTCTTTTGGTCACGCGATGTTCTTTGCAGTAGGAGCATATCTTTCAGGCATCCTGATCAAGAATTTTGGACTTTCGTTGGGAGCGACTTTCGGATGGATTGTTGTCGCGGGTGTTTTGCAGGCTTTTCTCTTTGGGATGATCCTGCCGCGTGTACAGGGGATCACCTTTGCGCTCGTGACCTTGGGCATGGCTGCCGTTTTCCATGTTTTGGTATTGTCGAGTGAGTTGGTCGAATATACCGGTTCTGACGTTGGCTTGCAGGGCGTTATGGTGCCCGATTGGATCAGTCCCGCCACCCACCGTTTAACGTTGTATTTTGTGACACTCGCGACGGTTGTCGTGATCTATATGATCTATCAGCGTTTCGTCAATTCCCCAACTGGGCGGGTTTGCACTGCTATCCGTGAGAACGAAGGACGCGCTCAAATGTTGGGGTACAACACTTTCCATTTCAAATTGATCGCTCTCGTTATCTCCTCCATCACTGCCGCGATCGCTGGCTTGTTGCATACTCTTTATCAGCCGATCGTCAGTCCAAGCGTGGCCGGGCTGGGATATACGGTCGTTGCCCTGCTAATCATCCTGATCGGCGGTGTGGGGACGTTGAGCGGTGCGCTCATAGGTGCAGCCGTTTACCGCATTCTCGATTTTGGCCTGCGACGTTATATTGGTGAAAGCGCTAGCTTCATCAATGGCGCGATCTACATCCTGATCGTGCTTTTCCTGCCCTACGGCATCGTCGGGACATGGCGGCTAAAATCTCTGGAAATTCAAAAAGGTCGTGAGCGGCTGATGGAGTTTTTTAGTCGATCAGACAAAATCAAAGCTGACAAGAAGTCAGATTAAGTTTTGTAATTTTACTGGGTACTAAAAAGCTAGCTCGAAAACTCGAGCTGGCTTTTTAGGTTCTCGTGTTTAAGTCAACTTATAGGATTTCAAAAGTCGTTATCCAAACCCCTGCGCTATATCCCCTCAAGGGTGCGTATAGGCTATGGGTTGCCCATACTACAGTTTTGGGTTTAGAGCAAAACATATAAAAAGAGACCGCTTTTTGAAAAGCGGTCTCTTTTGTTAGAGCTTGAAGAGATTACGGCGCGGCAACTGTGATTGTTCCAGAAGCCACGTTCGCCGCTGCATCATAGGTGTAGCCCGCTGCAGCCAAGTCGGTAACTGTGAATGTTACCTCCTGGGTTGTGCGAACCTTGATTCCCTTGGTTAGAACGGTACACCAACCCATTGCGTCGGTGGTGCAGCTTGTGGAACCGACATAGCCGTTGCTCCATAAGCCGCTCACCAGGGTGTTGGCAACAGCTTCACCGTTGGCATCCAGAACCTGAATATTGATGCTGGCCTTCCAAATCTGAGAATTAACTGAGATGGACGTGCCCTCCAGAGTAGCAACGTGCATGGCGGCAGTGGAGACAGCATCTTCAACTGTGATGTTGATCTCAGCATTCGCGGTATTCATACCGCTATCAGTCACCGTGAGAGTGATCGTGTGTGGACCATCACCCAGCACTGCGCTAAAGCTTGCGCCAGTACTCAAATAGGCTCCGTTGTCTTCCCACACGATTGCGCCGCTCAGGTCGCCATCTTCTAGATCAATGGCTGTGCCATTGAAGGTGATTTCCGTGCCTGATGCGAATATCGCACCATCTGCCGGGCTGTTGACCGAGACGGTTGGCGGTTCATTTATAGGTGCTTCTTCTTCAACTGTGATGCTGACTTCAGCGATTTCGGTGATCATTCCGCTGTCTGTCACGGTAGCCGTGATGGTGTGTGATCCATCGCTCAGCATTGCGCTAAGGCTTGCACCTGTGCCCATTGCGCCGTCAATACTGGAAGCCCACGCGATCTCGTTGCTCAGGTCACCATCTTCCGGATCCGAAGCTGTGGCACTGAATGTAATTGTCGTTCCTGAGTCGAAGGTTGCTCCATTTGCCGGGCTATTGATCGAAACGCTTGGCGTTCCATTTGGTTCTGTTTCTCCAGGGATGTAATCATCAATGAACAGCACACGGCGGAATATAGCATCGGAGAGAATTTCGTGACCGTCATGATCAAAGTCAATTTGGTTCCAGGTTGTATAGAAGAATGTGCCGCCTGGGTTGGTGGTTACGGAGGCTTCACCGGATTCGTCGAACTGACTTCCTTCGAGAGCATCAAACTCGTTGCAGAAACCCGACAAATCAAATTCATCTTCAGTATCTGCTGCAGGCAAGCAATCTGCTGTAGCTTCGTCCTGCCATACCAGGTATTCGTCGCCCCACTCGATAGCCCTGCTGTAGAACAGGTCAAGCGGGGTGGCTTCGCCAGCGTCATATGCGCTTGTCTCACCGGTTTCATAGACCATGAAGAAGCGTGAGGGGTCACGGGTATCATCGGGATAGAGCGGGGCGGTAAACCCTGTAGGCAGCGATTCGGAGCTGACCGATGCTTCAGTGATGCTTCTTGTCGTCGGTGAGTATCTTGGGTCGAGGACTGTCACTTGAGAACCACCGAGTTGGGAGACGTTGCGAGCTTGCTCGAAATCGCCTGCCCCATAATCCACGCACTCAGGGTACTGTTCAGAAATTGGTCCCATCCACTCACAGGTGGTTGTCCCGTCACCGCTGTAGGTAATACCGTTGGTGTGGGTGAAACTGCCTGGTGTGGTACTCCAGGTCTGCCCGCCGTCAAACGACCGCCGGACATACAGGTTTACGATGGAATGGCCGTTCTGGAGGTCGTTCCAGTTTGGCGTCCAGCCGTACATCACCATCAACATGTCACCAGCCAGGAAGCCGCGGTGTCCCTTTGCCATATCATAGGGATTTTCCCAGGAGAGATCGTCAAGATTGGTTAGAGTTGTATCCGTTATCGTCTCTCCATATCCAGGACCGACCATCTCCCAGGTATATATCTTGGAGACTCCATCAGTTTGATCAGTCATATCGAGATCATCGTAGTAGTCATTGAAGGGGTAAACATCCAGACAGCTAGTAGCATCACCACAATTTTCACTTGTTAGGATAGTGTTGCCAGAAAGGTTAATCGCCGGGTCGGCACAGAAACCCTTGACGTAGCGTGGGTTCAATCCGTCGGTGTAGGCCCATGTGTTACAGACCATGTTGTTGTAGTCATAAGGGTTATCCGTGGTCGCATCGAATTCATCCGGGATCACAAAACGCCGTCCCATGATGTCAGCGGGGCCGCCGCGCCGGATGATACCTTGCTTCCACAGTTGGAAAGCTACTGTGCCAGAGGCGCCAGCATCGTACCAGTCCTGAGTGATTTTGCTTGGTCGTCGGGATATCTCAGTTTGGTAAAGTGTAGTATCGAGATTAGCCTGATCTTCATAGATTGGATCGGGATCAATGGTGTAGAAGTTATAGCCCAGGCTTGCTTCCTGAGTTAAAAAGCCCTCGGGATTTGAAAAGTCTTCCGGGTAGACAGCAGGTTGGTTAAGCATCAGGCCCTGTGAGACAAGTTCGGGATTGAACATATCGAAGGTGTGATACCAGACGTTCTTGCCCATATCGACTTTTTCAATAAGGTCTTCGGGTACAACCTCATCCTCACCTTCATCACCAAGACCCTTGTTTTCCTCATAAGATACGGTAAACCAGGCACTGTCGATCGGGTAGGCTGCTGGATCAACCCTATAGTCGCCCAAAGAAGAGTAACCATTCAGACCAAGCCGTGCACGTGTCGAGGCGGTATTACCACGCATCAAGCGTCCGTCCTCGGTGATACACATATCGACATCATGTGCTACCGCTTCTCCACCTTCATCTGGTACCTCAATGCTGACTATTGTTGAATCGGCACAGAAGTCGGGGGTTCCGCTATTGTCAAAGTCGGCATAACAGTAGGGCTTGTCATCTGCAGCAACACACATCGAGTTATCTGTAAGGCGTACCGGGATTGACATAGGGATCGCGGCAGAAGGGCTGCCTGAATCATTGGCAGCAATCCATTCAGCAAGATCACCGGTATCATTGAGGAGAGAACCATAGGTCCCGTCCAAGCTGACCAGGTTGAAGTCGTTCCAGTCGATATAAGAGTACCAGGTGTCGGTCTGGTGGTGGGCAATAGCCCCGCTCCAGCCCTCGCCAGGCCCATCACCTGAGCCAGGGCGAATCCCATCAGGATCTTCTTGCCAGGTGACGACACATCCGGCGCCCTTGACGCAGGATGCTTCCGGTCGGTTGGCATCACGTACAGCTGAGCTCAAGCGTTCGGCCTTGAACCAGACGAACGTGCTGGCCTCGCCTTCTGCTGCAGGCGGCATGATCACACCGCGAGCCACCCAGAGGGCAGCGTAAGGCAGCTCACCGATCAGCGGGTAGCCTTCGTCGGCGAGATCTGATGAACCCTGCGAACCAGCCACGCTGAAATGATCCTCCAGGTAGATGCAGGGAGTTCCGATAAGGTCACCGTCGGTGCATGCTGAAGCATCTGGGATCGCGCCTGTTCCTGCCAGATAATCTGCGACCAGGCTTCGCTCTTCATCGCTCATTGCATAGTTCGGATTACCTCCACCAGCAAATCGGCTTACCCAGACGATAAGTACCTGATTGCCGTCCGAGGCCATGAAGGAACGTCCAACATCACCTGGATAGGGGAATTTTTTTCTCCCGCCCAGCTTGATTTTAAAGGAAGACCGGTCGGCAGAGTTGGATAGGTTAGTGGTCTTCCATGTTGCACCGCCGTCCAGGCTGACCCCGGCAAATGCATCGCGCTCTCCGTGTCCCGGGAAGCCACCGTAGCCGTCTACATCAATGGTTTCTACGTGTCCATCATTGTAGTGTACGATCAGCGGCTGGACATCAAAACGGGTCTCGACTAGTGCTCCATCTGCATCTATGATATCTATACCTTCGGTCAATAGTGTTCCATCTGAAGCTTGAGCAGGAACGTAGACCGGCAGCATTTTAATCGACGCATGCTCTGTTTCCTCGTGCGGAGTACCAGAGACATTTCTCCTGAAAATAGTTCCATCATCGGCAAAAACTGTAGTGACCAGAATAAACAAGAGCAATACCACACCAATTGTTTTATAGATTTGTCTTTTCACTTTGCATCTCCTTTCTCGGAAGAGGGCTATTTGAAAACAGGGATCGTAGCGAGAGAGTCACCCCTTTTGATGTTGTGTGTTCGTTGTTGGTATAGGGTATCTTGTCCCTGTAATTGCTAAAGAACGATGAAACCTTAAAATACAATTAAAATTATAGAGAGTCCAAGCATCGGCTTCAACATCCCTAAGTGTCATCTGGGGATGATAAAAGAGCGATTTTTTATACCCAAATATTGTCAAGAGGATTAGTCCTGAGTGCTGTGTAGTAATTGAAGTTTGTAATATATTTTGCTACAATGATTTGTATAGACAGAAGCTATACGCAAGAATGCGTGTTAGCTGTCTTGGAAAGACAGGTTTTTTACGTCAAGAAGGGGATGAGGTAACGAATGGAAACCTTTGGGGATTTTTTTATCTTAGCGATTAAACAATTTTCCGGTGGACCGGGTCCTGCCGAGAATAATTTGGTGCGTTTTGGTTTAGCATCAGCCTTTTGGTTGGTGCTGCTGGCTATTGCCTGGACACGTCAGAAAAGCCAGCATTTGCCGCGTGAAAAATTACTCATCTGGGGATTTGGTTTGGCATTGACGCGCGAATTAATGATGTTCGGATTGACCGTTTGGCAAATAACAGGGGGAGGCGAAGATATTTATTATCATCCTTTGGAACACGGTCTGGAGGTGGCTGCGCTGATCGTTGTTGCGGGAGCTTTCCTGCGATATGCATTGGACGACGAAGGCATATCCCGCCGCTATCTACAGGTTGGATTATCAATAATAGTTACGGTTTTTCTAATAACTTATATCACCTGGCCTAAATTCTCTAATCTCAACCCCGGTGCTAAATTCAGTGAAACATGGGAAGCCCGGGCTTTTCATATCCTTTCTTTTGTCCTGATCGCGGCTGCGATCTTTGTCTTGGCCAGGAAACGCGATTGGTTGCGATCTCTCGTCAGCGTCGCATTGGGTTTCTTTTTAATCAGCGAAATTATACGCTTGGCAAGCTATACAACGAATCAAGCATACAATTATTTCCTCTGTCCAATAAGCAACACTTTCCATATCTTGGCAATACCCATCTTCGGTTTTGTGTACTTGAAAGAGATGTCCATTGAAAAGAAAAAAACGGAAGAAGAGTTGGATGAGTATCGCGATCACCTTGAAGATTTGGTTGATGAACGAACAGCTATGTTGGTTGCCCAAAATGAGATTGCGGATTCGCTCAGCCAATCTCTTGACCTGAAAACAGTATTAGACCTTGCTTTGGACAAAATGCTCCCTGTGCTTTCGATGGATGTAGGCGTGATCTTTCTAATCAATCAAAAGAGTCAGAATTTGTTATTGGGGGCTTATCGAGGAAGCTTGTCACAAGATGATCTGGATTTATGCGCAGCGGATAAATGCCCATATAGATTCATTGCGCAACAAGCGGTTGATAGCAGGCAGGTTATCAGTGAGCCCCTCGATGATAAAGCAGCACATGGAAGCATCCATCTTGAGAAAGAAATCATTTGTACCTTGATGGGAGCGCCTCTGATCGCAAAGGATCAGATCGTTGGGGCAATTGCACTTGGCTCACAACAGGCGGAACCTTTGGAGCAAACGACTTTGGACCTGCTGGCTGGTATGTGTAATCAGGTCGGGATGGCCGTCGAAAATGCCTATCTCTATCAAGAAGCTGAAGCATGGGCTGAGGAATTGAGCACTTTGCATCAGGCAGGTATCAAACTTGGTTCCACGCTTGATGTGGATCAGATCACTAGAGAAATTATCGCTCAGTCAATTAAACTAACCGGAAGGGAAGCTGCCTGTCTCCTATCATGGAATAAGAAAAAGGGAGTTTTGTCCTGGATCGCCAGTGAAGGTTTTGATCTGGACATGAAGGCGGCCATGGCAATAAGCCCTAATGATGGCCATTTATTTGATGCGTTATGTCGCACGAAAGCTTCTATAGTGATTGAAAATATTGCCCAAGACAAATGCATACCGCGTCATTGGCAAGAGGGGTTAGGCAACCGTTCTCTCCTCTGCACACGGGTCTGGAAGCGTGGCAAGAAGATCATTAATCTTTTTGTTTTGGATGGATCAGATGGAAAGCCTTGGCGCTCAAAAGATATTGAACTTGTCGAGAGTTTTGTCTCTCATACATCTGTTGCTTTGGAAAACGCTTATCTCCATAAGCAATTGGAATGGGCGGCAGCGTTGGAAGAACGTCAGCGGATCGCTGCAAATATGCACGATGGCTTGGCGCAGACGATAAGCTTGCTCGGGTTAAAGATTGATCAGGTTACACAACTATTTCCTTCCGATAAAAACGGGGGTGGAATTGAAGCCTTGGAAGAAATTCGGAAAACCGTCGACATAGCATCTCTGGATGTGCGTAAATCCATTGCCAGCTTGCAGAAAATACCGGAACCCCGAAAAACACTCCAGGAGTTGCTTGCTGCCTTGGCGGAGGAAGCTTCTGAAGAAAATTCAATTCTTTTTGATACAAGTTTCTCTTTCACAGCACCTTTGGTATTGCCCCCTGCTCAAGTAGCACAACTAACACCTATTGTACAAGAAGCGATCGTAAATATTCGCAAACACGCCCAAGCGACAAAAGTACATATTTCAGGGGAGCAACTCGATGAAAAAGTGATTATTAAAGTGGAAGATAACGGGATTGGGTTTGATACGACCCATGTACATGCCCAAAATGGAAACCATTTTGGGATAAAGCTCATGAACGCGCGTGCTACACGCTTGGGTGCCCATCTGGAATTTGCCTCAGAACCCGGTCTTGGAACAAGAGTCCAATTATCGTGGATGTTGGATGAGGACCCAGATTATCTTGCTTTGGATGGATTTGTTTATATGCCGGAGATTTTTATGGAAGGGGATGATTATGTCTAAAACACGTGTATTACTCGTCGATGATCACCTGCTTTTTCGTGAAGGGCTGGTGAATATTTTGGCAGGGCAACCTGATTTTGAAGTAGTGGGAGAAGCAGCGGATGGCTTGGAGGCCATTGTTAAAGCTGAAGAATTATCTCCGGACCTGATTTTAATGGATGTCACAATGCCGGTTTGTGATGGCTTGGAAGCAACCCAGCGTATAAAAAAAGAATTACCGGATGTTACCATCGTCATGCTCACAGTCAACGATGAAAACGAAAATGTTTTTGAAGCGATCCGAAATGGAGCGCAAGGCTACCTGCTTAAGAATGTCAGCTCGCGTGAGTTGCTTGCCTCTTTGCGAGGGGCAATGCGTGATGAAGCAGCCATTACGCGAACATTGGGGGGGCGCATGTTGGCAGAGTTCCGACGGATCAGCAAGCATGCAATAGATACGTCCATTACCAACCCCGCCACCTTGACGGCACGCGAGCAAGAAGTCTTGGAGCATGTTGCAGCGGGGCAGACCAACAAGGAAATCGCACAGACCCTTAATTTGAGTATCCATACTGTAAAAAGCCACATGCGAAAAATTTTAACAAAGCTTCACCTTGAAAAACGTCAGGAAGCGGTTTTATACGCCAAAAAGGAAGGGCTTATTTAAGCTAAGGCTCGTTTCTAAATTTGAAATCCAAAAGCCCTTATTGGGTTTTTTTCTTTTTTGGGGGTAGTCCCTCCTCTAAGAGGGACTAATCCTAAAAGAGTGTAAAGATGGCTCTTTTATCATGCCTAAATGAGGGGTGGGGTAATAGAAAAGCCTCTCGCTGCTCTCTATACTTATATTAGAAGTAATTAATAAAAGCTTGTAGACAGGAGAGTGGTATGTCAGTTGATCCACACGTGCTTCTGTTAGGAAACTCGGTATTTATGGATGGTGTGGCGGAGAGTCTTTTAGCACATAGAAAATCTATTGTGACACGAGTCAACGCAAATATCTATGACGTGGATGAATATCTATTATCCATCAAACCTGATTTGATTATTTATGAATTGAGCCGGAACGGTACCGCTCCTATTTTTACGATTATCAGCGAGCAAGCGGAAGTATCGCATTTAGCGATTGACTTGGCAAATAAACTGGTCTTTTTGTACCACTGCAAATGTGAGCCCAGCGGCTCAATGCAAGAATTATGCGATTTTGTTAGCGACGAAATTGCTTTCAAAAATCAAGTAAAGAAGGAGATCGAAAATAGTCTGATCGAATGAAATATATATAAAAAATGAACAAAGATTGAATTTTTTTTCAAATGAGAGGAGGCAGTCTTTTCATAATTATTTACCGACTTTAAACAGGCCCATGTTTGAACGAGAGGAGAATGCAATGAAAAATATTAATAGATTACTGTCTATTGTGGCAGTATTTGTACTGCTGTTCGGATCATTTCCGACACAGGCTGTACAAGCGCAGACAGCAGTTACAGATACAGCCTTACAGGTTGTCGAAGGCCCAGGCCAACCTTTTGATGAAGCGATTCCTGAAGAAATTGGCTTTTTGGTCAACGCAGCACATGACCAGATATACACTTATCATTGGGGGCTTGAAACAGTTGTAACCCTCATCATTGATGACCCTGACACAAAGAAAAAAGAAGACTATTCCACATCTGCTATGGTTGTCGATGACAATGCAGGGTATACGAAACTGGTCTTTGATCTCACTGATGTTTTTGATATTCAACCCGGCTTTGAGATCATCCTCCGTGATGGTGCTACCACAAAAAAACATGTAGTTACTGCCTTGTCTATTACAAACGTCGATTTAGAAACCGACGTGGTTTCTGGCGTTGCCGCGCCTGAAAGCGCATTGGAGCTTTGGGGGTGTTGGGAAGATGGTTGTCATGGTAGTCGCGAGGCGCTAGCCGATCTTGGTGGGAACTGGCTCTCCGATTTCAGTGATGAGAGCCAGGTTACCTACGATTTTCTGGCTGGCTCTTGGGCTGTTGCCACACAGTGGGATGAAGATAATGACGGCACATTGGCGGGATGGATAGTACCCGAAGCCGCTCCGGACCCGGAACCTGCTCCTGAAACAGAAGCAGATACCGATCCCGAGGCGGATCCGGTACTCATCTCCCCCCTCAACGGGGAATTGCTTACAAGTAATACTCCCGCATTCTATTGGGAAGAAACCCTTGGTGCAGTCCAGTATCAGGTTAACGTTGTCGACAGCAAAGGGGATGACGTGCTTTTGGGCTGGTATGCTGTTGGTAGCGATGTGATCTGCTTGGATGGTCTTTGTGCATTTGAACCTGCGGTCGCATTATCTAACGATACCTACACATGGTTCGTGCGCCCCTGGGAAGATGACTTTGATAGCTGGTATGCCGAGTTCAACTTTACCGTTGACGCTCCTAAAGGAAAGAATGGCGATGTCCATAATTCCGATGGCTTGCCCGCTACACCCACGATCAACAGTAAATCACCGGACTTCCTTTGGGATAATAATACGGATCCGGGGTTCCCGCCTGCGGGACCGGGTCTTTTTGTGACCCCATTGATCGCCGGGCAGGATTTTGAAAATCCCGCTGGCGTAGTTGCAGTTTGGAACTCACGCGACAAACTCTTTATTCGGGTCGAATTGAACGGCGCCTGGTTGATCAATACGATCCAGGTTTATTACGGTATTGATCCGGTGCCAACTTCCAAGAGCGGGAACCCGGTTCAGGGACATTTCCCCATCAAGGAAGAATATCCTGATCCAGTTGATCGTTACTTCCTGGTTTTAGATATGGAAGAAGACCTTGGTTTCCGCTGGGGGCAGCCTTATGAGTACTTGCGCGTTCAGAATATCGCCGTCCATGCCGATCTGGTGATTTTGGATGAGAGCGAGCAGGAGCGCGGGCCCAACCCCGGAGAGCCCAGAGTTATTGAAGAGGAAGGCGCCTGGGCTTATGGCGATGGCACCTTTGAAGGTGCACGCTGGGCATGGTGGATCAAATATGAAATGGCTCACCCTCGACGCGCTCACTTTATCGACTCACCTGTTGAGGGCGTCAGTTTTGAAACACCCACGCATGTCGGGAAGACCGATGAATCCGGCGGATTTGATTACTTCCCCGGAGAAACGGTTGACCTAAACATCGGTTCTGTATTTTTAGGCTCCACACTTATAGAGCAGAAGATATCTCCTCTTGATATTTTCGAGAATGGCGATCTTGATGATCCACGCGTGATCAATATGGCACGCTTACTCCAAAGCCTGGATGTTGATGCCAGCCCCAAAGATGGCATTAGCATCACTGATGAGATTACAGGTTGCCTAGATCAGACAGTTGCACTGCTTGGGTTGTCAGGTGTTGATTTTGCCAATGACGCTCAAGTCGAGGCAGTGATCCAGGGAACGATTAATCAGTGTGCTGGTGTGGCTCCTCTGGTCTCAGTCTCAGCAGACGACGCCATAGCTAATCTGGACCGCTCCATAAATGCCAATATGCACCGCAGGGGTGTCTCGAGAACACCGGAACTGACAAGTTCCAAGTCCAAATTGAATATCATGGGTGTCTGGTTCCCGGCACTTCGAGCAAATGGTGATGCCCAGACTATCGAATACTTTGATGAAAATGGGGAACTTATTCGTACATCTGATGAAGCCAAACCCATTGTCGTAGTCTACACGGACGGCGTGGAAGAAACAGGATACGAGGATATCTTTGCTGGTATTTCACGTGATGATGGGTATACCTTTAAGCGCATGAATTTGTCCCGTGCAGCAGACCGTACATCCTTCACCTTGGAAAATGGTATGGAATATTTTGGTCAGGCGAAGAAGCCTGTCTTCCAGGTTAAGGGGAACAATATTTTGGTGGCATGGACAAGCAAATTCTGTAACGGTGGCAAGCCCAGATACGCGATCGATCCAGATGATGATTATCCCTACGATGATGCCTACTATGAAGGTGACACCTGGGGTGTTGGCGGACCGCAACGGTCTATCGACTACACCGATATTGGTTTCCCTGAAGTTGGTGAAATCCCCTACAGCTGTGTTTGGGTGGCGCGCGGCACTGTTGTTACTGATAAGATGATCAATAGTGGTGGCTACTGGGCAGACAAAGTTGTTGGCGATATTGTCTGGTTCAAGCCTGAACGTTTAACATCCGGACGGCGTGATGCCAATCAGATATTTATAGGTGCTGCAGATGGCGCCGGGTTTGCTATTACCTGGCAAGAAGACCCGGAGGGGCTGCGCCCCGGTGAGGCTGCTGGACCCGGACCTGGGTGGGGCGGCGCAACAACCAATCACAAGACCGATATCTGGTATAGCTACATTACCATGTCGAATTTCAGCAAGATCGATGCGAACTTTGTCTCCGGTGGAGATCCTCAACATGAACTCGATGTTACCGGACGCCCGAAAGCACTTGTGCCGATGGCGATGCCGGTGCGTATCACAGACAATGCTGCGGTTAATACCGATAATATGAAGGTAGAGCTGGATGAGGATGGTTATCCCGTTCTGGATGAGAATGGTGAGTTTATCCCAACAGATAATGTTAGCTCAACATCTGATACATCTGCCATCTCTTACGAAGCTGAGAATCTGACAAGTTGTGTTAAGTTTGAAGGTGGCGAGACGATTGTAGAGCGTGATTCCACAGAAGCTGCTACCTATCATGCTTTGCCTTCCACATTGCCAGCTGACCATCTTTCAACGAAGAATTGCACAAATTGCCATGTACCATTTGGCTTGGAGCCACATGATATCCACACTCCCACTCAAGGGGCTCCGATACCGCTTGTGGTGGTGGACGCGACGATTCCCGAATACTTGGGAGGCTTTACAAATGCCGATTGTGTAAGTTGCCACTACAACAATGTGGTGCCTCGTGACCGTGTTATTCCAGTTATGCCAGGCCTTGATATAAATGCCAAAGTGGCAGAGTGCAATAGCAAAGGAGCTATCTGGAAGGATGAAATTGAAGCTTACTATCCTTATGAAGGCTACCCTTATATCCCTGCAACAGAGGATGATTCCACAGGCGCACATAACTATGCCTATAAAGTCCCTGGTTTGTGTGAGAACTTTTATGAGTTCACCAATAATCAAGGTGCTTTGAAGCGCGTTTGTATAACTGAAGATGGCAGGTTGCTCGACGGGGACACCGGCGCATCACGCCCGAATGTCTTCCTGCAAGCTTATACCAAGCCAGATGGTACCAAGAGCGCATGGGCGATCATGGCATACGAAGAAACCAAGGGCGTAGGTCTCGGTGACCCAGGCCATGTGCCCGATGGTGGCCCCTATGGTGACGATGAATCTCCAGATGTGGGCAAGAACGCCATCTACCACAGCTTTGATTTCCAGAATCCTGAAGTGGTCAGTGCAGGCAATATCATGAACTTGCCTGAGCGCGACGAAAACGGGAATCTGGTCTACATAATAAATCCTGAAACTGGCGAACAACTTCTGGACTACCTGGGACGGCCGCAGCTAGCCTACGAAAATGCCCGTCGCCCGCGCTTCGTTATGCAGGGCAAGGGTGCGATAGGGGATTCAAGAACGGTCATGCTAGTTCTCTACAGGGAAGGACAGGAGGGCAAAGGACATCAAGCGGACACCATGCTGCGCCGCGTTGTTGCTTCATCTAAGGGTAACCCCTATGCTTTTGAGAATTTTGTCTGCGATGCGTGGGAGACTGCGGCTAATGGAGAAGAAGTTTGTGTCGCTGGTGTTCAGAATATGAGCTCAGTCACGCCGACGGAAGTAACGCCCTCGATGGGCGATCCAATTGCTGAAGATCCATACGGTGCTGTCAAAGTGGTGAAGTGGCAACAGGGACCGGGCAACCTGAATGATTCCTCGTCTGCCAATCCTTACGATGATTCCCGTGCGCATCGCGGCCAAATCCGCGGTGACTTTATAGTGATGGGCTTCACCTATACACCCAACTGGGCAGCTGCACGGAATGGCAATGATAAGTATGACCTCTTTATCCGGCGCTCGTTTGATGGAGGTCAGACATGGACCACTGATCCGACCATGGATCCGAATGAAGTTTATGAGACCTGCGACACCTTCACCGATCCGCTCACAAAAGAGAAAACAGAGATCTGTAATCAATACGGGCCGGGAGAATTTGAGCAGATGCGGAATATGTCCCAACTGGCTAATAACAAGGAAACCGTGATCGAGCCACGTATCGTTGCAGCTCCTGGAACAATCAAGGTAAATGGTGTCTGGACCGGGAGGGCTGAAGACAAGCAGAACAAGAATGTCTTCTACGTAAGCTACGGCACGTCGACCAATCCACCAATCGAACATGGTGACAGCACAGTGGTACCGGAGATGCCGGCTCCATTGGACCTGTACTACACCTTCACCCAAAACAGAGGGAATAGCTACCAATTTTCCACTTGGGAAGTAAACCCTGACAGTGATGGGAATTATGCTGGTGAAGTGGTCACACGCTGGGCAGCGCTCGCCAAGGGCGATGAAGAGCAGGGTGAAGCGCAACTGCGCATGACCCCCGATGGGACTCGCTTCTATTCAACCTGGTTGCAGGAAGGCAATGGCAGCAGCGATATCTGGTTCCGCCGGATCATGCCCTATCAATTCAAAGCAAACCAGGGCTCACAATAAGCAGATGACCAGAGGCTGGGCGCTGATTAGATCATTGGCGCTCAGCCATTGATAATATCTTTCAAGAAAGATTACAGAATGGATCTTTTATAAAAAGAAGAAAGGAAAGGATTTGAAATGAAGAAATTGCTGATTGTAGTGGTCGTCCTGTTCTTGTTGCTTGCAACAGCGGCACCGGTCTTTGCCTTCAATGGCGGTGGCGATGCAGGGAATAATACAGGCGATGGCGAGCCCCCAGGATGGGCAGCCGGAGGTATTGACGGTGAACCCCCTGGTTGGTCAATCAACAACCCCGGCGCTGGCGGCAGCGACGGTCCGGCTCAAGGGCCAAATGGTCCGTAGTAAGCCTACAGGGTATATGCCCCTGTGAATTGAATTCCAATAAAAAGGGCTTCGCTCTATCTGGGTTTGCACTCCTTTCAGATGGCAGATGATCCGTCGGCCTCTCTCAAGGATATGGATCATTAATCCGATTAGCGCTTTATAGCATTTAGAGTGAAAGTTCCTAAGAAAAGGGATTGTCGTCCAACCGACAATTCCTTTTTCTTGGGGAACCAGATGACAAAATATTGAGAATTCAAACGCCTGATGCGATCGACGCCAGGGTGGCGGAAGCAGAGAAAGCGATGCCTCTTTCTAAGTAATTGACTTTCGATTTTCTTTATGCTACGCTGTATAAGCTTCTGTTTTTATACATGGCATTGGGGGCAAAAAATATCAAATTGAACAATGCAGCCTTCTTCGTAGCCTATAAGCTTCTGAAATTCGGGAGGTGATAATCCGATAGTTTTATCTGGTCGCTACATGACTATCGGGGAGCCAATAGCGAAACCGGCCCTTTGTGGTCGGTTTTTATATTAAATGTCCATGGGAGGGACAAAATGAATAAAATTAATACCTTTGGTAACTCAATTTGGCGGATCGTTGTTTTTTTTGCATTGTTGCTCAATACCATATCAATCCCCTTGGCAGAAGTTCAGGCGCAGTCAGTTAGCCCTGAACTTTTTGCATCTGGTCTGTCGGGTCCATTTGGATTAGCGTTTGATCCTTCAGGGAATCTCTTTGTTGCCAACGAAGGAGCAGGTGGAGGAGGCGACTGGGTGGCAAAAATCATTCCAGATGGGAGCGTAAGCTCTTTTTCATCTGGATATTACAATGGCGTATCGGGGGTAGCTTTTAATAGTATGTGGGAACTCTTTGTTTCAGATGATACAAACCGGGTATTTAAACTGGATGGTTTGGGGTTTCCCTCTACATTTGTAGACACGAGCATCGGGCTTCAGAATCCTAATGCGATTGCCTTCGATAGCGCGGATAACTTGTATGCAGTGAGCGCCGGAGGCTTTGTATCAAAATTTGACTCGACAGGCACTTTGCTGGAGATGTATGTTGCCACAGGTCTCAATACCCCCGAAGCGATCGTGATGGATGAAGCGAATAATAGATTCTTCGTTTCAGATATGAATGGCGATGTGTATAGTATTGATCTAACGACCTGGGATATGAGTCTTTATGCAGCCACCGGCGCGTGGACTGATGGTGGGCTAGCTATGGACGTCGATGGAAATTTATATTACTCAGCGATGGATGCTAATAAAGTGCTCAAGATTGATGCTGTTGACCAAGCAATTTCCGTGTGTCTATATGGGATCAGTCGGCCTCGCGGATTAGCATTTGATTCTCAGAACAGTTTATATGTTACTGCCTACGATGAAGGAAATATTTATCGAGCAGATGGGTGTATGCCCCCGCAAGAAGTGGGTACACCAGAAAATCCTGTCCGGCTGTATTTTTATCCAAGTATAGATGAACAAGTTCTTCTTGATGGCGGCCAGGTCATGGCCGATTATTTATATCAAGAGACGGGTTTGAATTTCGAAGTTGTTATCCCTGCTTCATTCTCGGAAACGGTCTATGCGGTTTGCCAGAATCCTGATACCTCTATTGGCTTTATGCCGAGCTTTGGTTATGTACTAGGAAGTGATCATTGTGGTTTGCAGGCATCTTTAAAAGCCGTTCGCTTTGGATGGGATGGTTACTGGGGTGAAATTCTTGTTCCGCGCAATAGTGGTATTCAAACCGTAAGTGAATTGAATGAAAAGGTATGGGGGATTCCTGATTACATGTCTGCATCAGGATATATGGCTCCGATGGTCATGCTCAATAATGCTAATGCTACTCCTGCAGATGTCATTGAAGCCGGAAGTCATCCTCAGGCTGTCATGGCTCTTTATAATGGTGACGTTGATTTTGCAACCACATTTTTTAGCCCTCCGCTCACCGACCCTGCCTGGCAGCCCGGCGATGAGCCTGATATTCCCGCTGAACTCGTTGACTCTTGTGAGACTACGCCAGACGGGACAGAACTTCTCTGCGGTGATTGGCGCGTTATGGACGGGCGTTCTCTTATTCGCAATGATGTTCCAGATGTAGTTCAGGCTATCCGTATTTTGGAGATCTCAGAGAAAATTCCACATGATGGTATTGCTTTCGGCCCTGATTTTCCATCTGTTAGCCGCGCGCAAATCGAAACTGCCCTATTGTCCTTTGCTGAAACAGGTGATTGGTGGAATTCAGTTGGCAGCGGTGATTCGTACGGCTGGGAGGGGATAACTTCAGCAGTTGATGCGGATTATGGTTTTGCACGTGAGATGGTCGCAGCAGCAGGATTAACGCTGGAAAACTGGAATACCTCCCCTGAATACGACCCATCATTCTCAGCGCGCTTACAGGAAAACGAAATACATGGCTATGGGTGGTCGGATGGTACAGAGGTTACCTTGACTATCGATGGCACTTACTCCGATATACAGACAGTCGAGATTGCAGATTGGGATCCCAACCAGACTTTTGTACGCTTCTCATTTAATGAAAGCTGGACTCTTCAAGCCGGACAAATTGTTGAGATGACCGATGGGACAGTCACGAAGATACATACCGTTACCCAACTCATCGTAACAGACGCTGATCCGGAAACTGATACCGTTTCAGGGACAGCAGAGCCCGGTTCCGAAGTGAATATCGGCCACATCCATTGTGATGAATCTGGCTGCTATGGCTTCCGCCGGGAGATTGCTGATGTGAATGGTGATTGGCAAGCAGATTTTTCCATTCCCGGCGAAGATGATGACGAACAGGATACATTTGATCTAACTCCAGGAATGGGTAGTGAAGCCAATCAATGTGATGAAGACGGGGATTGCACGCAACAATATTGGCAGATATTGCAGCCCGAAGTATGGGCACATCCCAATGATTCTGAAGAAGACTGGATTGATGTCCGAGATTGGGCTTTTGGAGAAATAGTTGACCTAACAATCGATGATGATACTGATCCTCTCAACGGGGTTCTGTATTCTGATAGTGGTGAAGTAGGCCCCGCAGATTGGAATCCCTCTGTTGGCGTTAAGGAATTTCGCCTAGGGAGTTTCGATTTGCAACCCGGTCATTTTGTAACAGTGACTGGTACGACAACGACCAAGGAATTGCTCATTACCGATCTCAATGTTACCGAAATTAATGCGGATTTGAATACAGTCAGCGGGACAGCGGTAGCTGGAACCGCAGTACAAGCTTGGTTACATGAAGAGCATTCCTGTAACTCTGAGATCATCGCAGATCAAAATGGAAACTGGACTGCTGATTTCAACCCCTGCGATCTCGCCCCTTCAGTTGGTGGAGGTGCAGGCCAGATGGATGCAGACGGTGATAGCACGGTCTATTTCTGGTGGGTTCCAGAAGACCCTCAAGTACAGGTTGTTATCAACTATCAGGAAATCCATTGCAGTTATTGGCCCTTTGGCGCTGAGTTGTCCCTTACGATAGATGATCCGGATAATGGCGTAGGAGTTGATTACTCAGCCTCTGCTTGGGTGGATCAAGTACTCAATGGTGATGAGACATTCGCCCTGTTTGCTCCGGGAGATCAATACGAAATTCAGCCTGGCGATTTGGTGACTGTCTCAGACGGGAATACAACAAAAGAACATGTTGTATATCATTTGGATGTAACCAATATTAATCCTGAAACCGATACTTTCACAGGTACTGCAACGCCTGGGGAAATAGTAGAAGCATATACTTGGACAGGACAAGGGGAGAGATGTTCCACAACTGTTTCAGGAACCGGTGACTGGACAATAAATGTTTCCGACCCTCTTTGTGAGCAACCTTTTGATATTCAATTGGGTAGCGAGGGTGGCTTGATCATCCACGGAGAAAACAACACTGACACTCAATACTTTTGGAAGATAGCCAATCCGCAGCTTGGTATTCGACCTGCAGAAGATCGTATTGAAGGTTGGGAATGGGAGCTTGGGGCAATTGTCGACATCGAGATTGATGACCCTGCGACGCCAGAGGCCCCCGATCATACGGCTTCAGGAGAAGTTATTGAAGCGCACTGGGACCCTAGCCAAACCACCTTGGATTTTCAATTATGGGATATCTACGATATAAAACCGGGCGACGTAGTCACGGCTTCCGATGGCAGTGTGACGAAAGTACACACCGTCACCAGTCTGACGATGGATAACGCGGATGTGGATACGGATATAGTGAGTGGTACCGCCGATCCTGACAGTCGGGTGGATATCTGGATATGTGGCGATCAGGGCTGCACAAATCGCCACGTCTATGCGGATGGTGGCGGGCAATGGACGGCTGATTTTGCCAATCCCGGTATAGAAGATGACGAGCAGGATACCCGGGATATTGTCCCCGGCACCTGGATCGATTCTTCACAAAACGATGAAGATGGCGATTCGACCATGGCGGGTATCCATATCATGAATCCTACGATAGGTGCACGCGCGAATCATGACAATATCGAAGGTTGGGATTGGGATGAAGGTGTAGTCGTTACCCTTGAGATCGATGACCCTGCTACACCAGAGAACCCGGATTATACAGACACGAGAACCGTTGGATATGCCGATTGGAATCCGGAACAGACCTGGTTCCAGTTTGAACTTTGGGATGCCTATGATCTCAAGGTCGGCGATTTTGTTACGGTCACAGATGGAAATATAACCAAAGAATTGCTTGTGACCAATATGGCGATCACAGATGTCGATGTTCATACGGATCAGGTCTATGGCGTTGCTACTCCAGATACTTGGATCGGCGTTTGGGTATGTGGTGAGTTTGATTGTATCAATCGCGATGAGCTTGCCGACTCCAACGGCGACTGGATGGCGGATTTCAGTGTCCCCGGTGATCAAAATTGGGAAGATCAAACTTTTGATATTCAGCCCGGTTCCTGGGTTGATTCAAGTGAGTGGGATGAAGACAATGACAGCACCATGTTCGGGATAACGATATATAACTACACCCTGCATGCTGTTCCATCTCATCCCGAAGTGCATGGACACGATTGGCCAGAAGGAAGTGATGTTACTCTGATAATTGACGATGATACCGATCCAAACAACGGCATATTGTATGAAGACACCAGAAACGTGGACGATGATCCCTGGTGTGGCAACCCTTGCTTCGACCTGAACGGTGTCTTCGACTTACAAGTCGGTCATTATGTGACCATGTCGGGTGATACTGCGAGCAAGACGGTCTTGGTTTCACAATTAACGATAAACGAAGTTAATTACGAGAACGATACGGTCAGCGGCATCGCAGACCCGGGTTCACGTGTGGCGGTAAATATTTGGTCACAGGAGGGGAACGCACGCTATGTCACGGCAGATGGTGCCGGTTTATGGGTAGCAGATTACTCACAAGTAGGTGACGAAGATTTTGAGCAGGAATTGGCTGATATTCAGGAAGGGGATTGGGGGCGTGCCATCCAATTGAATCCGGATGGCAGCGATGATGGCACTCTGGAATACTGGGGTGAAGGGCCTTCCATTTGGGAAGCCCCTGATGAAGTGCCGCTGGTTGTTTCGATCCCCTACAGCCCTGATCTAAATCGGCTCGGATTTGACTATGAAAGCTGGTCGATCTCCAACTTGCTTTGGGAACCGCTCTTCCGCATAGACGACAGCGGTACTCTGTTTGATGCTGCCGCAATAGATCATTCACTTTCACTTGATGGTCTGGTTTACACCATCACCTTGCGTGATGACGCCTATTGGGATGACGGCACACCAGTTCTTGCACAACATTTTGTGGATGGATTCTTGCGCATGTTGGCACCCGATACTGCTACTGATTACGCATACCTGTTGTTCCCGATCGCAGGGGCACAGGATTTCTATGATGGTTTGAATCCAGATCCGAGTTCTGTTGGGCTACTGGCACAGGGTGATCATATATTGCAGATCACACTCCATAGTCCTGCGGCTTATTTCCCGCAGATCTTGGCGAGCCCGGGAATTGTTCCTGTGCGTGAAGATTTGATCGTTCAGTATGGGGATGGTTGGACAAACCCCGAAAACTTTGTAGGGAATGGCCCCTATATCTTGCTCGAACATGATGATGGGCACTTGCTGATGGAACGTTCTCAAACTTTCCATAACGCTGGTGATGTGACCTTTGAACAGATCGGTTTTTCTGTGATAGGAGACGTTGGCACTCAAGTCGACGCTTATCACCAAGGGATCATCGATGTCCTGCCGAATACGGAGAATAACCCTGATTTGCTCTCTGATCGGGTGCTCTCGCCTGCTCCGGGTATCTATTACTTCGGTGTGAATGTTGGAAAAGCCCCGATGGATAACCCGCTAGTTAGAAAGGCTTTGGCTTCGGCATTTGATCGGCGCGATCTATTGGATAATGTTCTCGATATGCCCTGGCGTGAAGATGCCACCGGTGTGATCTCTCCCGATTTCCCGAGCTATCAGGGCAGCAACGTTGGACACCCCTTTGATGCGGCTCAAGCACAAACCTATTTGAGCGATGCCGGTTATCCTGGCGGGGCAGGTTTCCCTGAGATCGTGCTTTATGCCAATAATGGACATGAGGGGCCGATGGAATATGTCGCTGAACAGTGGCGTACCATACTCAATATCCCTGTACGGGTAGAGTTTGAAGATTGGTCTGCCTATCTTGACAACCTGCATGGTTGTCAAGATAACCCATCCAATTGTGACTACCATCTATATAGGTTAGGCTGGCGGATCGATTACTTTGATGCCAATAATATTCTCAACGATCTCTTCCACCCGGATTCGGATAGAAGCTTTACAGGTTGGGATAACGCCCAATACAGAAACTTGATCGATCTTAGCCTCAGCGAAGCCGATACTGCCCAGCGTATCTCCTATTTGCAGGATGCTGAGCGAATATTGGTGGAAGATGATGTGGCCGTCATTCCTGTCTTCTTCTACGATACGGTTAATTACGTCAACCCCAGATTTGTGTCCAGTTTTGGTCTGGTTCCCTACTACGATCTGTGGACCTATGCGCCACCGACCATTGGCGTTTACGCTGCTGACGAATCGATGCCGAGCAACGAGGTGGTCGAGATATATAACTGGGCTGGAGATGAAGTCAGCATTATCATTGACGATCCCGCAACCCCGGAAGTTGGTGATTATTTTGAAACCAGAACATCCGTGCCGCTGCCTGAATTCTTCTCAGGGATGTATCCGGATGTGGGGACTATTGCCCGATTTGAGTTGGCGGGTAGGGTGGATATTGAACCTGGCTTCACGATCTTCGTGGAAGGAGTCCCTGAAGCTACGTACACGGTGTCAGACTTGTCGATCACGAACGTGGACCTTGGGCTTGATACCGTTTCAGGGACATCTGCCCCGAACGAACAGATCGATCTTAATGTATGCAACAACTACGACCTCTCCGATTGCGTGGGCTTTAGCATTGTTGCCGATAGTGGTGGCACCTGGCAAGCAGATTTTGGTGCCTGGGGCTTCGATCTGCAAGTTGGCAGCGAGGGGAGCGCCAGACAACGTGATGAAGATGGTAACCAGACCATTGTAGATTTCTCAATTTTGACTTCGCCCGATGCAGGCTTTGTGCCAACGACCGATGTGGTCGTTCAGCCTGGCGAAACCATTAATCTGGCAGCCGCCGTCGATCTGACAGGACCAGTGACTTTCATCGGTGAAGATGCCATCCGTGCTTTGCAGATGGCTATTGAAGATCACGGCCCCGTTGAGGGATTTGATGTCCAGTTCACCGAATTTGACAGCGCCTGTGATTTCGCTTCAGGCGAGCAGGCTGCCTTGCAGGTTATTCAAGACCCAAGCATAGTGGGCGTGATCGGGCATATTTGCTCGAGCAGCGTCAAAGGCGGTGCGCCGATCTACGAAGAAGCCGGGCTTGTGATGCTCTCCGGCTCTGCCACAATGCAAACAGTGCCTGCTTATGGACCAACGGTCTTTAATCGCACGATCTTCTCTGATTTTGACCATGATTCGGCCTATTGGCTCGATGAACTACGTGGACAGCAGAGTGTGCAGGCCTGGAATTACGACTTTGGCGCCCGCTTTGGACTTGAGCCGAGCAACTTTGCCGTTCTTTATTATGATGCTGCACGCTTGCTGCTTGAACGCATCGAAGAAACGGCGGTCTTGCAGGGTGGTGAATTGCTTATCAATCGTGCTGCGTTGGCGGCAGTTGTGCGGGATACGGCTGTGCGAGAGGCTGACTCGGGTTGTTGGTCACTTGGATATAACGGTAGCAGGCAGGAATGCGGGGGCGGACTCGTCAACATTTCCTACACTGAAAAATTGATCTGGGCTCCCTTCTGGGACATCGGTGATGAGTTGACTCTGCACATCTATGATCAGAATGACAATCTCATCTACAATCCGGAACCCCAGGTTGTGGCGCAAGCCTGGTTTGCAACTGATTTCCACTTCCCGCATGCGATTTTCTATTATGGTGATGCGTTCGAGATGCAGCCCGGTTATCGCGCAGTTGTTTCCAATGGAGAGATCACCAAAGAGAGCGTTGCGACCGAGCTTGAGCTTGGCACTCTTGACGCAGCAAACGATCAGGTCAGTGGAACGGCGTCGCCCGGCAGCCATGTCTTTGTGGAAGCCTGGCAATTTGGTATTCGCCGCCACACGCTGGCGGATGGGGCTGGAAACTGGTTGGTGGATTTTGCCATCCCCGGTGATGAAGAATTTGAATGGGATGTCCTCGATATCGAAGTCATCACAGCTCTGGATGTAGCCCAATTTGCCGGCGAGAATAAAACGTATGTTGCCTCGCCCATAGGAGAAATTCGCGGCACGGTCCTTCTGGATGGACAGCCGCTTAGCGATGTTGAAGTCTGGGTTAATGGACCGATCTTTAATGGCGAACGCTACAGCTGGCATGTTTGCACCGATCTGAATGGGGAGTTTGTAGTGCAGAAGGTGCCCCCGGGACCTGTGGATGGCTTTATCTCCGCTACGGGCCCCTCGGTGGCAATTGGCTGTGCCAATGCGGAATTCCTGGATGAGAACGGTGTTCCGCTTATGGTTCAGTTCTGGGATCATGTTGATGGTGTCCCGGAGGCCACTTTCTTTGATTTTGACCCGCTGGCGCAGCCTCATGGGAACCCCTATATTGAATTACAGTACGATATTGTGCGCGCTACGGCTATGCATGATGTTTACACAACCGTGCATATTGTTGACCATGCCGGTGCTGGTGCCTGTCCGCAGGGCGAAGCCGAATGCGATCTGCCACTAAATGATGTGGAGATCGATGCCTATGCAGGTACTGAATGGGTGTACCGCTGGTACTCTGGCCAGGATCCCTTTGGGGAGGGGAACAGCCAATTCCGTTATAAGACGGTCAGTGATCTTACCCTTAACGCGACTTACCTTGATCTGGATTCAGGGCAGGAGTTGGTTGCTATGCTTCCTGTTGGCGCGGCAGAGTTTGTTGATCGTGGAGATGGGGTTTTCGTTGCCCCAACATTGACGTTCAACTTTATCAAGGTGATCGCCCCAGACGGCAGCATTTCCCTTTACTTTGATACCGATGGTGATCATATCGCCGACGGTGACGATAATGCGCCTGAAGACTATAACCCCGATCAGCGTGATGTAGATGGCGATGGCGTTGCCGATGTCCTTGATCCCTGCCCGGATGATGATACTGACACCTGCGATCCTGGCGCTTCAGGAGCAAGTGTGGTTGGCTCAGATGGTGGTACCGTTGAAACTCTGGATGGTAATGCTTCTCTCGATATTCCTGATAATGCGCTTTCTGATGAGATCAGTTTCTCCATTACAGACAGTGGTGCAGGTTACGAAGTAACCAACTTTGAAGGCGAGCTTTTCGTCATCCAGAGTTACAGTATCCAACCCGAAGGAACGATCTTTGATCCGCCTGCTCTCCTGACTCTACGCTGGGACGATGCAGACGATGACGGCATCATCGACGGCACTACCTATGAAGAGGCAAACTTGCTACTCATTAAGGACGGCGTCATCATGACTGCCTCATGTGTCGTCAACCCGAGCTGTGATATGGTGGCGAATCTGCTGACCATTGAGATCAGCAGTTTGAGTCTCTTTGAGTTGGCTTTCTTCACGAATTCACCACCGATTGCCGATGCAGGTGCCGACCAGGTTGTCAACGAGGGCGAAATATTTACGCTGAACGCAGTCGGCTCATCCGATCCCGACAATGACGAGTTGACATACAACTGGGATCTGGATAATGACGGTGAGTATGATGATGCAGTCGGACTTACTGTTGACTGGAGCTTCACCGAAAACGGACTTTACACCATAGGTTTGCAGGTTACCGATACAGGTGATCTGTCTGATACGGATACGGTTCAGATCGAAGTCCTTAATGTTGCGCCGCAGATCACAGAGATCTCAGCACCGATTGACCCTGTTCAGGTTGATGAAGTGGTTGATGTCAATGCTTTCTTTACTGATCCTGGTGTTGAAGATACCCATACCGCTCTCTGGGATTGGGGTGATGGAACATCCTCTGCGGGCGTGGTCAGCGGCTACTATCTCACAGGAGCACATCAATACGCTGTGCCCGGTGTATACACGCTTACACTGATAGTCACTGATGATGACGATGGCGTTGCGACTGAATATTATCAATATGTCGTCGTCTTTGATCCTGAAGGTGGCTTTGTCACTGGCGGCGGTTGGTTCACAGACCCCGAAACATCTGATAAAGCAAATTTTGGCTTCAACGCTAAATACCATATGGACGCCAAGATGCCCTTTGGCAATACGAACTTCAAAGTCAACGATCTGCGTTTCAAGAGTACAGCCTACGATTGGTTGGTGGTCTCTGGCGAAAGAGCACAATTCCAGGGCACCGGGACGGTCAATGATGCTAGTGGATACAGTTTCTTTGTCACGGTCATTGACGGGAAGATCTCAGGCGATGGAGATGATTACTTCCGCATTAAGATCTGGGATACATCAACAGGCGTGATTGTCTACGATAATCACCCAACCTTGCCTGATGACGCCGATCCAAGCGTTGCCATCAAAGGAGGGTCGATCGTTATTCACAAATAATTGCTCTAAACAAAATCGGGAGCCATTTGGCTCCCGATTTTGTCTTTAATCCCTGTCTTTCTGGATAATTTCTTCGATCTTCCTCACCGCATCAGGGATGCTCGCTCGTACCGCTTCGCTGATCGGTTTCCCCAAATCCATATTCCCCGCTTCGATGCCGATAATGATGACTTTCTCCGGGATGGCGTCGGGATCGACCTGTTGACCGAGCGCCAACGTCTCTGCAACGCCGAAGCCATGCACGGACCCGGAACCTGCTCCAAAGGAAACAACTTGGTCGAGCCCCGTGACGTGTACCGTACCCGCTTCGCCCCCACTTTGAACGGCATCCACCAAAATGGCGATTTCCGTATCCCCGAACAAGCCCAATAGCTCTAGGCCGGGGAGTTGGCTGATCTCCACGCGCACATGCTTTGCGCTTTCAGAATATTGTCGTTCCCACGCTTGAACCACCTCGGGACCAACAGCATCATCGCCACGTAATTTTTGTCCGATGCCGATAAGGATGATTTTTTTCATAGGGTTATTTTTCTCCCCCAAATTCGATATCTTTTTGTCGCATTTGGGGGAGATGCCCGATAGGGCAGAGGGGCAAGGGTTATTTTCTTTCGATATTCAACGTCAAGAAATGCGTTGCACAAGAAATGCACGGATCATAAGAGCGGATCAAATGCTCGCAATCCAGCGTCGCTTCGTCTTGGGGCTTGTCGATCACTTGCGGGATTAGTTGGCGTAAATCTTCTTCAATGCGTGCCAGGTTCTGCGCCGTGGGCGGCATGATATGCGCACTCTGGACGAAGCCCTTCTCGTCCACTTCGTAGTCGTGATAGAGCAGACCGCGCGGCGCTTCCGTCCCGGCACAGCCTTTGCCAACTTTCAAATCCAGCTTTACATGGCTGGGACCTTCAGGGGCGTAATTTTCGATCAGGTCAATTGCCAGGGCATATGCATCGACCAACTCCACTGCACGAGCGATCAGCGCCTTGTAGGGGTTTGTGATCGGGAATTCGAGATCCAACTCATCCACGATCGCCTTTGCTTCCGGATGCAGTTTCTCATGGTTTAGATTCAAGCGTGCCAGCGGACCGACCAGATAAGGGTCACCTTTTGCATTCAGGCTGTGGAGCGCATTTGAGTGGCGGACGTGCTTTTCAGGGTAAATATCAATAAACTTTTCGATGGGAATCGTGCCGGTCTTGCTCGAAAGCACGTTGCCTTCGATGATGGCGTATTCGTCAGGTAAAGTCAGGGCAACGAATTCGTAATCCACGTCCATTTCGGGATAGGGCAGTGTTATAGACCAGCGTACCGTCTCTTTGGAGGCTTCCAGTCCCCAGCGTAGATCAGGGAGCATCTCTTTAAGTTTCTCGGCTTTGGGCCAGCGATAGAAACCGCCCACCATTGCGCTGACGGGATGTACAGAACGCCCACCGATATTGCGCAGCAGTTGGTTGCCGATCTTCTTCAGGCGCAAAGCCGTTTTTACCACATCAGGCGCAACGGCTGCCAAACTGAGCGCACTCTCATATCCTAGAAGGTCGGGAGCCTGAAGCATATAAATATGCAGGGCGTGGCTCTCGATATATTCGCCACAATAGAGCAGGCGGCGTAATTTGCGAATATCGGGCGTGATTTCGGCACCAACGGCTTTTTCCAGCGCGTAGACAGAACTCATCTGATACGCCACAGGGCAAATACCGCAGATGCGGGCGGTGATGTCGGGCACTTCCTGCAAATAGCGCCCCTGTAAAAAGCCTTCAAAAAAGCGCGGTGGCTCGTAAATATCCAGTCGCAGTTCTTCAATTTTATCGCCTTCCAGGGCGATATGCAGACCGCCTTCACCCTCAACGCGTGCCAATTCCGGCACTGAAATTCTCTTGCCCATACTATGCCTCCTTCTCTTCAAGTTTCTTCGCTGCTTCGTGGAAGACAGGCGCAAAGTTGCTGATATTACTAAAGAGCTGACGGGTCTCGCCAGGGTAGCGTTCAACCGATGTCAGGATGTCGGAGAGCGATTCGGTATTTGCCTGGGTGACCGGACCGAAACATCCGTAACACCCTCGGCCGCTGGTGGGGCAGACCGCTCCACACCCGGCCTGGGTTGCCGGACCGATACAGGGTGCTCCCTCAGACACCAACACGCAGATCGTGCCTGCCTGCTTACACTCCATACAAACACTGGTTTGCGGCAGCACGGGACGACGATTTTGGAGCAGGGCAACGATCACTTCCAATAATTGGTATTTGTTGATCGGGCAGCCCCACAACTCCATATCCACGCGTACATACTCGGAAATGGGCGCAGCCTGCTTCAAATAGCTCAGATATTCAGAGCGGGGATAAACGATATTGGCATATTCATCCGCATCGGCGATATTACGCAGCGCCTGAATACCGCCGGCTGTGGCACAGGTGCCGATGGCGATCAGCAGGTCGGATTCACGGCGGATCTTCTTGATGCGCTTGATCTCATGTTCGGTCGTAACCGACCCTTCGACAATGGAAATGTCGTAGGGCCCCGGTCGGGAATCTCGGGTTGCTTCGAGGAAATAAGCGATGTCGATGGCTTCTGCCAGATCGAGAATTTCATCTTCCATATTCAATATCTGGAGTTGGCATCCATCACAGGACGAGAATTTATGTACGGCAACGGTGGGTTTAGCCATTAGAATTCCTCCACGTTGAAGAAATCTTCCAATTGATCAAAGCGGAAGACGGGACCATCTTTGCAGATGAAATATTGCCCCATTTGACAATGTCCACAGGAGCCTTGCCCGCATTTCATATTGCGCTCAAGAGAGACGTAGATATGGTCGGCAGGTACGCGGCGTGCGAGACCTTCGAAGATCACAAAACGGATCATGATCTCAGGGCCACAGGTCAGTACCACTGATTTGGGGGCATCCATACGATAGCGATAAAAGAGCATCGGTACAACACCTACGGAGCCTGTCCAGCTATCATCGGCGCGGTCAACAGTTGTAGCAATCTGGATATCGTGTTCTTCCCATTTTGCATATTCTTCGGGATAAAGCATGTCGTTAGGAGTACGAGCACCGTAGAGAATATGCACTTTGCCATAGCGCTCACGATGGTTCATGATGTGATAAATGGCTGGGCGTAATGGGGCCAGCCCAATACCGCCACCAGCGATGGTTACATCGAGACCTTCGAGTTCGTCCATAGGCCAGGGCGTACCGAAAGGTCCGCGGATGCCGACTACATCGCCGACCTTCAGGCGGCTAACGGCGCGGGTCACGTTACCGACGAAGCGGATGGTATGCCCAATGCGGGTGCGATCTTCGGGGTCGGAACTGATGGAAATGGCAGCCTCGCCATACCCGGGAATATAGACCATATTGAACTGCCCAGGCAGAAAGCTGTAGGTTTTCGCCAGATTTTCATCCTGCAATTTCAACCAATAAGTTGAGATGCCTTCAGCTTCGGGGGTGATCTCAATTACTTCAGCCCAATGAGGAGCAAGAGGAGCTTCTTCATGTACAGCAGCAGGTTTTGTCATTATCGTTGTCATGCCTTTTTATCCTCCCGGAAAGCAGGGACTTCCTCTGTCAGGTCAATGCCAGCCGGACACCAGACGATGCAGCGACCACAGCCAACACAGCCCAACGTGCCGTTCTGTTCTTTCCATGTGCCCAATTTGTGACTGAGCCATTGGCGATAGCGGGCGTGGATGGTGGGTCGGGTATTTCCGCCAGCCTGATACGAATAACCGATATTGAAGCAAGAGTCCCAGACACGTTCTCGCTTGGTTTCTTTGCCAAGCAGATCGGATGTGTCTACCGTGTCCCAGCAGAAGCAGGTCGGGCAGACCTGGGTGCAGTTCCCGCAGGAGAGACAGCGTTCGGCGATCTCATGCCAATGGGGATGATCGAGATTCGATAGCATCAGTTGGGGCAGATCGCTCGTGTCGAGTTCTCGTGTCATTTGACGGGCAGCACGTTCAAGTCCCTTTTGTGCCGCCTGCAAGACGAAGCCACTGGCTGCCTCGAGGGGCATCCCCTGTAAGATCAGGCGTCCCATTTCTGACCCGACTTCCAGCAGGAAAACATCATCGAGCTCGGTCAGCGAAAGATCGAAACCGGCGCCTGCTTTGGGTCCCGTTTCCATGGATGTACAGAAACAGGCATTTGCCGGGTGCAGACAGTTGATCGTTAGGATGAAAAGATTTTGGCGCCGTTTCGCGTAAACGGGATCGGTGAAATCTTCACGCATGAAAATCCCATCTTGAATTTGGATGGCGCTCAACTCGCAGCCACGCACGCCAATAAAGGCGTATTTAGGCTGATCTTCGCTGGGAAGTTCGGTCTGCCAATTCCCGTTCTTGCGCAGGGTGAATAGCTCAGTGCGGGAGGGGAAGAGAAATTGTTTCCACGAATGGGCACCGGGGATGTAGTCGAAATAGCGTTCGTGATTGGTTTGTGTCAGACGGAAGTGCCCGGCTTCCTGCTCCGAGACATAGCCTTGAGGGAAATCGTCCAGTTTTGAGATGGGGACATAAACCAGCGTCTCATTCTCGACTTTTGCGCCAATCGTTTCAAAACCCTTCTCATGAAGACGGTCAAGCAGAGTATCAAAATCAGTTTTCTTCAGTACATAAGTGCTGCCGATCTCAAGTCTTTCTTCGCTCATGCTTCACTCTCCTCGCTGGGAGCAGCGAACATATCGAGCAGTTGCAGACGGGTGACCATCAGGCGGCTGGCAACAATATTGGCAATCCGGCGCATGACGATATAACCGAATTCATGGTCTTCTTTGCTGATCTCACGCAGGGCTTCTGAATCGATCCCGATCAATGTGCTGGGGATAACTGTTTTGGCAGAAGCGGTGCGTGTTCTCATGCCCGGGGTCACTGCAGACCAGCCGATTACATCCATCGCCTCGGCAGTCAAAATGCGCAGTCTGCCTTGATGGGGGATAAATATCTCAAGTGCTACACGTCCTTCGACAACAATATAAAGCTTGTCTTGCCTGTCGCCTTCGCGAAAGACCTCCGAATCAGCCGGGAGTTCATGAATACTGGCAATTTCTGCCAGCTTCTCGAAGTGTTCAGGCTTTAGTTCGCTGAACCAGGCGATTTCTTGCAAAATTTCTCTGGGAGTTTTTTTGACGTTCATGGTTTCCTCATAAGGTTGGTCAAATCAATCTATTTGTAACATCTTTCACAATATCAATTAGTGAAATTTGTAACGAATAAATAGTGACTTGTCATACAACTTTTTCACCCCCTGCTAAATGATAATTTCATGCCCAAAAAGCCTTTTTTTCGGTAGAATGAAGACCAAAACAACGACAGGATAAAAAATGAATATTGACGGAAAACATTACCGCACCATTTGGCTAAAGGAGGATGATCCCAACCTCGTTCAGATCATCGACCAGCGACACCTGCCTCACAAATTCGTAATTGAAGACCTGAAGACAGTAACTGACGTAGCACGTGCCATCAAGGATATGCATGTTCGTGGAGCGGGATTGATCGGCGCAACGGCGGGATTTGGGATGTATATCGCTGCCCTGCACGCGCCCGCCGATTCATTCTCCTCCGCACTTGCTACCGCTGGCAAGCAGCTCAAAGAAACCCGACCAACAGCCGTTAACCTGGCATGGGCAGTGGATCGGCAGCTTGAAGCCATCTCCGCTCCCGATGTGGATGACCCCGTCCGTGTCGCTCGCGAAACCGCCCAACTCATCGCCGACGAAGATGCCGAATTCTGCCGTCGGCTTGGGGAGCATGGTGTCTCCCTCATCGCAGAGATCAGCCAGAAAAAGGGCGGTGACGTGGTCAACATCCTCACCCATTGCAACGCTGGCTGGCTCGCTTTTGTCGATTATGGTTCCGCTACCGCACCGATTTATGCCGCTCACGATAAAAGCATCAAAGTCCACGTTTGGGTGGACGAAACCCGTCCACGCAACCAGGGCGCACGCCTCACGGCCTGGGAACTCGGTCAGCACGGCGTGCCGCATACCGTCATCGCCGATAACGTCGGCGGGCATCTCATGCAGCATGGCCTCGTTGATATCGTCATCACCGGCTCTGACCGCACGACCTATACCGGTGATGTGGGTAACAAGATTGGTACTTACCTAAAAGCTCTGGCGGCGTTTGATAATGATGTGCCTTTCTATACAGCCCTGCCTTTCTCCACCTTCGATTGGACCATGCGTGATGGCGTCAAGGAAGTGCCCATCGAACAACGTGGCGGCGAAGAAGTGCGCTATATCCAAGGCTTGCACGAGGGCGAGATCAAGAGTGTTCTGCTCACTCCCAAAGATAGCCCCGCCGCTAACTTCGCCTTTGATGTCACGCCCGCTCGGCTTGTAACGGGGCTCATCACCGAGCGCGGGATTTGTGATGCGTCGGAAAAAGGGGTGCTTGGCTTGTACCCTGAGAAGCGATAAACGCCAAGTGACTGTAACCTTTGGAGATGTTATGCCTAAGAAAAACATTATTAAGGGAATAGTGTTTGTTTTATTAATTCTCCTGTTAGTTTCCTGTAATGACCCAGTAGCACTTCCTACTACTCTTCCTGAAACTACCTCAACTTTCTCCCCTACGAAAGCTACCCCCTCAGCATTGCTATCTACTGCAACAATTACACCACTTCCCCATTATCCTAATAAGCAAGTAATCTTTGATTACTATGATGTTGGATTCCACTCAGTTTATGATTCTTTCTTTCGTCTCGATTCACTTCGGACCTATTCAAGAATTATTTTGTATGATGATGGTCAAATGGTTATCACTGGTGATACTTATCGTCAAAAAATACTGTCGTCAGCAGAAGTAGATCAATTCATCTCAAATTTAGAAGTATTGGGGTTTTTCTTGCTAGAATCAAATAAAAAAACATAATTCCACAGATAAGCTTTATGATTATGGAGATAATTATGTACAGAGCTATGATGGACTTTTCCATTGTGTTTTGGTCAATTTGGATACTTCACAACATCTCTGTGCCTATGAGCCGGATATGCAGTTTTTAATCCCTGAAATGAAAAACATTTTGCAATATCTGGATGCATATGAGCCAACAGAAATACAGCCATATTATCCGGATCGTATTCTTGTCTTGAGAGTGAGTGGAAGGAGTCCTTATGACGAGAATTTGCCTGAAGTTGCACTTCCTTGGAGAGAGCATTTACCGTCTCTAGATAGTTTAGATACACTGGGCTATATTGAAGGAGAAGTGGCGAAAGAAATTTACATGCTTTTTGATAATGTTGAAATGGGTCAACTATTTATTCAAGATGGTCAGGAATATTCATTGTATATTAGTATCGTGTTGCCGCACGAAGAGGTAACAAATGAATACCAATAAAATCAGGAGCAAAAAATGAACGCATTCCGCAGCATCGAATTTTTGAACGAAGAAGGCATCGTCCGCATGCTAGACCAGCGCGTACTTCCCCACGAAACGGTTTACAACGACTACAAAACCCACAGCGAAGTCGCCCAGGCCATCACCGATATGGTCATTCGTGGCGCACCCGCCATCGGCGCAGCGGCGGCTTACGGTATGGTGCTCACTGCTCACCACACAAAATCTACTAATGCCGAATCTCTCCGCGCAGAGCTTGCAGAAGCATCCGACGTTTTGGCACGATCTCGCCCAACGGCTGTCAATCTCTTTTGGGCATTAGATCGTATGAAGAAGCGCATCGCCGACCCCGAGCTCGATAGCGTCGCTGCCATGCAAGAAGCCACTCTCACCGAAGCCCACGCCATCGCCGAGGAAGATGTCGCCATCAACAAAGCCATCGGCATGAACGCGCTGCCCCTCATCCCCGAAAAGGCCACCATCATCCATCACTGCAATACCGGCAGCCTCGCCACTGTGGATTATGGGACAGCGTTGGGCGTGATCCGCACTGCGCACGAAAACGGGAGGGATGTCCTCGCCCTGCTCGACGAGACGCGCCCGCGTTTACAGGGTGGGCGTTTGTCGGCGTATGAACTCAAAGAGCAAGGTGTTCCGTTTAAAGTCATCGTGGACGGGGCTTCCGGCCACTTCATGCGCACCCTCGGCGTGGACTTGTGCGTCGTCGGCACCGATCGTGTCGCCGCGAATGGCGATGTCGCCAACAAGATCGGGACGTATAATTTAGCGGTCGTGGCGCACGAGAATGGTGTGCCCTTCTACGTCGCAGCCCCGACGACGACCATCGACATGGCGACCAAACACGGCGATGAGATCGAGATCGAAGAACGCCCGGCGAGTGAGATCACGCACTTCCGCGAATGCCAGATCACGCCGGATGGTGTCGATGTCGGCAATCCCGCCTTTGATGTGACCCCAGCCAAATACATCACCGCCATCATCACTGAAAAGGGTGTGGTCTATCCACCCTTTGATGAGAATTTAGCAAAGATCATGGAATAGCCCTTCTCTAGCTCCCCCCACGAGTGGGGGGAGAACCTTTTTAGCAAATGAACGATTCTCCTACTTTTCACACCTACGAATGCACGAACGCGAGTTGCCGATTTCGTGTTCCTCTGCTGGCAGGTGAATCCATAACAGAAGCCTGCCCAAAGTGTGGCGCGTCTCTGTGTAATATAGGGCAGGCCTATGAGCGTCATCGGGTTGGGAAAGGCGAGAATGCGCCGCATCCGCTCGAAGTCCACGTCCTGTTAGATAATATCCGCAGCCTCTACAATGTAGGCTCTATCTTTCGTACGGCCGAAGCGACGGGGATCGCCAAACTGCATCTCTGCGGGATGACGGCCACGCCGGAAAATCCGCGCCTGGCGAAGACATCCATTGGTGCCGAGAAAATGGTGAATTGGGAATATCATAATAACGCCCTTCTTGCTGCAGAAAAATTGCGTGCGGAGGGATTTTCACTGTGGGCAATTGAAGGGGGAGAGCTTGCTACGCCACTCTTTAATGAGAAAGTTCCCAAAGCAAGGACACAGATCGCGCTGGTGATCGGGAATGAGTTGGCGGGGGTCGACCCTGAAATTTTGGAGCTTGCTGAACGGGTATTGTATATTCCCATGCAGGGACGCAAGGAATCGCTCAACCTGACTGTCGCGTTTGGGATCGCGGCTTATTATTTACGCTATCTCCGTTAATCTTCTAGAAAAAGAACGATCCGGTGGCGAGCAGGATGAGCAGGATAATGATCCCGCCGACCACGCTCAGGATGATGGTGCCTGCTCCAACAGGGCGGAAGATTTTGATAGATTTCCCGTCGAGTAGTTGTTTCAGGGCATAAACCGTTTGCTGAACCAGCTTTTCTTCCTGCCAAGCGGTGACACCTGCCCAATCCCAGTTTGTATGCCAAGTTGGCAACAGCAATTTGTGTGCCGAACTGGCAGTGACTGCTTTCGCCACTTTAGTGGCGAGCTTGCCATCCGCACCGCCTGAAATGGCAAGTACCCACGAACCGAGGATCAGGTCGGTATCCGCCAGTGTCTCTGCCAGCTTGGCATCGTTCACATCAAGCAAGGCCAGATTCAGGTCGGGCACTTCTTCACGGACGGCACCCAACAGGGCTTTTTCGAAGGTGTCCTCTTTCAAGCAAAGTAAAACTGCACGCATCGCTTGCAATTTTTCCTGGCGGGCTTCTTCAGATGTTTCCCGTTCCCCACGCAGGATCGAGCCGTGATAAACCCAGACAGCTGCTGAGATAACGATCAACGCAATTGATTCCGCCAACACATTCAGAGTGGGTGGCTTGCCGCCGAGCATCATGTCGATCAGGCGATAAACGATATAGACCGCGCAGGACAGCGCAGTCGCGGTTGCCATAAAGATGAAGAAGTATAGATAGATTTTACGGGCAGTGGACTCGCGCGCGTCGTCCCCCTTTGGACCTGCTTCCGCTGCCTGGGCTTGTAACTGTCTCCAGGGGATCAGCCAAACCGGTAACCCGACGATAATCCCCGAAATCGAGTATGCCAGCAGATCCCGATCATCGATTGATTGGATGAGGATTGTCACAATGCCGACCAAGCCGAGCAGCAGAGCTGAGAAACCGATAGCGGCGATCAGGTAATTGTATAAACGGCGGACACCCGCCTGGCGTGTATTCTCTTCGTAGTTTGCGTCATCGCGTAAGACGAAAGCATGAAATGCCCAGAGCAACCCGCCACCAATGATGATCGGTAATGGCGTACGAATATCGCCGGACGAAGGCCCTGCTCCGATCCACTTGCCGAGGGTTTCTGCGATGATCGTAGTGCCCCAGCCGATCACATCCATAGCGCCGACGAAGACTGCGCTGTACAGATAGAACTTGCGCAAAGCGGAATCGCGCTCCTCATCCGATCCTTCATAGAGACGCTGTGCCCAGCGCCAAAAGATGATCCACAGGGGTACGCCAACCAGCAGCCGCGTGATCTCGTTCGTTAACCCCAAGTTTAATCCACTGCCCACGACAACTTGATTTCCAAATTGGAGCATGACCCAGCGGATGAGATGGATCACGCCCAGTGTTACCATCGTCAGTCCTGTTGCGCTGAAACACAATACGTAAAGCCGCCGAACTGTTGCACTACTCCCCGTTTCCGGTACGATTTTTGAATCCTCTTTCGTGACGCTCTGCAGGTAGAACCAGATCAAGCTCAGGATGACAAGCGCGATCACATGATAAAGGATCGCATCTCCCTGTGAAAGGCGCTCATAAGCGCGGCTCTGCAGGGGATTGATCTCCTTGAATAAACGGCGGATCAGGTCGTAAATATTGGTCGCGATGGGAGCCAGCAAACCAGCCATCATCCCATACAGGTAAAGCCGACGAACCGTATTCCCGCGTTCTGCCTTTTCTTTCTCCGCCAGCCTTTGCCCCCACAACCAATGGAAGAGAAAAACGGGCAGCCCAATGATCAGAACAGCGACCTGAAAGGCGACCGCTGAACGTTGAATGCCGAAGATCATCAAATTGCGCAGCAGGGCAATAATCGCCCAGGTTGCTGAATGCAAAGTGATTGCACTGGTCAGATAAACGTACCATCGACGTGCGTTAGACATGAGACACCTCCCGTAAAAAGGTCATTCTGGGATTAATAACAATCAGCGTCTGCTTTTGTCCAGCAGTATGCAAAATAATTATAAGAGTCAACGATCTTCCACTCATTACCTTCAAGTTGTAATTCCATATTAAAGGAAGACACCCTTTGCCCGCTATCAAAAAGACTGCCACCATAAAAACTGGCTTCCTGAACCCTCACAGTCGCTTTTTTACCTGAGATCGCTGCATCCTCGACCGAAATCTCTACATCCCTGCCTATGCGGAAGCGGTAGCTACTATCCTCTACGGTTCTTTGAAAAACCTTGGCAGAGGCTGGGTAGTTATAAACAGTCGGGGAGAGATAGCTATATGCCTGTACATAGTTTTTTTCATGCAATGCAAAAAGATAATTGTTGACCACCCCCTCCGGGCTATCATCAGCAATGTATCCGGGCTCTGGACGATTCATCGTGATTGCAAGAGCTGCGACGACCAGAATAATGATTCCCACCACGATCCCGATTAGAATTTTATCCGAGCTTTTCATGATCATCTCCTTTTCCCCAAACCATTTTTATCAATTCTTTTAGCGCGCAATGATGTTTTTTGAGATACCTATAGTATGACAGAAAGCCTGATCCCTTTCAAGAATACAGAATATGTGGCCTTTTTTTCACAGCGCGGTAAGGATATGTACAAAGAAACCGTCTTACTGGAGAATAACGTGAGGAGAGAGACATGACCACGAATCCAAAGATCACCGTTTACGGCGCTTACTGGTGCCCCGATTGCCGCCGTGCCAAACAATTTCTTGGCGAGCACCAGATTCCCTACAATTGGATCGATATCGAAGAAGATGCCGAAGGCGAAGCCTACGTTATCCAGAAAAATGATGGCAAGCGCATCATCCCGACCATCGAATTTGAAGATGGCTCGCTGCTGGTCGAACCCTCGAACGCGGAACTGGCTGCCAAGCTCGGTTTGAAAACTACGGCAGAACGCAGTCACTATGACCTGATCGTCATCGGCGGCGGTCCGGCTGGATTAACCGCAGCCATCTACACCGCCCGTGAAGGGATCGAGACGCTCGTGATCGAACGTGCCGCCCTTGGCGGACAGGCTGCCACAACCCAATGGCTGGATAACGTCCCTGGTTTCGCCGAGGGCATCTCTGGAGCCGATTTCTCTGCTCAACTGCGCGCGCAGGCTGAACGTTTTGGCGTCGAATTCCTGCAGGCGCAGGATGTGACCGCCATCACCACCCAAGACAATTATCGCCATGTTGCTACAGGCGACGGCAGCGAATACAGCGCCAATGCTGTGCTCGTCGCCACAGGTAGCCGCTACAAACATCTCAATGTCCCTGGCGAAGATGATTACATCGGTGCGGGCATTCACTTCTGCGCCACCTGCGACGGCCCCTTCTACAAGGAGAAGCCGGTTGCAGTCATCGGCGGTGGGAATAGCGCAACCGAAGAAAGCCTTTTCTTAACCAAATTCGTCAAGAAAGTAACCTTGCTCGTGCGTGGTGAAAAACTCGCTGCTAGCAAAATTCTACAAGACAAAGTGCTCTCTCATCCCCAGATCGATGTACGCTTCAACACCGAAGTAGCCGAGTTCAGGGGCGCTGAGAGCAAACTCAAAACCATCGCGCTGAACGACGGTAAAGAAATCCATCCCAATGGTGCCTTCATTTTCATCGGGCAAGTGCCCAACACCGCCTTCCTCGCCGACTCTGGTGTCGAAACCAACGAATGGGGTTTCATTGTCAGCGGGCATAGTCTCGTCCACGATGAACCGCGCCCGGCAGGCTACGAAAAGCGCGATCCCATGCTGCTCGAGACCAGCGTCCCCGGCATCTTTGCCGCGGGCGATGTGCGTGCCGACAGCACCAAACAGGTCGCATCCGCCGCGGGCGAAGGCGCAACCGCCGCCCTGCTCATCCGTGAATATCTGAAAACCGTCTAGTATGAAAAAACTCTTCTTGGGGATTTCCCTGCTCCTGTTGCTGACCGCTTGTAGACGGGTGGAGACACCTGCACCTGTCTCATCCACTCCAACACAGCGGATCGCCCCCGACCTGGAACCTGCTCCCGCTACTGAGACGCCTATGCCAACCGAAACAGCACTCCCACCAACCTCCGTACCCAAATCATCTGCCGCCAACGCCGACGTGACCTACGTCCGCGCAGTGCAGGCTGCTGATGGGAGCTGGACTTTCCATGTCACAATATCCCATCCGGACACCGGGTGGGAAGATTATGCCGACGGCTGGGATATTCTTCTTCCCGACGGGAGCAAGCTTCTCGTCCACGAGGGAGACGTATTCACTCGTCTGCTCGCACATCCGCATGTGAATGAGCAACCTTTCACCCGCAGCCAGAGCGGGATCATCATTCCGGAAGGCATTGAATTTGTCATTGTACGTGCTCACGATCTTGTTGATGGCTTTGGTGGTCAAGAAATTTCCGTTGATCTGAGTATGAGCATTGGCGAGAATTTCGACGTAGAGCGGCAGGATTGAGATGATAAAAAAATATGACATAGCCATCATCGGATCGGGGATGGGCGGCTCGACGCTGGCGGCGATCTTGGCGCGCCAAGGCATGGACGTGATCGTCTTTGAAGCCGGGCAGCACCCGAAGTTTGCGATTGGGGAATCGACGATCTTGGAGACATCCGAGATGATGCGCGCGCTGGCGAAGTTCTATGATGTGCCCGAGTTGGCTTATTTCAGCTCTGAGAATTATTTCGACTACGCCGGGACAACGCACGGCGTGAAGCGCCATTTTGGTTTTGTGCATCATGAAACGGGAAAAGAGCCCACGCTTGATCGAACGCTGCAAGCTGTCATCCCTAAAGAGCCTTACGGGCACGAAATTCATATTTATCGGCAGGATAGTGATTCCTTCCTGACATCGGTTGCAATTTCTTACGGCGCAACGATTTTGCAAAATACGCCCGTTTCAGATGTAGATTTCAGCGACGATGGCGTCACCATCACAACCGTCACAGGCGAGACTTATCAAGCAGATTTTATTGTCGATGCGGGCGGCTTTCGTTCGTTGATCGCTCAGAAATTTGATTTGCGTGATTTTGACCTGAAGACCAATACACGCGGCATGTTTACTCATATGGTCGATGTGCCTTGCTTTCACGAGGTCAGCTTTTCGAAGGATGAGAATGGTGTGCCTTTCCGCTGGTCGGAGGGGACCTTGCATCATCTCTTCGAGGGGGGCTGGCTGTGGGTGATTCCCTTCAATAATCATCCTGAAGCGACGAACTCCGTTGTGAGCGTCGGGCTCTTGCTGGATCCACGCGTCCACGCACCGAGAATGGATTTGTCACCCGAAGAAGAATTTAACGCATTTATCGGTCAATATCCCGCGTTGAAACGACATTTCGAAAACGCCAAACCAATTCGCAATTGGGTGCGTGCCGAACGTCTTCAATATTCGTCGAAGCACGTCGTTGGGGATCGTTTTGCCTTGCTCGGGCATGCAGCCGGTTTCATCGATCCGCTTTACTCGAAGGGGCTCTACGTCACTCACATGACCATCATGCTGCTGGCCGACTTGCTCGTCAAGGCGAAGAAGACGGGCGACTATTCTGTTGATGCCTTTGAGCCATTGCAGGAGATCACACTAGGTTACATCAAGATGCACGACCGCCTGACGGCAAACTCGATCAAATCCTGGTCGAATTACAAGCTCTGGCGTGTGTACTCGGTGCAGTGGCTGCTAGGCGCCTATCTTGAATATCTGATGTTGAGCATCACGCGCATGCGCGCCAAAGACCGCGACGAGTATATTGCTCTGCTCAAAGACAACCGCTTGGCGGGCGGTGGCTTTGCGGGTTTCTTTGAAGTCCAGCAAAAAGTGGATGCCCTCTTCGAAGCCGTCGATCCCCACGACGAAGCCGACATCGACCGCATGGTTGCTGAAGCGAACGCCCTTTTTCGCGAATTCCAATGGCTGCCGATGCCTTTCGATACCATCCTGAATGGTTCAAACCATTTGCCCAAGAATAAATTCCGCCTGACGCTCTTCAACAAGGAAGATGGCTTCATGGGCAGCGGCCCCTATCGCCAGCATTTTTTTGGTAACCTGTCCCTGCTCGATCTGGGTATCAAGGGCGCACAGGACAAGCTCTTTTACGCCCGTGCTTATCTTCGCTGGCGGCGCAAAAAGGATGCCCGTCTGGCTTGGAAAGAATAATGTTTGATACATCCCTCCGCAACTTAAAAGATCGTGTCGGTGAACCAATCGCGCAGCGCATGAGGGGCGTTTCGCCAAATATCATTTCCATTATTGGCGTAGGTTTTGGCATCGGCAGCGCGATCCTTGCCGCGCGCCATCTCTATCTATGGGGATTAACATTCTGGCTACTCAATCGTACCCTTGATGGTTTGGATGGATTGCTCGCCCGTCTGCATCATAAACAGGATGATTTTGGCGGATACCTCGACATTCTGTTGGATTTTGTCGCGTACGCCGCCATCCCGCTCGGATTTGGGCTTGGCACGGCCTCCCAGAATATTTATCTGGCGTTGGCAATTTTGCTTTCTACCTATTACCTCAACACTGCCTCGTGGATGTACTTGGCAGCCATCCTCGAAAAACATGCCGCCCGTGATCCCGAAACCGCGACCACCATCGTCATGCCAGCAGGTCTTGTTGGCGGCTTCGAGACAATAATCTTTTATTCACTCTTCTTCCTTTTGCCGCAATATTTGTTGTACATATTCATCATCTTCAGTGCCCTGATCCTGTTTGCCGTTATCCAACGTCTGATCTGGGCCTACAAAACTTTATAGGAAACTCATGTCGAAGATCAAAAACAATCAACTTGCCCCTGACTTTACTCTCCAATCCGCTGACGGGGAAAATATCTCTCTACAAAGCTTGCTTATTCCTACCAAGAACGTCCTGCTCATCTTTTTGCGGCACCTGGGTTGAATTCCCTGCCGCGAGCATGTGGCACAGTTGTGCCAACACCAGGAAGAATTCAAAAAACGCGATACGCGTGTCATCGTCATCTCATTCGGGACCCTGCCCGCTGTTCAAGAATGGATGCGCGAAAATTGTGATCATTTCACTGTTCTCCTCGACCGTGAGCGGAAAGTCTACAAAGCCTACGGGCTTGAAACTTCCTTTTGGCGTGCCTATCATCCCCGCACGCTTTGGCTCTATGCAAAAGCTATCCTTTCTGGACAGAAAATGCACGATTCGCACGGGGACGACACCAGTCAACTCGGCGGGGATTTCATCGTTGGGCAAGATGGTAAATTTAAGTTGGTTTATCCTAGTTATGATCCATCTGATCGCCCCCCTGTGGATGATTTGCTCAATATTTTAGATCAGTACTAAAACGAGTACAATAGCGCCGACCTTATCGCTAAAAAGGAGTAATAAATGAAAACCGAAAGTGGACTTGAATACGTTGAAAGAAAGCGCGGAAAAGGCGCACAAGCTGAAGCTGGCAAAACAGTTAGTGTACATTATGAAGGCAAATTTCTCGATGGGAAGATTTTCGATAGCTCTTACGAACGCGGCACGCCCATCGAATTTGAGTTGGGTGTTGGGCAAGTCATCAAAGGCTGGGATGAAGGCATTGCCCTGATGAAGATCGGTGGTGAAGCCACGCTTACAATCCCTCCTGAGTTGGGATATGGTGAACGAGGCGCTGGTGGTGTTATTCCACCGAATGCAACTCTCGTCTTCGAAGTTGAATTAGTGGATGTAAAATAGATCATTCAGAAAATATCAAAAAGGGCGACCCAAGTGGGTCGCCCTTTTTGATACGGGAATTTCAGCTAGTCCATCTTGCGCCATTCGAAGAATTGGAGCGTAGCGAAGAGATCAACGATCACGGCGATAATGCCGATAGCCCATTTGCCTTCAACAGTGAAGGGAACCCAATTTGTGACGAGCAAGAGGATACTGTCGAGAACCCAGAGCGAGTCGGCAATGATAATGAAGAGGACAAAGCCCTTTGAGATCTCTTCCCGTTTGGCGAAGATGTAGATTACATCTGCAAAGACCATGAGCACGATGCCCAACGCGAGAATAATGGCTGATGACGCAATGCCCAGAAAAGCTGCGATGGACTTGGATGCGAATGTGAAAATCAAACCACTCAGCCCAGAGAAGATGGCGTTGGCGTAAAGAATGCGGCGAATATTGGTGAATTGAATTTTGTTGTTCATATGTAAACTCCTTTTTGGTTGTTTGTGCGATGTTTGGAGTTTACGCTTTTCCCCACTGCCAAGTCCACGAAAGTTACTGCCAAATACTGCCAGTTTTCAGGTTAATTGCGGTTGAGCAGGTCTTCGGCGATTAGTTGCGCCCCTTTATTTTGCCAATTATGCAAAGTCCGTTCGGGGACGGAAACTTGGAACCACTCCAAAGCCTGCAACGATGCTTCATCGAGAAATTCCCTGTCGATGTGGCGGGAGTAGGGTTTAAGGCCAATTACGTAGGGGAAGTGTAGGGCGTTGAAATAACGCCATTCGTCCGTGATGCCGAAATTGGCGTCGCCCTGTGGTTTAAGGCGTTGGATGCTTTCGGTCAGTAGCGCTTTGAGAGCGTGGGCTTTATCGAGGGGATTCGCGCCGCTTTCTTTGGTGACAGCAGGAAGATCGGTCAGCGGGCTGGATGCCAGTTTGGGTAAATTTCCAAGATTGGAGATGGCGCGGCGTGTGAGCCGGGCAAACTCTTTTGGGTCTACCTCAGCAAGTTGAAGCGGGGAGCGACGCGGTAACTCATCTGCTGTGGTGCGCAATAAAGCCCTTTCATCACTCAATGTGGATGCGCGACTGAAGGTGATCCTATCCAAAAAAGATTGGAGCTGAGCGGAGAAGGTTTGGGTCAGGATGCCAAAGGCGATCAGGCTGGTGAGCAGGAGCAGGCTGGCGAAGGATAGTTCGCCGTCGAGGGAAATAAAGATGATAACGAGGGCGGCGAGAGCACCTGCATAATAAAAGGCCGAGATGAAAGAACGCAGCAGATGGGCGCGAATGGCTTCGCCTTCGTCGAAGGCATCCCAGACGGTGAGGGCGATGCCCAGCAGGATGAGATCGGCGCCAAGCAGCGAGATGCCGAGGGTGCGCGAAATGAAGTCGAGGGGCAGCACCATCAGCCCAGTGCTGAGACCGAAGAAAAGCCCAACCACGGCCAGCACGGCGAGAGTATTCTTGAAATGGGAGCGCAGCGCCAAACGCGCGATCATGACCGCACTGAGAAAAAGCGCCAGCACAACGACGGCGCTGAATAAAGGCTCGACCAAAACGAGAATGATGATGGGGACGATCGTCAGCACCCAGATGCGGATATAAAGATCTCGACGCGAAAGTTCTTCAGGGAGAAGAGTAAGAGAAGCCCCGATCCAAAAGATGGCGGGGAGTAAAAGCAAAACAAGAACGAGTTGACCGGTGAGTAATTCGATAACGAGCGCCAGCGCGTAGACCAATAAGCCGAAACCCGTCAGACGCACGGTCGCTTTTTCTGTGTTGCGTGCTAAAAGATAAGCCCCCAGCCAGAGGGTGAAGCTGAAAAAGAAGAGTTTGGCGAGAATATCTAGAGAAATTGGCATGATCTCTTTATTGTACAGGATTTTATCTCTCTTCTTTTATGCCAAGAGCGTTATCTCGCCCAATGCAACCTTGATCTTTGATGTCAAATTGGTTGAAATAAAATAAAGCCAATTTTTTTGACCGAATTAGAAGTTTCAAATTAACAAAAAGCACCCTTTTTTGAACTGCACCCTATAGACGAGACACAGAAATAAAAGCCCCCGTAGGGGTACTGGCTCGTGGGCGGGACTTGGATAACGCGATTATCGCGGTATATCTTCCCATCAGACCAAGTTGAATTTAGCGGTCAGAATCCCACGAGTCCACCACACGCTTTATTGGGCAGCAACTTTTATCTGTATGATATTATCCTCATGCTTTAGTTGCTTGAGATTCTCCGCCCTCAATCTGATCAGCTGTTACCACGCAGTCGCGTCCGCTGGTTTTCGCCTGATAGAGCGCTGCATCGGCTGCATGTAAGAGTTTCTCCTTGTTCGTAGCTGTTTTGGGAAAAGCGGCTACACCGAAGGACGATGTAATACCGAGTGGCTGACCCTTATATACTATTCTCAAAGATTTCATCTCTTCTCGTAATGTCTCCGCGCGTTGCTGTGCGATTTCCAATGAGATATCCGACATGATGAGTAGAAATTCTTCTCCTCCATAGCGGCAGGCAACGTCCTCGCCACGACAGAGTGTTTTTAGTAACATCCCTACGTTTTGCAACACAACATCGCCTGCATCATGCCCGTACGTGTCATTGAACAACTTGAAGTGATCAATGTCGAGGGAGATCACGCTCAGCGGCGTTTGCTTGCGTGTTGCCCGCTGAACCTCACGGTCTAATGTTTCCTCCGCGTAGCGGCGATTGAACAAGCCGGTGAGTGGATCACGGATCGCCTGATTGCGCAAAGTTTCCCGAAGCGTTTGGTTCGCCAGAGCTAGGGCGACATATTCAGCAACAGAAGCAGCCAAGGATAACACAGCATCGATCGTCCGTGTAGGCGTCGTCAACACCGCAGTGGATTCATCCATTGAAAATTGCACATGCAATATGCCTAATGCTTCGCCACGAGCTATCAAGGGTACACATAAATAGTTGTTTGATTTCAGTCGCTTCACATGCGGACAATGCAAGCCAGAGCGAGAAGCATCCTGTTGATATATTTGCCCTTGCCGCAATGCCCAGCATTCATCGGGCGCGAAGATGCGCACATGATTCTCCGCAGGAAAATTTCCCCAGGTGGCAGCACTTTCCAAGTCGTTCCGTGATGGACTGTAGATGAATAAGGCGCCGATCTTTGATGGAAAGAGTTCCTGCATGTAGTAACTGATAATGCCATATAGCTCCTCGTTTGTGGTGCTAGTGTGTAACATCCCTCCCATTTCCGTCAATAAGCGAACCTCGCGGGTGTGTTGTTCCAATTGTGCGATTGATAATGTGAGTTGGTCGTTGGATTGGCGAAGAGACTCTTCCGCTTGCTGGTGCTTCTCTTGCTCTTTAAATAGCCATACGGCTGTTTTCTGGATAATCAATCCGGTGAAGAACAGGATGAATAATTGCATGCTAATGCCGATTGCAGTTTGTATGTCTATCCCTATGGATAGCTGGGGAACAGCCAGCGCTACAGCGGCAAAGGGTAGAACCAAATAGACTCCAGTTCGATCCATCAAGATGCCCGGGACGACAACCCCTACCAAGAATACCAGCCAAAACGGGGAAGGATAGCCCCCTGTGATCATGACAATCGCAGTTGTGGTTATCAAGTGAAAAAAACCGTTGGTATAACGCAGAGCCGCCACGTTTTTCCAGCCTCTAGTCAGGATTCCCAGAAAGACGCCTCCAAAGAACTGCAAGAGAATGATCCCCAAAACGGAACGCCAAGATTCGCCTGCCCATCCACCAATAATACCTAAAGCCATCAGGGCTGTTGTACTTCCAGTGACATAGGGGCCGAGAGTGGGAAGCAGATCAGAGGGGATATCCGTGTTGGTTTTAGAAGACATACGGTGAATCAATCCTTTCAAGGCATGATGTAGTTTATTGTCGCTCAACTAGCATATATACGGATTGCATACCCTGACGGGTACTTCATAACTGCTTATGGACAGTGTTAGATTAGAAGTAGTTTAGCATATTCCATTTATGAATCCAAATTGATCCAATAGCGGCCAAATTTCTTTCTATTACCACCTCGTCCTATACTTTCTAGTCGTCCCCCGTTTGCAAGGATAACTCTTGTCGAAGGCAGATTATCCAGATCAGCAATCAACAAACCTCTTTTTTCGCCTGTTTTTTCCAGAGCGATCAGCGCTTGGCGCAATGCTTCACGCCCATACCCTTTGCCTCGTTGGTCGCGACGCACATAGTAGCTGATATGCCCTGTACGCTCTCTCAAACTATTGTTGAGATAATGCCACATTCGCACGATTCCCACAGCTTCACCTGTTTCATCCAATAACCAGAAAAAACTTCGCGGAATATCGCCCATAATTAAATTTTTATGACCATTTGTCCCATGACAAAACTGAAGATACTCATCTATTGTTAAGCCGCCCCGTGATACAGCTGTACCACCAAAACCATTTTCCCCTCTACCCAAATCATCAAGTAATGCAGCCAACCCCTTTGGTGGTGCCAGAGAAGCCAATTCCAAACGCAAATTCATAGGTCAGCATTGTACTCCAACTACGCCACAGAAAATAAATGCTCCTTTGGTAACTTCACATACACATCCGCACCGATTGCTACCATCTCTGCTTCGTCAGAAATATGCGCTTTGATCGTCTCTCGGCCTAACGCAACTTTCACCTCTGCTTGAGCGCCACGATAAACACAATTCTTCACTACGCCCGGCAATGAGTTTTCACATTTTTCTTTTTGGATGCGGATGTGCTCTGGACGAATGGCAAATACGCTTTGACCGGCTTTTGTTTCATCTTCAATTTTTATCTCGCCCCATTCCGCCGAAACGAGTGTGCCCGAACTTGCTACCCCCTCGATAAATGTTTCCACACCGACGAATTTTGCCGTCTCCACGCAGGGTGGTCTTTGGAAAAGGCGATGGGGCTGGTCAACAGCAGCAACTTTGCCGCCCATTAAGAGCGCCATGCGATCTGACATGGCCATCGCTTCATCAAGATCGTGCGTCACGAGAATAGTCGTAATGCCCAATTCTCGCTGGATATTGCGTACCGCTTCCTGCAACCCCAAACGGACGGGGCGGTCGAGGCTGTTAAAAGGTTCGTCCAGCAACAGCACCTTCGGGCGGATGACGAGTGAGCGAGCCAGCGCCACGCGCTGCTGCTCACCCCCAGAGAGTTCGTTCGGCTTGCGTTTCTCAATGCCCGGCAGACCGATCAATTCGAGCATTTCGGCGATGCGTTTGCGCTGCTCTTCAGCAGGGAGTTTCTTCACCTTCAGCCCAAAAGCGATATTCTCGCCCACGCTCAAAAAAGGGAAGAGATAGGCTTTCTGGAACATGAAAACGGCTTCCCGCTGGTTGGGCGGTGTGGCAAGAATACTCTCTCCATCAAACTGGATATCGCCTGTATCAGGGCGTTCTAACCCGGCGATGAGCTTCAACAAAGTCGACTTCCCAATACCGGAGGGTCCAAGCAGAGAAACTAGTTCTCCATCTTTTATTGACAGAGAAAAATCTTGCAGAACGGCCTCTTCTTGGCCAACATATTTTTTTGTAATTGACGTGAGTTCAACGGTTGTCATTAGAATTGCTTTCTTATTTCATTTCCGTGTTGGTTCAATTGCCGCGCCGTAATCGCGATCACGAGAATCGGTGGGGCAACGAACAAAAGCGACAATGTCGCGATGGTTGCCGGGTTCCCGCCGGAGGCTGCGGAGAAGAGTAGGACGGGCAATGTGATAACTTGCCCACCGCCAATCAATAATGTGAGCAGATATTGGCTCCACGAGATTAAAAAAGCGAATAACGCCGCGACGACCAAGCTGGGCATCATCAGGCGTAATGTGATCGTGAAGAAAATACGCCACGGGTTAGCGCCCAGCGCAAGAGCCTGATATTCGTAATTTTCATCAAAACGTGCGAATGCGCTTGATAAGGTAAAAACAGTATAGGGCAAGGTCGGTACGATATGGGCCAACGCCACACCAATAATGCTCCCCGCCAATCCAATCCGCAGGAATAGGACGTTCAATCCCATCCCGATCGATAGTGGAGGGATTACTGTGGGCAAGAATAGAAGTAGCCATGCCAGTTGACGTCCGCGGAAATCGCGCAAACCCAAGACACGCGCGGCAGGGAATCCAATAACGAGAGAGAATAGACTGACAAGAACTGCGATCCACAAACCCTGTGTCACACTCGAGAAGGTTCTCGAATCATTGAGCGCGCGTTGGAAGGTCGTCGTTGTCCACTCTGTCGGGAAAGGCTCGGGGAAGAACCAACGCGTCGAAAAAGCATATACAAGAAATAGTAATAAGGGCGCGATTAGAATAACGTACAGCCCGATGCGGATAAGGTTTGAAGAAAACTTTTTCATCGCTGCCGCTCCCCTATTCGCAAACTGACCAATGCCACGATGATGACGACCCCCGTGATGATCAGGCTCATGACCATGCCCTCGGAGCGGGCACGCAGGTCCGGGTCAAGGAAGAATCGCAGTGCAAGGGCGGGTAAAGCGCGCGGGTAGCCAACTCCCAATAAGGCGGGCACTTCGTAACTGCTGAAGATAAATCCAAAAACCAACAGATCACCAGCAATGAGGGCAGGCATCACTTGGGGAATGGTTACATAGCGCAAACGCTGCCAACGACTTGCGCCGAGATTCTCCGCGACGATATCGTAGCCAACGGCCTGCGAGCGTAAGACGGAAAGGATGATGATGGTGAGAAAGGGTACTTCTTTGCCGATATAGCTAAGAATGATGCCGATGCCGTAACGATCACGCACAAGAACGGGAAATTGGCTGGGCATGTCAATAAATCCTAATGATGCCGCCCAACGAGCGAGCAAGCCACTCTGTGAGAGAAATAGTAAAAGTGCCGCCGACCAAACCAAATGTGGGAAGGCCAGATTCCAATTCAGGGCAAGGGTGTCTGAGTTGCTTTTACGACCTGCAAGCCAAACAGCTAGCACAAGTGCGATCACCGATGAAATAGCAGTGGATGCAACACTGATCCAGAGTGAAAATCCTAGGGAAACCCAAAACTCAGAACTCTCGAATAAGACACTGCGATACGCTTGTAAGCTGACTTCTGCCTGTCCGATCGTGCTGATATACCCTACGCTTTCAGCGATGGCATAAAAAAGACTCGCCCCTAGCAAGACCAAGACAACGGTCATTGCCGGGGCGAGTGCAAAATAGTGAGTGTTTTTGCGTTTTTGAAGCACGCAGAGATTTTACAACATTTATTGGGTGTTGAGGGGTGATGCAATAAAGGGAACAGAAAAAGCCTCGCACCAGACCACAACCGATTGATATTGACTGAGGTCAAGGTCAGCAGGGATATCGTAGTTTTGGTCGCCAATATTGCCTTTTAGCCTGCCGAGGTTGTAATATCCAGCGATCTCTGTTCCGCTTGTATTGGGTACAGGGTCAACGGGAACAAGATAGACGAAAAGGTCTGGCCCATTGTCTACAGAAAAATCCTGAAGACGTAAAAAGCGAGAGCTATCTGCAAATTGATAAACTAGCGCATCGCCCGCTCCGGTATATGACAGATCGTAGAATGAGCCTTGCGCAAGGACTTGTCCGCTATCCGATATGGCAGGTTCGGCTGTTGGCTCAGTCACAGCATCTGCTTCGGATTCCGTTTGGTTTTCGGCGACTGAAGTTGGGACTGCTTCTACAACAGGCTCGGAAGATGGCTCTTCTACATTTGTGACAGGTAGCGGTTCACTAACTTCTTTATCAATAAAGGTTGGGGATATAAGCCACCAACCGACAGCGGCCAAAATGCCAAGTATGATCACCAGACCAAGATACTGCCATGGGGAAGTCTTTTTTCGTTGCATAAAAATCTCCTTTGATCTAGAAGTGGCTCAGAAACATGAGCCACTTCTTTTCGTTTCTTATTGTTGTATAACGAACGTTAGCCAATCTTGTTGGACAAGGTTTTGGTATTCTGCTGCTGAGTCGCCGACGAGGGATTTCGCCAGATCAGATGCTGGGGTGGCGGCATCGCCCAACTTGGCAGCGGACTCTTCGAGTGCTGCAAGCGCCTCTGCATCCGTAACGCGGTTCACGTCGATGGCATAGCCGAGGCCAAAGCCGTTTTCAGGCAGGATCTGTGCTGCCTGGAATTCAGGCTCAAGGAGCAAGTTCGCTAAAACGAGCGCAGCAGCTTTGTTCGGTGCATTGAGCGGAATGGCGACATAGTTGAAGTCGCCGATCATGTAACTATTAAAGACGAAGGCACGCGCGGTTTCGGGCATGCGCCCATCAGCAATCCAACGACCGGCGCCGGTGATATCGTTGGTCATGCTTAAGTCGATCTCGTTGTTGGCAAAGAGATTGACGAGTTCAGATTCATCCTGCGGATAGGTCTCACCTTCGCGCCACAGACAGGATTCCATCTTGTTTAAATAATCCCAGAGTTCAGGTGACCACTGATCCCAGAGTGCCTGCTCCATTTTTTGCCACTGTGATGCCCCCCCACTTATTTCGTAAAGCGCGCCTTTGATGAAACGGTTACCGAGGAAACCACCGGTCCCGTTAGGGTCGATATAGGTAAAGCGGCCGGGATGTTCACAGGCCCAATCAGCAAGTTCTACATAGGAGCGAGGGAGTTCGTCTTCGCTCATGCGAGCGGAATCATAGATGAACTGGAACTGCGCAGATGACCACGGGCTTTCGAGATCATCTACGGGATTGCCAAAATCAAGATTAATGGCCGGGTTATTCCAGTTGACGAGAGCGCTATTAGGAATTTTCTGTGCCCAATCCGGGTAAAGCATTTCGGCTTGCTTGAGTGTGAAGAAGTTTTCGCCGTTGATCCAGATCAAATCCACCGAACCAGGATCGGTGCCCGCCTGTTTCTCACTTAGAACCTGATTCACGGCATCGACCGTGTCCGCCAGTGGCACACGGTTGAGCGTGATGTCGTAGCGTTCCTTCAGTGCAGTGCCATAGAAATTATCTATATAGGCATTGATCGAGTCCGAGCCACCCCAAACATACCAATTCACGGTTTGGCCGCGAGCTGCTTCAAGGACACTATCCCAGTCGTTGATATCAAATTCACCACTGGGTGCTTCGCTCTGTGGTGCGCAGGCGGCCACGAGCATGCTAAAAACAAGCAACATAAAAATAAGACGTTTCATTTCTTTCTCCTTAAATAATTACAGTTGTAACGCAATTCAGGCGCTGCAGCTTGATTTGCTATTTGTTGTGGGGTCGTGCAAAGCGATAGCGCAAATACGCCCCAAGCTCACCACGAATATTCGTTAATGTCTCACGCATAAAGAAATCGGCCACTTTCAATATGCCGCTGGAAAAGGTCGGGTAGGGGTAAACCAGCCGATAAATTTTATAGAGAGAAATCTTCTGGCTCATTGCCAGCGTGAAGAATGAGATCATCTCGGATGCGTGCGGTGCAACAATCGTCGCGTGCAAAATTTCCCCAGTCAGGCGCACGGCATCCACGATGATAAAGCCCTCTTCGATCCCATCCGTGTAGGCGCGGTCGGTGTTGCCTTTCAAGTCCACGCGGATGCGTTTGGTCGCTTCGGGATGGCACTGTGCCTCGAGTTCGGCAGGCGTTAGGCCAACGGTAGCAACTTCCGGGTCCGAGAAGGTCGCGCTCGGAAAGAGCGGTTCCTTTTTGGGCACAGGCATGATCGGGAACGCGATTCGTTGGATAACACGTCGTCCCTGAGCATTAGCTGAATGCGTAAAAGCGGATGTGGGGGTTACATCCCCGATGGCATAAACACCCTTAACATTGGTCTCGCCAAAAGAGTTGACGGCGATGCCTGTCTGCATATCGTACTTGACCCCGGCTTGCTCCAGTCCGAGTGAATCGATATTGCGCACCCGACCGATTGCCACCAAAACCTTGTCTACATCCTCTACCGCTATCTCGTTCTCACCTTGTGTGAGCGCCAGCGTGCGTGTAGATTCATCGAAGGATTTTGCGGTTACACCATAATGACTTGTGATGCCCTTGCGGTCGAGACTGACCTGGATAGCTTCGCCCGCTTCGGGGATATTCTGGATCAACGGACGATTATCGAGGGCGAACATCGTGACCTTGGTGCCAAGCTTTTCAAACGCAAAGGCCATTTCGAGCGCGATTACACCCGCCCCAACAACAACGAGATGCTTGGGTGCAGTCTCGGTATCGAAAAGCTCGATATTGGTCATGTAGCGCTCATCGGGCAGACCTTCGATCTCAAGCTGGCGCGGACGTGCGCCTGTCGCGATGACGATATTATCGGCAGTATAGTCAGTTGTGTTGCCAGCGGCATCGGTGACCGCGAGCTTTTTCGGTGCAGTGAATTTCGCCATCCCTTCGATGAAGGTCAGTCCTTCAATCTCTTCTTTGACTTCATGCGTTTCAAGGTCGCGTAACGCATTGCGCTTGCGGATAGTTTCTTTGAGCGCGTTGTCTGGGTCCATGCCCGGTTTGAAATTCTTTGCTTCATGGATGAGCGTCTTCGAGGGCACACAGCCGACATTGGTGCAGTCGCCACCCACGTGAAGGCCTTCGATCATGGCGATATCTTTGCCGAGCGCAGCCATGCCAACGCCGATGGTCATCCCACCCGAGCCAGCCCCGATAACGATCGTATTGAAACGAGATTTCATGACAGTGTCCTTTCCCTTTTATTCCTGAATACTTTCTTTTTTCTTGAACAAACGTGAGAGCGCAATGCTGATAATAAAGATCGCTATCGAGAACCCTAATGTAACCGGGTTGAGCGAAGGTAGACCGCCATCAAAGCTCTCGACCGAAGCCCCAAAGCCAACGAAGGCGATTGTCCCGGGGATCGAGCCAAATGCGGTCGCCAGAATAAAGGGCCAGAACTTGATACGCAGGAACCCGGCCAGATAACTGACCATATCGTAGGGCAAAAAGATGAAGCGCATGGTCATCACGGTCTCAAAACTGTTCTCACGCATACGGCGCGTGTAGCGTTGGATCCAGCCGTCGCCTTCATCATCTTGCTCCTGTAATAGCCCTTCGCCAAAATAACGTCCCACGTAAAAAGCGATCGCTGACGAGATATTACTGGCGATAATAGTGTAGATCACGCCAAGAATTGGCCCAAAAACAAATCCGCCTGCCAGAGTCAGGAAAGTTGCAGGAAAAAGGATCAACGGACGAATGGCATAGAGCAGAATAAAGATCAATACGCCCCCAATGCCGGTTTGCATAAATCCTAATAATTGCTGCGTGACTTCCAAGGGTGACAAGTCATTTGCGTTAGCGTATCCATAATACGCTGCGATCAATCCGACCCAAAAGAGCAAGGCGGGAAGTTTATTCCCATGTTTTTGAAAAAAAGTTTTTTCTTTGGTTTGTGTAATTTCCATGTCTTTATCTCCACCCAACATAGACGAAGTGGTTATCTCAATTCTTACTATATTTATGTTACTATCAAGATCATTTTTATCGGTTTAGGAGAGTCATATGAATAACGATGAATTATTGACCTTATACAACTATGATGAATTTGTCCCTGAAAAGTTTATGCGCTGGATGCGCTTTGATGAGAGTCCCCAACTTGGTGACCGTGCTCCCGATTTTCCCCTTTGGCATTTGGATGGCAGCGAGACGCGCCTGAGTGAGATTTGGTCAGCCTCCCTATACACGGTCGTCGAATTTGGCAGCTTTACCTGATCCTACTGTGGGATGGCGTCGCCGTCCATGAATGCCATTGCTGATAAATATGCTGATCGAAATATCGGCTCGATCTTTCTCTATACTCATGAAGCTCACCCGGGGGAGAACTACCCCCACTTGACCTCGATGGAGCAAAAGACAAAACATGCCTGCGATCTGCGCGATGTGCTTGGGGTTACCCGCCCGATCTTACTCGATGCCCTCGATGGGGCCTGTCACCGCGCCTATGGCTCCATGCCCAATATGACGTGGGTATTCAATAGAGCCGGCATTCCCATCTATAAATCAGATTGGTCAGATGCAGACAGCGTTGACAACGCGCTGGTCTACTTCTTGGATGTTAGCGAACGTCGCAAAGCCAGAGAACGTCTCGCCCCCTTCCACGTCGAACGCTTGGATTATCGCAATCAAGACCGAGAAGCTTTTTACGATGGCTTGGCACGCAGCGGTCAAAAAGCAGTCGATGAATTCCGCAAGGCTTTTGGGTAGATACTAACCAATCGTCACTTCCGCGCCTTCGTAGCTGGTGCTCAACTCGAAGATGCGTGCACTTAGCCCAGCGGATTCGAATTCCGCTTGCATCGCTGCACCGATGATGGAGTCTTCCTTGGGAGAGAATGCGATCAGACTTGGGCCTGCACCAGAGAGGGCCACAGCCGAAGCCCCGGCTTTTTTCCCGGCTTCGAGAGCGGGGATCGCTCCAGGAATCAGTGCCAAACGCTGTGGCTGATGCAGGGCATCCTTCATCGCGATGCCGAGCAACTCCATATTTCCCGTGCGCAGGGCTTCGGTCACCAGCACCACGCGGCTGATATTGTAGATCGCATCCGCGCGCTTGATTTGCTTAGGCAGGATGGCGCGCGCCTGTTGGGTGGGAAAATCGAAATCGGGCAGGACGATGGTCGCATGGATCGGGCCATGATTGGCTCTCGTCGGTAGACGCATTGAGATGACTCGCTCCTTGTGCAGGATCGACGCCACCAATCCACCCAACATCGCTGGAGCGACGTTATCGGGATGTCCCTCCGTCTCAATAGCCAACTTCAGGATCTCCTCCTCAGTGAAAGGATTGCCGAGCAAGCCGTTCGCGCCGAGCATTCCGGTCAGCATGGCAGCCGAGCTTGAGCCCATCCCTGAACCGAGCGGGATACGGTTCGTACAGTGAATATGCAGTCCCGAAGATGATTTGCCCGCCAGATCATAGACCTGTAAGGCCGCCTGGGCGATGGCGTTCTCAGCATTCTGCGGTAGGGACTCTTCCCCCTCCCCGCTGATCGTCACGCGGATATTGCTGTCTTTTGTGCAGGAAAACTCTGCCTCATTCCATAGGTTGAGCGCCAGCCCCAGCGCATCAAAGCCAGGTCCCAAATTTGCTGTCGTGGCGGGGACTTTTACATGTATTTTCATCATTCTCTTCCGTTCGTAAATTTCAGCAAGTCTATCACAGAGGGTGGATAATCAATATACAAAATCCATAAAATTGTCATTGCGAGAAACAAGCGAAGAGAGGGTGCGTCGCACCAAAGAGTGGGCATCTTTCTGTCGAGGCTGGTGCGACGCACACCTCATACTAAAAAAGAGCCCCGCTATCCAGCGAAGCTCCTCTGACATCTAAGATCTAAAGCCTTCTACTCTTTCTCGTAAACAAAAACCTGGATATCCAGCCCATCGCTGTTGAGCAGATCGATGCTCGGCATCAGTGTTGCAGATTGGATGGCATCCATCTCTCCCGCAGGCGCGTAGACGCTCAAGCGCGCTTCCTCATCCGACATCTTCACGATCTTCATCTCTGCGCTGGGGCTGACCTCGTTGATCGTTTTCTGAATTTGAGCAATACCTTTATCAAGGGTCATGGTATTTTCCTCTTTGCTGTCATTGCGAGCCCCGAGCTTGTCGAGGGGCATGGCAATCTCTTGCAAAGTTGGAGATCGCCGCCTCGGGCATAGCTCTTTTCGCGATGACAAGTCAAACTATTCCAAAAACTTTACCACAGTTACACCCGCGCCGCCTTCATTATGCTTGCCTTCCTCAAAAGACTTCACATAGGGATTGTGCCGCAGGGCATCGCGCACTACATCGCGCAGGCGCCCCGTCCCTTTGCCGTGGATCACGCGCACAAAGGGCATTCCGCCCACATAAGCCTGGTCGATGTAACGTTCTAAAATATCAAGCGCATCTTCCGCCCGTTCTCCGCGCATGTCCAATTCCATCTTGGGCAAAACCCCGATTGCCTGGCGCACGCCAGTGCTTTCAACCTTCTTTTCTTCGCGCACGGCTTTTTTCTTCAGTCGCAGGTTTTTCAGTTTGGCCCACATGCGCAGCGCGCCGACCTGCACTTCAACCTCGCCTTTACCAAGTGCGGTCACGATGCCGTCGGTGCCCAGGGTTTCCACCAGCACGGTATCTCCAACTTCAGGATTACCTTCGAGCATCGTTTCTTCCTCGATGACCACTGGTTTTACCTTCTTCTTGCGGACAGGCTGCGGGACTTTCTGCCCAGCAGCTTTGATCTCATCTTCAACCGCTTCCACTTCCTCGAGCGGTTTCTCCGCCTCGCGCAGCCGACGTCTCATCTCCTGAATTTCGGCTTGCATCGCTTCGAGCTGCTTTTGTGCCTCGTCCCGAGCTTGCTCTAGGATCTTTAGCCGCTCATCTTCGATATTATCCAGTTTCTCGTTCAACTCACGGCGTAGACGGTGTGCCTCCACACGTGCATTCTGCGCTTTGCGCCGATCTTTGAAAGCCTGCTTGCGCTGACGATGGATGGAATCCAGCATATCGTCCGTGCGGATATCGTTGGGGTCGATATCGCCTTTCGCCGCATCCAAAACACTTTGGGGCAGGCCTAGCCTTTTTGCAATAGCGAGGGCGTTTGAACGTCCGGGCAAACCGATGGTCAATTTATAGGTTGGGCTAAGAGTGTGCAGATTAAACTCCAACGACGCGTTGACCACTTTCTGGGTGGTGTGCGCGAAGGCCTTCAGTTCAGGGTAGTGCGTGGCGACGAAGGAGAGTGAATCACGTTCCAGCAACTCTGTAAGGATCGCGCGGGCCAGTGCCGCCCCTTCCTGTGGATCGGTGCCTGCCCCCAATTCATCAAAAATGACGAGGGAGTTCTCATCCGCCTTCTTGAGTATTTGGCTGATATTTTTGATGTGCCCTGAAAAGGTTGAGAGCGATTGCTCGATCGACTGTTCATCGCCAATATCCGCGTGGACGGAGGCAAAGCAGGGCAGCTCCGAGCCCGACTCGGCCGGGATGTGTAAACCGGATTGTGCCATTAGTGCCAGCAAACCGACGGTCTTGAGCGTGACGGTCTTGCCGCCGGTATTCGGTCCCGTGATGACGAGGGCGCGCGTCTCCGGCTCAAGGGGAATATCGAGCGGAACAACACTCTCTGGGTCAAGCAGGGGATGTCGTGCTTCGATGAGCTTGAAATTTGGCGTTGAAACTTTTGGCTTTTTCTTGGAACTTTGAACTTTTGTCCTTTCGCCCAATATCGGTTCTACTGCATCCATCGCATCCGCGAATTTGGCTTTGGCGAAGGCCAGATCAAGCTGCGCCAGGGCTTCAATGCCAAGTGTGATCTCGTCGAGATGCTCACCGATCTGAGCGCAGAGTTCCCCGAGTACACGGCGTTCTTCATCCCGTTCGGCGAGTTGGAGTTCGCGGGCTTTATTATTCATCTCGACCGTATTGATCGGTTCGATAAAAAGCGTTGCACCCGATGCGGATTGGTCGTGGATGATACCTTTCAGCTTGCCCTTGAACTGTGCCTGCAAAGGGACGACCTGCCGCCCGTCGCGCTGGGTGATGATCGGCTCCTGCAGGAGTTTGGCGTTATCGGGGTTGCTGATGATCTTTTGGAGTTTGGTCATCAATCTTGCGTGGGTGGTACGTCGCTCTTTTCGTGTGGAAGCCAATTTGGGCGAGGCTGAGTCGAGCACTTCGCCTTTCTCCGAGATGGTGCGCGAGATGGCGTCCACAAGCCCAAGGGGGGGCGGTAGCGTCTCGGCGATCTTCCTTAAACGGGGATAGAGTTCTGGGTCGAGATCGCTTTTTTCGAAGAGATTCTTTAATCGTCGCGCCGAGACAAGCGTTCCCTTAATATCCAGAATATCGTTGGTTTCGAGGATGCCGCCCCGTGATGCTAATTTGACCTGTTCGCGGATATCGCGTGCGCCGCCGACGCTGACGATATCGTTGACCGAGAGTAGGTGGCGTGCTTCGCTGGTCTCTTCCAGGCGGGCCTTGGCCTTGTCGAAAGAGGGGGTGGGCTGCAGGTTGCGGGCGAGATCCACCGAGGCGCTGAAGGCACAGTGCCCGACAAGGCGCTCGATGATCTTGGCGTATTCAAGGACGGTGAAGGTTTTCTGATTCATTGCGGGGGTATTTAACCATAAAAAGCGAAGAACCGCTGAATGAGTTTTCCAGCGGTTCCTTTTTATAAGCTTGATTATTATATTTATTGCGAGATAAACATCATCAGCAGAGCGAAAAAGACACGATAGAGCGGTAAAGCAATTATTAAGGTGATTACCCAAATAATACCGCCAAGCAAAACACCCTTCCACCATATTTCATCAGCAATATTTTTTTCTTTGGAATATTCTTCGATCTTGTTTTTTGTGTCACTGTAAAGCCAATAAGCAAGGGCTATATTCACTATCCCTGCCAGAGCGGTTAGAAAATCATTCATCGAGAAGCTAAAGAACAGGGACACAGGAAAATAGAGAATACCAGTGATGATATATTTTCGCTTGTTTGCAGAATCGCTTAAGCGATGTGCATTGATGGCTGCTAGTAAGGCACCCGCCTCAAAACCCATAAAAAAGCCGACAAGGCCTGTTGTTAGAGGAGTCCATACTTTTATTTCTACTGATTCATTTTTCATTATTTTCCTTTTTGCTTGGATTTAGCCATAGTAAGAGATAAACTACCGAAAGAGTTTCGCCCCCCTGCCCTTCACTTCGTTCAGGGCATCCCCCCAAATGCTGCGCATTTAGGGGGATTTGTGTTTAATTTTATTCTACGATGCTCTCCCCTGAATTCCGTTTTTAGAATTTGGGGGAGATGTCCGAAGGACAGAGGGGGCTACCTCACCGCATAGATCACGGTCTGCCCCTCACGGAAGACCTCATCCCAGAGAGCGCCATCATAGACTTCGAACTTCTCCAGCCCGAGGGCGGCGTAGTAATTCCGTTCGACTTGTCCGACAACGATATAACGCACGTCGTATTTTTCGATGAAAGATTGAGTCAATTTCAGGTCGCTGGTTTCGTAGAAAACACGGATCTCCTCCACGCGGTCAGTGATGAGATTTGGCGGAACAAGGGCACGCTGCTGACGCTGATGCCAGTTCCAGCCGACGACACCAGGCAAGCCGGTATAGATCGTATAGCGGCTGCCCCAGCGATACTCGGGGGTATTGGCTTCGACGATGACGGGTGAACCTTGCACGTTCTCGCGCATCCACAGGATACCCGCATAGTCCTGGCTGAGCTCCATGTCGTTCGTATCCCAGTATTTAGCAGACTGCATATAAGCCATGCCGTCCAAACCTTTGGGGGCATTCGGCTCGACGCGGTCGTAGACTTTGCCGAGGGTGCCGGTCAGCGTAAAGAGCATTGCGCCGATGAGCAAGGTCATCACGCCGCCCTGCCAGAAGTTGCGCCAGTTCTGCGTCCACTTGCGGGTTTCGGGCAATAGCCAGGCAAAAGCGGCCGCCGCGCTGAGGGAGAAGAGTGTCCAGGCTTGCAGGTAGAGTTTGAAGACGGTGTTCATGCGTCCAATGTCGCCGCTGAGGACGATTACTTCAACGACGGTGGTCAGCACCAGCCCCGTCCCGACGAAGAATAGGATCAGGCGTTTTCTCTCGTCTAGCTCCACGCGCAAGATCAGCAACCCAGCCCAAAAGGCGAGCGGGATCGATACCCAGCCGACGTTCACTTCGAGGGCTGCCAGTCCCAGCAGGATGGCGAGCAGAAGCAAAATCCCAAAATTCATCCATTCCCGGCTGACTTTTTTCAGTGCAGAGAACGGCGTTTGCGCCATCCACTGGTGCGTCTCCCACCACATCCACGAAACGATCACGAAAAGAAAGAGCCCCCACTGCGTGAAGTAGGAACCGAGCGGCGTATGCGTGCCTTTCCAAATATGTGTCTTACCATAGGCTTGCCCGAAGTTGGCAATGTAGGGATAGTAGAAAAGATAGGATAGGATGGCAAGCAGCGCCATGCCAGCCAGCGTTAGACCGATTCGTTTTAGGAAGTCATCTTTATTGGAACGGAAGAGGGCGTAGCCGACGACCACAGCCGTGAGCGGGAGGTAAGCGTAAAGGTCCCAAGTGTTGGTGGGGCGCATCGCACCGACGATTAGGCTTGCTGCCGCTATTTCGACGCCGACCTGGGCGAGGGAGTTTTTCCCGTCAAATCGTGCCCGCAGGAAGGATAGCGCCCACGCGACCGCCAATACTGTTAGCGGCAGGACGAGCATGTGCGCGTGCAAATCGCTATAAAGGAAAGTGAAAAGTGGGAATTCGGTGATCGGCTCCACATCGCCCGGGGCGGGGATAACGCGGCTGGGGAACCAATACCAGTCGCCGTGACCGAGGGGCAGTAGCGCGCCTTCGGTGATGACCCTCCAGAGCCCCTGCATGGCGAGCCATAGATGCGCGAATACGCTGATATCGGCGGCATGCCCGGTCGGGTCAACGATTCGTTGCAATGCCTGGTAGATCGTACGAACTGTGCCGAGGTTGCCGAGGAGGAGCATGGCTAAGGTAGACGAAATACCAGCGATGAAAGGTGATTTGGGAATTGGGAGCTGGGAGTTGGGAGTTGTCTCATCATCCGATTCCCGATTTCCAATTCCTGCCAATAAATTCCAGCCTACCGAGAAAGCCCCCGTCCCGACAACGGCAAAGAGCGTCGGTAGGATGTAGTTGTAGGCTGTGGTTGGGGTCAGCCCAAGTAATTTGAGCGGCGTGCCGATTAGGACAAAACCATAATAGTAATAATTGATATATCCACCCGCGAACCAGGGATCATAGGGCGGGAAGGAAGTGCTTTTCAGCACCGCGTGTAGATACGAGAGATCCATCGGGCGTTCGCCGCCTTTGGATGGATGCCAAAGATCGGGGTTGAGCACACGGATGAGCAGATCGAAGAGGAAGAGACCGAGGAAAAGCCCTTCGATCATCAGGTAGTATTTGCGATTTTCCTGCCATTCGCGGCGCAGCTCATCGCGTTGACGCCAGCCCAGCCAGCCACCAACGAGCACTAGCACGGCAAAGACTAACCCGATGGTCAGGCGTGAGTAAGCCACCCCGACCGAGCCCAGCAGCCACGCAAAATATGCCAGTAGCACAAGCCCAAAGGCACGCGCCAGCGGATAGCCTTTATCAGACAAACCGGGGAAAACTTTGCGTACGATAGGGTAGGTGAAAAGTCCCAGAATAAAAACAAAGAAATACCAGACCAATAAGCCCAAGACAGGATATTTATTTACTGCCGCATTTGGATCGAAGAGTTCCATCCATGTGCCGCCTGCGCGCTGTTCGTCCCATTTTTCGGTAGGGAGCAACAGGTCTTTGGTTTCATAGTCGCCTGCGGCTTTGGGCGTGAGATGGACGACGTTGCTGATATCGACCGAACTCAGCAGAGCGCGCACCTGTGCTTCGTCAAAATCCGCGCTTTTCTTGAAGATCAGAACTTTGGTGTGGTCATAAACCGTGAAGGCTTCTTCGGCAAATTGATCGTTGGCCTCCCAATGGAAGACGCCGGGGATTTCCAGTGTGGGGAAGGATTCAAAAACTTCGACTAACTCATAGCCAAGCTGACCTTCAAAGTCACCGGGGCGGGCGGTGTTGTAACACCAGATCACATCCGCGTCGGGGGGACAGCCGATCAGGTATTTGTAATAGGCTTTGGTGAGCGGATAACGTTCGGGAACGCGGGTGGTACTTGCCCACTGACGATTGGAGGTGATGAAGAGATAATCGCCCTGTGAGAGATTGCCCACGAAACGGTCGATCTTTGCCTGGTCATCCACCCAGTACATTTCCATATTCAAGCCGGGTTGGTAGAGCCCGCCAAAGCCATCGTAACCATCCATGCGCAAGGGTAGCCCGTCATCCCAGGACGATTCGTTGATGATGGCAGAACCGTTCAGATTCAGGATTCCGCTTTCGGTGGTGAGGGTGATGAAGTAGGTTTCGCCTGCGACGAGCATGAGGGGCGTATCCAGCGTGAGAGTTTTCGAGGCGTTAGTCGTGAAATCTGCCGTCAGGGTGGCGGTGGCCAGCGCCTGTTCGGGTGTGGCATTCGGTTCTAATGCAATGAGCAAGTTCAGGGTCTTGGGCGACTCGTCGCTGACATCCTGAATATGCGCGATGTGGATTTCCGTCAGCATCCCGTCCACTTTAGGGATGAAGTGATTGCTGTAAGGGACATTTGGTTGCAATGGGAGACCGGTTGGATAGGTCAGCGGCCGCTGGTAGACATCCCCATCTCCTTGTGTGATGCGCAGATTGAGCGGGCTGGGGACGTTGCTGTAGATCCAGCGGGTGGCAGCGACGCGAGTATGCGGTCGCTGATAAATTTGAATGAAGGCATAAGCCCAGAGAGCGGTGAGTACCAAAACGAGTGTGCCGAGCGCGCGCCAGATCTTCGGCTTGCGGAAAACGAGCCAGGCTGCCATCATCGCCAAAAGGGGATAGACGGGCAGTTGATAACGCATGGTGGGATTGAATTGCATGGACTGCCAGAGGAAGTAGAAAGCTGTCCAGCCCCAGAGCAGGAGATGGCGACGCTCGCCTTTCAACGTGCTCCAACCCATCCACAGGAAGCCAGCCCAGGCAAGGATACCGAGTGGTAGCCCGAGACCCCATTTGGTGAGATTCTCGAAGGAATAGAGATGCGAACGCCGCGCCCATTGGAAGGCGAAGGGTAGGTCGGCATCGCCGCTGGCTTGGGCGCGCTGCTCCATGATATTCTGCACCCAAGTCTCGTTGGGGATGATGCCAAGGAAGCCTGGTCCGCTAAAGGCATAGGGTTGAAAGATGCGAAAAGCCAGCAAGGAAGCGAATGCGCCGATAACGAGATAGACGAAGATCCGCGTCCAGTCGAGATTGTCGAGATCACGCTCTTCGTCACGGAGGTAGATCAGCAAAAAGGCGGCAGGGAGCAGGATCGCGAGCACGGCAGCGTTGATCTTGGATGCGACTGCCATACCGAGTGCCAGCCCAAAACCGACGCTCAGCCAAAGCAAGGGATCGTGCAGATAGCGACTGAAAATGATCTCCCAACGTTTTGAGAGTGTGGGGTCGTACTTCAGCGAGCCTTTGCTGGTGGAAATCTCCACTGCGAAGTAGAGCGTTAAAAACATGAAGAGATTAACGAAGGTATCGACCGTGAAGAAATGCGATTGCTGAATTTGCAAGACCGCCAAAGCTGAGAAAGCCGCCGCGAGCAGCGCGATCTTGCGGCTATAGACGCGCGCCACGATGAAATAGAGAATAATGATGGTCAACAGATCGGTGAGAGCAGAAAGCTGCCGCCCGACGAGATGGACTTGATCGTAGCCCGTTTCCCCCACCCATTCCGCGACATAACGCACGGCGAAGATCGGCAGCGTGCCATAAACGAAGAAACCAAATCCGCGGTTATTGGGATTGAGCGAAGAACAGGCTGTATCAAAGTAGCTGCCCCATTCTGCGCAGCCTTCCGGTGGCTGGGCGACGATCTGCTCGGTTGCGTTAGTTGGGACGAGCGCGGTCTCGACCATAGTCAAAAAACGTTCATCAGGGTGCAGGTGTTGGTTCTCATCCCAGTTCAAGCCAACCGAGCGGAACCAGAATCCGATCAGGATGACGAGGATGAGTCCGATATCGTAGAGGAGAGGGTGTTTTGTTTTAGAGTCTGTCATAAAAAGTTAACCGCCAAGACGCAGAGAGCGCAGAGTTTTCATTAGAGTCGCCAAGGCTTTTCTGAGAGGATCACTCGCTTTAGACCTTCTTTGAGTATTGGCACATTAAAATTGATGAGGAGGGCAAGGTCAAGTCCCGTTGCTCTCAAATAAGAGATTGCTTGAGCTTTGTGGATCGGTGCAAATTGTTCAACAGTCTTTAGCTCAACGATCAATTTCTTCTCAATCAATAGATCAAGTCTTGCTTTTCCTACAGCATGACCTTTGTAGTCAATGGCTATTTCCACTTGCTGTTCAAACGCAATTCCGCGTTCGCGAAGCTCGACACACAAGGCTTCTTCGTAAACTCGTTCAAGAAAACCTGCCCCAAGTTTTCGGTGTACGTCCATCGCAGCACCAATAACCTTGTAAGCCAATTCATCTAGTTCTTTACCAGGTTCTCTTCTCATTTTTCTCTTTCTCTTGGCGTCTTGGCGGTTCACTACCGCACATTAAAAATCAAGAAATCATGCCCACCGACATCTGACGTGAAACGTGTCAACGTGCCCTGCGGATAAAGTCGCTGCAACTCTGCCAGTGAACCCGTATCCTCGGGCTTGAGCATAAAGAGTTTTGGTTCGGGGTAGGCCAGGCTGTTCGAAAGCTCATACTGCCAAAGGGCAAAATCGCGGTTTGGCACACCAGCCCAAACACCGGGCAGACGCGTATCAACCCAATGGGCAAAAGGCACGATCCAAACCGTGTCGGTCTGCCCATACATTTCATCAAATTCCTGGATGATCTGCCCCATCTCCGAAGAATTCCACGCGCCGAGTTTGAACTGCGACGCATATTGATCGAAGACGAGATCATAATTTTGTCCCATCGAAAACAGGAGGAGGAGCCCCGTTACTACCCAGGCGGATGCGGAACCCCGCTTCGCACTCGACCTTAGGCTTGTTAGCAGCCCATCAAATGCCAGTGCGACGACGACGAATACCACCACCGCCGCGCCTCCAGCGCGGTTCAACGCCGGATTCTCTTCGGGGAAGGCAATGGACAATGTCGAGGGTAGTTGCAAAAGCGGAATGGATAGAAGCAAGAACAAGTCCAGCCAGTGACGCGTCCGTGCGTAGCGTAGAATCAAGAATAGGATACCGATCAAAAATAATGCGGCGCTGACCACACCCAAAGCAGGGCGTCCCGTCACCGAATGGACCCAGATCTCACCATTATCCCAGTTGAACATTGCCAGCCCGTCGATGAAATTGGTCAGAAAAATGCCAAAGGCATTCTCGGTCTCGCCGCCAAGACGGGAGAAGGCACGGTACGAAAAACCTTCGGGGTTGGTGAGGGCATAACGTCCCAGTGGGAGGAAAACAATTAGTGAAACAAAGGCTAATATCACGAGTTGCGTAACCGCCTGTTGGCGGACGCCCTGCGACTGTTTATGTAGTAGATAAAGCCCAATGGCGACAAGCACCACAAAAGGCATGATGCGGAAGGGGCTATAGCCATGCGCGCCCAGCCCGAGGAAAAGCCCTGCCAGAATGAAATCGTTGCGGCTTTGACGGCGAATACCGCGCAGCAGATAAAAGAGGGTCGGTGCTACAAAAAGTGGATAGAGCGGGAAGCGCAAACCCACACGGCTGATGACGTTGGGCCAATAGGCGATGCCAAAGAGGAAAAAGGCGATCAGCCCGGCGCGCTTGTTAGCAACTTCCTTGCCCAGCAAATAAACATAAGGGAGTGTGAGTAAGCCAAGCAAAGCCGTCCCAAGTTTGAGACTTAAATAGGAAAAGCCTGTCCCAAAGACTTTAGCGACGAAGACTGTCCAATACATTTGAAGGGCTTCTCGTCCTGTATTGCGCGGGAAGAAGATGCGAAGATCACCTTCCGAAAGTTCGTAGACATCGATGATTTTCTCGGCGTGATCGCTGAAGGGCTCGGCGGGGACTGTGCCAGTTTGATAAAGTCGGAAGAAGAGGATAATGCCGCTGGCGATGAGAACAAGTACCGTCCAATTGGAGAAAGTGAAACGCTGACGAGGTCTTTTCTCTTCAGATAGCCAAAAAGCGCGCACAAGCAAAAAGAGCGCGATCAGCCATAAGGACGTATTTAGAAATGTAAATTGATTGTCTTGTAATGTTGTACCGGGAAATGCGCCAAAGGTGATGAATGCCAAGATGGCGAAAAAGATGCCTGCGACGAAAGGAATGGGGCGAACAGTTTGATCGAAATCACTAAAAAGATTTTCAGTGCGGGTATTAGGCAGCGTCCACTCGTTTTTTCGGCGGGCGAGGATCACAAGCGCAAAAGCGATTAAATAAAAAAAGATACCTACCACAGCCATATCTTTGATGCTGTCAAAGATAAACTGCCCGGTCAGAGCTGCGAAGAGGGCAAAGAGCGAAAGCCAGGGGAAGGGTTTCGTTTCAACGTTTGAATGATGAAGGTTTGAAGGTTCAGCTTCTTCGATGACGGTGACTTCTTCCTTGATTTCCGCAACATTAGAAGTGTTTTCATCAGGGAGGTCGAGGGAATCGATCATTCCCAATTTATATTTAAGGTAATCAAGGACACTAGGTTCGTTTAGTTCTGACATAAGAATTTAGATGTTATGAAATGAAAACACTTACTGTTTTTCAGCTATGACAAGAATGCTCTCGCCCCAGCGCATCGGCAGGAAGGGGAAACCGATGATGGCTTGAAAGCCGCCCAGCGAACCGAACGCCAGTTTTTGCAGCATCGGCGGGATGACGGGCATATAAGGCACATCCCAGAAGCCGTCGGAGAAGACTTTGCGGAGTTTCATGTCCGCGCCTTCGATCAGGTTGAGCCATTCGGCGGGGGGCTTGAGGGCGATGTGGGTGGGGTCTTGGTAGCCGATCCACGCGTCGCCCTTGAGGGGCTTGAGCAACGATCCCAAATTTGGGGTGGCGAGTAGCAGAATCCCGCCCGGGGCGAGTACACGGCTCAATTCGGAGACAGCAAGCTCAGGGTCACGCAGGTGTTCGACCACGTGTTTGATGATAACCACGCCGAAGCTCCCATCTGCAAAGGGGAGCCGTTCCGCAGAGCCGACGTTTAATCCCGTATTTTGCGCCACATCACGCGATTGGAGTAGCGCCCAATGATTGACATCCAGAGCGACAGTCTCAAACTGCGGTTCCAGCGAGCCGATCAGATGCCCCATCCCCGAGCCGATCTCAAGCAGGCGCGTGCCCTGCTTCCCGTAGCGACGGGCAAGGATGGCGTTGAAACGGTTCGACCACCAGTACATGCTGTACTTGGTGAAGGACACGTTTTCGTAGGTGTTGGTGGAGAAGTAGTCTTTATCGAAAGAGTCGTTGTGAGTCATTTTTTGTTTTGTCATTGCGAGCAGAGCGATCTTGTACCCTTTTAGGGTAAGCAATCTCCTCGACAATAAAAGAGACTGCCGCGTCGGGCTAATGCCCTCCTCGCAGTGACATCGTTATCAAAATTGAATTTCTGCAGCCGGTTTAACAGCCACGGCCCAGCCATCAAGCGTGCTGTTGTGATGTGCAATGACCTGCTCGGCGCTGAGATGACGGTTATCCCAGGTGCTATGTCCTTCTTCGACGAGCGTCACATCATAGCCAAGGCTGAACGCACGGCGACTGGTGGTGTCGACACAATATTCGGTTTGGATGCCCGTGATAATGAGCTTGGTAATACCCATTTCGCCGAGTTCATCGCCAAGGTCGGTTTCGTTGAAAGAATCAGGGGTGTGTTTTTGGATGATCAGCTCACCATCTTGCGGAGCAATGCTAGGGTGAATTTCCCAGTCCCGTTCGCCAGCAACAAATTGGCTATCGTTATGCTGCACATAAATAACAGGCACATCTGCTTTACGGGCGTGGCTGATCAAACCCTGTAAAATTTCCAGCAAAACATCGCCCTGAAAAACGGGATCTTCTTCATCGAACATGCCCATCTGGACATCAATAACCAATAGCGCAGTAGACATAATTTCTCAATTCTTTTTGCGAGCGATATAAAAGGTAAAGGTGCCGTCATCGACAGGTTCTGGCGAGGCATAGGGGCGCACAAATTTCTCGGTCAGCCACAAGTTCCAACGCTCGGGCACGAGCAGCCATTTGCGGGTGACAACATGTACGATCAGTGAGGGCAGCCCAAAATAGTGGCCCCATTCTAACACTCGCATGGCTTGCGGCGAGAAGTAGTGCCACCAGCGTTCCAACTCAAAACCGGCCTCGTTCAAGCGCTTTTCCCAAACTTCGGGACCATCTGCGTGCTCTACACGGGAGATAAAACGGAACCACTCTGTGTACCAGTCGGCGATTTTTTTCAAACCGATTTGTCGCAGGCGGCGCGGAATATCAAGCTCGGATAAATAGCGTTCGTTGGGGACACAGAAGACAAAAGGCGCGCCCGCACGTAGCGTTCGGCTTGTTTCCGTTAAAACATCATCGATGTGGGGAATATGCTCGAGTACCGAGTTGCTCAACGCAGATGCAAAATGCCCGTCCGGGAAAGGACTCTGCGCAGCATCGCCTTCAATGAGCAATTCGTACACATCGCGCGTCCCCGCCTCGTGGATGGGACCATGCCAAGGGTCGAGACCGACATCGAGTTTGCGCTCGAAAGTCAGTTGCGTGAAATGACCATCGCCACAGCCCACGTCGAGAGTCGGTGATGGTAGGTCGAGGTCTTGGTAATAGGCCGATTCCACTGCCCGCACGAGAGCGCGGAAGTAGGGGAGGTCGCGGAGGTGGGCGAATAGAAAATCTTTCATATTTGTCGTAGGGGCGAACGGCCGTTCGCCCCTACCCCATCAATTCCGCAAACATCTTCTCATACTCAATCGCCACACTATCGGGATCATACGTCTGCGCGAGGGCGGCAGTATCGCAGCGATATTTCTCTTTATCCGCGAAGATCTTTAGCAACCCATCAGCCAGCTCGTCGGCAGAACCGATCGCAGCGACTTCGCCCATATCGTGCATCTGCACAGGTTGGCGAACGCCGGGCAAGGCCGAAGCCACGCAGGGAACATTGTTGAGCATCGCTTCGATCTGAACGAGGCCGAAGGCTTCGGTCGAGTTGAGCGAGGGGACAACGAGCGCATCGAGAGCGGGATAAAAAGCTGCCATCTCGGCAGGATTGAGGATGCCGAGGAAGGTCCAATGACCAGCTTCTTCATACTCCTTGATGCGCGGCATCAGGCGGTCGGCGTAGGCTTGCTCGCTGAAGACTTCCTGATATTGTCCTGCGAAGAGTACCTGTGCATTCGGGTGTTTCTCGAGGATAGCTGGCATGGCATCGAGCAGAATTTCGACGCCCTTTTCGGCAGCGAAACGGGTCGCCATCCCGATGACGGGGCGACGCTCGGCTACTTTGTGTTCTTTGGCGAAAGATGTGACGACTCCGTCATCAACTTCGGGCAGGACAACAGGTGGAAGGAAGGTGCGTAGTTTCTCTTTATAACGTGAGAGATAAGTAGAGTGATCGGCGTAGTCTTGGGTGTAGGTCACAATACGATTTGCCAAAATCCCCGCCAAATTATTTTGGAAGTGGACGACGCTGTTGACGATCTTGTTGAAAAAGCCCGGGGGCATGTCGAGGTCGCAGTGGTAAGTCAGCACCGAGGGTTTGCCGAAAAGGCGTCCGCGGAAAGCAACGCCCGGCGCGTCGAACTGGGGTAGGTGCAACTGGACGACGTCGTGTTCCCAAACCAGTTTGGTGGCAACCAAGCCGAATGTGGGCGCGATGACGCCTTTGCTCACGCGGAAGGCGACCGGCACACGCACGATCCGCACGCCGTCGACGATCTCTTCGCGCGGCAGATCCTTCTCGAATTGGGTGGTCATCACGGTCACTTCATGACCACGAGCGACGAAGGCTTTCGCCAATCGTTCTGCATAAATAGTCAGCCCCGAGGTATGGGGGCGGTAATAGGTAAGGACGGTTAGTATCTTCATAAGCGGGCTAGATTATAACGCAGGGAGAAAGGATATAAAAATCACCCGACATATTGAAATGTGGGTGATTTTGTTGGGAATATTTATGTTATCTATAGTCTTCGATATGGTTTTGGACCGCGTAGATCGCGGCTTCAACGCGGTTGCTGAGATTCAGTTTTAGAAAAACACTGCTTATATAATTTCGAATCGTTTTTTCACTGAGGATAAGCTCACTCGCGATGATGGCATTTGTTTTTCCTTGTGCGATTAAATGAAGAACTTCCATTTCGCGTTCGCTTAGGTCTTCGAATGGATGCGCTTGCGTTGATTTTTGCTGCATCATATTTAGCACTTTGCGGGTGATCGCGGGGTCGAGGGCAGCTTCTCCATTTTTGATGGCCGTTAGTGCGCGGACAAGCTCGTCAGTGCTGCCATCTTTGAGTATATATCCGACTGCGCCGGCTTCGATCGCCTCTGCAATAGATTCGTCATCGGCATAGGATGTGAGAATGATGATTTTTATATCAGGGTGACCTTCGTGAATCGTTCGACATGCATCAAGACCACTGCCACCGGGCATGCGAATATCCAGAATGACTATATCGGGATTTAGTTCCTGGGTCATGATGATCGCGGTTTGGGCGCTGCTGGCTTCCCCGATCAAACTGAAGTCTTCAAGGTCATCAAGGACATATTTTAGCCCTTTACGAACGACTTCGTGATCATCAACAAGTAATACTTTTAATGTTGTCATTTGGATTTTTCCTTAAATAGGACAGTGATCGTTGTCCCCTGATTATGTTCGGAGTTAATTGAAAGCTCTCCTCCTAATAATTGAGAATGGTCATGAACTGTCTGCAAGCCAAAGCCTCGTTTGCTATTGATAAAATCAAAACCTACACCATCATCAACGATCGAGAGCTGAGAAAACTTATCGTTAGATTCGAAAATAATATGTGCATTTTCTGCGTGAGCATGTCGTACGATATTGGATAAGGCTTCCTGAGTGATACTGAATAAACGACTAACCTGATAAGGGGAAAGGAGCGTTTTGTCTGGTATGTTGAGAGATATATTTAGCAAACCGGTAAAGCGGGGCTGTTGAATGAGTTGTGTTAGCTCGTTCTTGAGCGTGTTTTTTAATGTGGGGATGCGCAAGGAAACCATATAGCTACGTAATTCAATAATGGCTTGGTTGAGCACCTCTTTCACTTGCAAAACACGCTCAGAGAGTACGGGGTCGTTTTTCATTAAGCCGGTGAGGGATCCTGTTATCAGACTGGCTGAATAGATGGACTGTAGTACACCATCATGGATCTCTTGTCCGATACGGTCTCGTTCAACACTCTGAATAGTGGAAATCTCCATCTGCTCGATCATCTGATCGACTTCGATTTGGAAAATTTCCATGGCACGGATCATGCTATAGGCCAAGACTATACCAATAAGTGAGCGGTAAACTTGTATCGGGATCCCTAAAAAGGATTCGATAAGTGTGTAATTCAGGATGTTTGCGGGAAAGAAAGGTTCGTCGGGTACGACCAAGCCGCCTAAGATTGCGTATGCCAAAAGCGAGATGCCTGCAACCTGTAACATGCGATAGCTACGTTGGTCACTGATCAGTTTGGCTTCATTTGTGAATTGATAGAGACCTATTGCAGCCGCTGTTGCCCCGGGAGCCCCCAGCAAATAACGGCTCCAAACAGACGAGATATTCATCCAGCTAGATGTTTCTGGATAAGTGTTAAAAGCATAGATAAAAATGATTGTCCAGATGGTCGGTAAAATATATAGGCTGGCATTAATGTAGTGATTAGTCTCCAGCATCTCAAGCCCAAATTTGAGCAAGCATAGAAATGATAGTGATAGTAAAACAAGGTGCAATATGTGAAGAAAATCGATGGCCTTCTCTGACATATATGCTTCTTGAATAGGAATGAATACCATGCCCCATTCGTGAAAACCGTGTAGGATGCCAAAAGCAGCTAACCAGCGTAAGTAGCGAGCGAGTTTTAATCGGCTGTAGCGAAGAGATTGCAGGAAAATAGAAAGCCCAAGGATGAAAAAAACCTGCCCGTAGATAAATAAAACTATAGAGCGGTTAAGAAAGAAAAAATCTCGGAGAAAGTTGATAGACATAAGGGGGATATTTTAGCAGGTTAATCAAAACAGGGACTGCAAAGGCAGTCCCTGTTTTTTAGATCAATCGTAGTAATTAGGGTTGGAAGACGAAGATGTTAACACCACTCTGGAAAGCGTGACGTACCTGGGCGTTGTCAAAGATAGCGATGCCAAAGTGGTATGCTGCTTCGAGGTCAGTGTACAGTACATCGTAGTCAGAGCCAGTATCCAGTGCACGACCGAGTTCGATCACCCACATGCCGTCTACGTAGACCCATCCGGCGGAGATATCGCCGCGGTCGCCTTCGAATTGCGATTTGACGATGCCGGGAACCATATCGCCAGCGACGAAGAGGCTGTCATCAAATTCGACGGCTTCGCTCTGAAGGATCCAGCCAGGGGAACCATCAGTAGGGTATCCTTCGGGTCCCATGAATGCGGGAGCGGTTTTGTCTTCATTGTTGTTAGCTACGTAGCCACCACCATCTTTGGGGTCACCATGGCGGCCTGCGCCAGGGGTTTCTTCTGAGTAGCGGACGTGATCAAGATACTGGTCATCGACCTGGTTCAGGTTGCGGACGGATTTCCAGTGCCAGATATCAGCGAGTTGGCCTTCTTCAGCAGTGTACTTGTTGCCGTAAGGTTTGAATTCTGCATCTTCACCAGCATGGCAGCCAGTGAAACAACCAAGTGTTTCAAATTCGGGGATGCTATTGTCAATATTCCAGATGAAGGACATTTTGTCTTCATAGTACAGGTTGTTGTCATGACCAACATCATCGGGGTCTTTGAGGATAGACCAAGTGCCATCTTCCTGTTTTACCCAGGGAGAGCGCATGAAGCTTTTGGTGGGGTCAGCATAGGTTACGTAGAAATAGACCATATCTTCAGTATAAACAGATTTGATAGTCATTTCGCCTGTGCCCATATTTGCGCCGCCAGCAACTTTTGCGGTAATAGCTTCGGCATCTGCCCAGAGAGCGTCAACTTCACCATCCAAGACCGGAGCTTCAGCGACAGGAATGGAAACCAATGCGCCTTCAGGAGCTTCCCACATGAGGGCTTCAGACTCTTCGACTGCAGGCTCTTCTTCAGCTTCTTCTGCGACGGGTTCTTCAGCTACAGGTTCTTCTACGACGGGGGCTTCTACAGCGGCAGGCTCTGAAGCACAGGCTGCGAGAAGGACGCTGATGGCCAATAACATACTGATAAAAAATACTTTCTTATTCATTTGTTTCTCCTTGTTTTTTGCATACTTGGTGTATGAAATTTCCCCGTAGTGTACACATGTGAAAGAAATCACAACAGGGCTTTGGTTCCCCTCTTCAATGGGACAATGTGGAAGGGCCCTTGGGACAAAAAAAGTCTGGGTCTCTATAGACCCAGACTTTTTTGCTTCAATTTATATTTGTTTAGTAGGATTTATTTACCCTGCCACTCCGCAGAACGTTTTTCGTTGAAGGCTTTCATCCCTTCTTTTTGATCTTCGGTGGCGAAGAGGAAGTAGAAGGCACGGCGTTCGTACTCGAGCCCTTCCGTGAGCGAGAGTTCGTAAGCCTTGTTGACTGAGTCTTTTGCCTGACGCAATGCGAGTGGCGCGCGGACGGAGACCCGTTTTGCTAGTTTCATCGCTTTGTCGAGATATTCTTCGACGGGGACGACGTGGTTAACGAGACCAAACTCCAGAGCTTCTTTGGCAGATAGCGTGCGATTGTTGAGCACCATTTCCATGGCAATGGCCTTGCCTACTGCATGGGTGAGGCGTTGCGTCCCACCAGCACCGGGGATCACACCGAGATTAATTTCCGGCTGTCCGAATTTGGCTTTTTCAGAGGCAACGATCATATCGCAGGACATCGCCAGTTCGCAGCCGCCGCCGAGGGCATAGCCGGAAACGGCAGCAATGATCGGCTTCTTGATGTCACGGATGCCATCGAAAAGCTCCACGAAACTATTGGTGAGCATATCCACTGCCGACATCTCAGACATCTCGCTGATGTCAGCACCGGCAGCAAAAACGCGCTCGCTGCCCGCGATAACGATCGCGCCGATCTCCTCGTCCAGATCGAAGTCGAGTAGCGATTCGATCAGCTCGGTCATCAGCACGCTGTTGAGAGCGTTCATTGCATCGGGGCGGTTTAGGGTGATCAACCCAACACGCTCTTTTTTCTCGCTCAAGATCGTTTCATAGCTCATTTTTTTGCCTCCATATGGTTTTTTATGAAAAAAATGATAAAATTAGCGTAATTGATCGCTCAAAGATATTTGAATCTTTGAGTAACCATAAACTATCCAATATTCAACTATTTAGGAGATTTCGTGAATATCATTACCATTTTACTCTATGCCCACTCGGGCATCCGTTGGGCAATTGTTGTTGCCGCAGTTGCAGCCCTTATCCTTTTTGGCTATAGCTGGCTTGGCAAAAAATCCTTTCCAAAACCAGCCCGTATTCTGACTGTCGCTTACAGTGGTTTGCTCGATATGCAGGTTTTGCTTGGAATAATCTTATTAATTATGGCAGGATCCTCGCGAGAGCGATTTGAGCACATGACCATGATGATCCTGGCTGCGGTTCTCGCACATCTGCCCTCGCGCTGGAGAAAAGCCGAAAAAGATAATCTTGACCGCAATATTTTCCTCGCCATTCTTGGCACACTCATCTTGATCTATCTTGGCGTGGCTGTATTGCCTGGTGGCTGGAACCGCTAGAATGGAAATTCGACCTTATCAGGATGGTGACCGAGCAGGATTGATCGCTCTGTGGACGGAAGTATTTCCCGCTTCATCGCCGCATAATGATCCTAAAACTTCATTGGATAAAAAACTGCGGACCGATCCCGACCTTCTGCTTGTTTCCGTTATCTCTGATAAGGTCGTCGGTTCCGTCATGGGGGGCTACGACGGTCACCGCGGCTGGATCTATTCCCTAGCGGTGACCCCATCTTTGCGAAGGCAGGGCATCGCCTCTACCCTCATGCGCAAGATGGAATCCCTCCTGCGCGAACGCGGCTGCCTGAAAGTCAACTTGCAGGTGCTCGCATCCAATAATGAAGTGGTGGCTTTCTACAAAGAACTTGGTTTTCACGTCGAAGAAAGAATTAGTATGGGGAAGAAGTTGTACGAGTGATAACGTTGTGTACTTGCCTATTGAAAGGTTGGACATTCTTATGCCAAATTTCTACAAAAAAGAATATAACGGACTTTCATGTGAGCTAGTTCCAACTAACCTTCTAAGAAAAGGATGGCTTCGTCGTTTTCCATTTATTGATACAGATACAGTAAAACTTCGTATCAAGGTGAAGAGTATCAACCCAGAGTTCAAAACAAAGTTAAAAGATTTACCAATACGATACAGATACCCAAGTGGAAAAGTTGAGTCATTATATGGACACACAAAGTTATCAGATGAGACCAGTGAATGGGTATTTGAAAGTGCACAATTACCTTCACCATCAAGCGGCTCGTTAGAATATTGGATTGATAATCCAGACAATGCAAACTCTGTGAAGCTAGCTGAACTAAACAAGGTCGGCTTAGATCAAATTTGGGTTTTAGTCATTGGGGCATTACTTGGTGCAATACTTAGCCTTCTATCTGCGATTCTTCTTGGGATAGTACAAATATCCCCAACGTGGATAGTTCACTTTACCCCATGAGTCGATCTATCTACAAATTAAGAATCAAAAACGCGTTCCATTCGGAACGCGTTTTTACTATGGCGGGGAGGGCGGGATTCGAACCCGCGGTCGAGTTAACCCCGACACCCACTTAGCAGGCGGGCCCAATCAGCCACTCTGGCACCTCCCCAAGTAAGTTGTTAATTGCTCAGAAGAAAATGGAGCGGAGGGAGTGGGATTCGAACCCACGTGAGCTTGCACTCAACCTGTTTTCAAGACAGGCGCCTTCGTCCACTCGGCCATCCCTCCGAGCGGATGGATTTTACCATAACTTGCAGGGGTTATCGATATTTGAATATCAGGGATTCACAAACTTACAAGTAGCTGACAAGCCCAAAAAGCTAGTAAACTAAAAGAGAGAAATGAAGCTGATAATTGCTCATCGAGGGGCATTCTTGTATATTTATTACATGGCTATGCTTGTCTCAAATATTGACTTTTGAACCAGAGAACTCTCCATGTTTATGTTTGAACACAATAATCTTCTAACCGAAAACGCTAATCACAAGCGCATCCAGCTATTGGAAACGCTTTTAGCCGATTCGCAATCTCCTCAGGAAGAAGTTGATGTGTTAGCTGCACTGGCTTGGGAACTCCGCATAAGCCAACCAGGCAAAGCCCAGACCCTTGCCTTGAAAGCCGTCGATATGGCGCAAACTGGAATATTCTTGGAGCATCCATACAAGCAGGGTTGGGCAGCGGGATTAGTAGCTTTAGCATTTTGCCAAGCCCACCGTAACCAACTCAAGGCAGGGATGGAACATGGTTTGCAGGCACTTAGTCTTCTCGAAAATACTCAGCCTTCAAAGATAAAGATCCGAGCCCGCCTGACACTAGGCTGGAGCCATTTCTTTCTTGGTAATTACCCTGTTGCCTTGGAAGAGTCTTTGAAGGCGCTAACGATGTCAGATTTTCTAGGGCATCCAATAGATAAAGCGTGGGCACAGGATGAACTTGCTTGTATTTATGGGATCACAGGAGATTTTCAAAATGCTCTAGACTACCATAGAGAAGCGATCGCTTTATTTAAAGAATTGAACGATGTCGATGGATCTATTCGGGCTACAAATAATTTGGCAATGACCTTATATGAAAAGCAGAATTATGTATCGGCATTGGAGATCGTTACTGATAGTCTGGAGCTTGCGCAACACTGGGGCCGGAAACCTGATATTTTAAATATCTCATGCACGGTTGCGCAAATCACTATCGAGATGGGGCAATTGGAAGAGGCAGAAAAATATCTCCAAGCGGCAGTTGATATTGCTGAAAGCCTTGAAAACCCCACGACCTATTACACTTATGTCTTGATGGAAAGAGCGCGTCTTTCTTGGAAGAAAAATGATTTGCAAAAAGCAAAATCGAATCTGTTTCTCGCATTAGAAACAGCTGAGGCAAATGGACAAAAAACGGAAATGGCAGAGTGTCACCGAAATCTCTCTGCTATTTATGAAGAACAAGATGATTTCCAGAGAGCATTAGAACATCAAAAAAAATTCCATGAGCTAAATGACGTAATCATTGGAGAACAGGCGGCAACACGTATAGCTGTTTTGTCATTAACACATGAGATCGAGACAGCCCATCAGAAAGCTGAGATCTATCGTTTAAAAGCGGAGCAACTGCGCAGTGATATGGAACGACAAAACGAACTTGCAAAAGTTGAAGAACGTCGCCGGATGGGGCGTGACTTGCATGATTCAGTTAACCAATCTATTCATAGCCTGATGTTATCTTCCGAGACCTTGCAGGTCTTGCTTGAAAAGGGAAGGATAGAACAGGCAATTCCTGTAACGAAACATATAAAAGGCAGTGGGTTGCAAGCACTCAAAGAAATCCGTTTACTTTTATATGAAACACAATCTCCCTTGATAGATGAGGGCACGAAATTTCTCGAACTATTGGAAGATCGCCTGAATATGGTTGAACGTCGTATTGGCATTAATGCAGAAGTTGTTATTGCGGGAGATCACGATACCCATTGCCCTGTAGAGTGGAATGAAAATCTGTATTGGCTAACACTCGAAGCCTTGAACAATGCTATAAAATACGCAAAAGCACGCAGTGTTACAGTATCTTTCCGGTGTGGAGGAAAAAGCCTTGAACTGGATATAGAAGACGATGGCGTTGGTTTTGATATTGATACGTTAAAAGTTGGCGGATTGGGGATGCGTACAATGCGTGAGCGAGCGGAGTTGCTCGGTGGTGATTTGAATATTACCTCTGCTTTGGGCAAGGGGACTTGTGTTTCGTTGCGTATTAGAAAAGATGAATAATATGGACATAATAAAGATCCTGATCGTAGACGATCACCCCCTCATGCGCGAAGCTTTGCAGATGACTTTTGCGAGCGAAGATAGCCTTGAATTGCTGGCGGAAGCCTCCAGTGGGGAAGAAGCGCTTGAGCTTTTGGAGACACTTGAACCGGATGTAATCATGATGGACCTCATGCTGCCGAACATGAGCGGTCTGGAAGCCATTGCAAAGATCGTCGAGAAGGATCCGCAAGCGAAGATCTTGGTCAACTCAAGTATGGAAGAAGAAGATCGGATTCTGGCAGCTGTTCAGGCGGGAGCGTTGGGGTATTACCCCAAAACGGCGCCACGCGCTTATTTATTGGAAGCAATCCGCAAGGTCGCGGATGGTGTCCCGTATATGCCCGTTGGGATCACGTTGAAGTTATTCCAGGGGTTGCGTAAAGCGCAGACGATCCCCGCTAAAAGCGATCCGCAAAAAACGCTCACATCTCGTCAGGAGGAAGTTTTGGCTCTGGTGGCAGAGGGGCATACGGATGAAGAGATCAGCCAGCGTTTGCATCTCAGCGCTGCGACGGTGCGTTCGCATCTGCATCATATCTTACAGCGGCTGGGATTGGAAACACGTGCCCAAGCTGTTGCCTATGCCCATAAACGCGAAAAAGAGGAATGATAAGCAGGTTTTAGTAGAAAAATGTTTGAGAGAAAATGAAGCTCTGAAAACAGAGCTTCATTTGTTTAAACGCGGCGCTTAAACAAAACTTCAACAGGAATTCAACACAGGGCGGATGTGTAAAGAGGACATCTTAGGTAATATTTGAGCCATGACAAACAAGCTGATCTCTGTCGTCATCGTAGATGACCAACCCCTAATGCGAACAGCATTGCGCTTGACTCTCGCCGTGGAAGATGATTTGCGTGTGGTTGCCGAGTTGGATGGGAGCACACAGGCTCTCAAGGTTTCTTACTCCCTTTCGCCCGATATGATCCTGCTTTCCGTAGGAAACCCGGGACAAAATGACCTTGAAGCGATTTCGACGCTGCGCAAGCAGCTTCCCACAACCGCGATCATGGCACTCGTCACAGGAGAGCTGCTCGGACAAGATCAGGAAGCCCTGGCACATGGGGCACATTCGGTGCTCACGAAAAGCGTATCTCGCACTGAATTATTGGGCGCGTTATACAAACTGCAACGGACAATTTAGCAATTATTTAATAAGGAGATATAAAATGTCTAATTTCAATCGTAAGGAAAAGGGGCAGGGATTGGTCGAATACGCACTGATCCTGGTCTTGGTCGCTGTGGTGGTGATCGTTGTTTTACAGGTCTTGGGACCGTTGATCGGGGATGTCTTCACTGACGTGAATGATGGACTTGCAGGAAATACACTGCCGGATACTTACATTTGGTCGATAGTGAATGATGACCCAGACCCGAAGGCAACCTGTGATCTCCTAATCCCAGGAGGAAGTTATGCCTGGGGCAATGGTCCGAATGGACTCGGATGTTACATAATTAGTTAAGTTCTCAATTTTTCATTGAGACTAAAGAGCGCCGAATACCAAGAATTCGGCGCTCTTTTCAGTACGGTTGGTTGATGAAATCTTGGTATAATCTCCCCCGCTATGGACAAACTGGATAAAAAATACCATATCTGGACAGCGGGCTGCCAAATGAACGTGGCAGACTCGCGCCGTCTGGGTTCCTCCCTCGAGCACCTCGGCTATTCCTTTACCGGTAACGCCAAAGAAGCCGATGTGCTCGTCCTCAACACCTGCGTTGTGCGTCAATCTGCCGAGGATAAAGCCCTCGGCTTTCTGCATTCCATCCGCCCGCTCAAAGAGAAAAATCCCGAGCTCGTCATCAACCTGATGGGCTGTCTCGTCGGCGTCAAAGGCGCCGAGAAATTGCAGAAAAAACTGCCCTTTGTGGATGTCTTCTCTCCGCCCTCTGACCCGGGCCCGCTGATCGCCCATCTCTCACAGGATGACGATTATGTCGCCGAGACAAACGCGACCCAGAACAGGTTCAGCATTATGGACGGTGAGATCATCATCCCCGAACATGAGCGCGGCAAACTGGTCTCCGCATATATTCCCGTTGTATATGGCTGCTCCCACGCCTGTACCTACTGCATCATCCCCTATCAGCGCGGTATCGAGCGCAGTCGTCCCGTTGGCGAGATCATCGCCGAAGCCCGCTCCCTTGCGGCGCAGGGCGTCAAGGAAGTTACATTGCTCGGACAGATTGTCGACCGCTACGGAAAAGATGTGGAAGATGGTCCCAACCTGGCAGACCTGCTCCGTATCTTGAACGATGTCGAGGGACTCGAGCGCATCCGCTTCCTGACATCGCACCCCAACTACTTCGGCGTGGACATCATGCGTGCCGTTGCGGAGTTGGATAAAGTGATGCCCCATTTCGAAGTCCCCATTCAGGCGGGTGATGACGAAGTGCTGGAAAATATGAAGCGCGGCTACACTCAGAAAGATTATCGCAAGCTGATCCAACAGATCCGCGACGAGGTGCCAAATTGCTCCATCGCCACCGACATCATCGTCGGCTTCCCCGGTGAAACCGACGAACAATTTGAAGAAACTTATAAACTTCTTGATGATCTCAAAATGGACGTTGCCCATCTGGCGCGCTATTCTCCCCGTAAGGGCACGGTATCCGAACGACGTATGCCAGACGATGTGCCGGACAAGGTTAAACGGGAACGCTTCCATCGCTTGGAAGCCCTTCAAAAAACGATAGCAACTGAAATCAACGCGCGTCTGCTCGGCGAAACTGTCCCCGTGCTCTTTGAAGAAAAGGTCAAAGGACGCTGGCGCGGACGCACGCCCACGAATAAACTTGTCTTCGTTGAAACTGATGATGATTTACGCGGACAAGTTCTCGACGTCCGCATCACGTGGACAGGTCCCTGGTCGATGCAGGCGCAATTGTTTCAGCAAAAGCCCGTGCCTGTCGTGCTTTCGTAAATTACTTTCATCCCCCCTGTAGTCCCCCCTTCAAAG
>CAZASG010000001.1:81409-196103 GCA_964487745.1 uncultured Anaerolineaceae bacterium | reverse complement strand
TTCGTTTGTTGTTTTTACAGGATTGAAACGATTGCGCGGAATGCGCACAGGTTGAGAACCTTCAAAGGCGGAGATCGCCGCGCCTTGTGCGGTTTCCAAGCTATAGACCGGCGTAGAATCGCTCTTCTTGGGATCAACCGTCTTTTCATTGCGGATCATGGGAAGCTGGAGATTATTGTCTTTCCTCTGCATCTCTTCTTTTAGCGCCACCAAATTGACCCAAATGCTATTGGTATTGAAATAATCAAAGCGTTCAATATCCTGGTGGATATGTCTTTCTTCCGGAGGGCATTGCGCAATTTCCCAGAGAACAAGTTGCCCATCACGGTGGCGAACAGGGAAGCCACCCTTTACATCCATTTCAGTGCGTTCGGCAACTTCCATCAAAAAGGGTGCCCGCGATTCAACAAGATGTCCCAGGATCTTCGTATCTATCACAGCCCCCAGATTATCAGAGTTGGAAATAAAGGCGTATTTAAAGCCGGATTTCAAAAGGTTGTCCAGCATTCCGCTTGTGACCAAAGCAGAATAGATATTGCCATGACCGGGCGGCGCCCATTCCAGAGCCGGGTTTTCAGCCCAGGTAACGGGGGTCAGATCAGCTTGTTTTACTTTGGGGACCTTATGCTGCAAGAAAGACAGGTCAATGCCACTCTCCCACAGCTTGGGGTATTTTTCAAGGAATGCCAGACTATCTTCTTCAGTGGCAAAGCTATTCATTAAGACAAGCGGAATATCCAATGCCTGTGCTTGTTGGGCAATGATGTCTAAAAATGAAAAATCCCCTTTGATCTGCAGCAGGGATTTCGCCTTTTCGAGTCCCATACTTGTTCCCAAGCCGCCATTCAGTTTAACGATCACGGCACTTGATAAAGCTGCCTGACCGATCTTGGCTGTATCTTCCGAGATCGTTTCTACATCAGCTATATTTTCAATGGCTTCAATATCGGCTGCGTGGACGAATCCGGTTTCCCCTTCAACGAGCTGGGCATAATAGTACCTAAAACTTTTAATAGCGAGTTCTGGCATATTTTCGCTACGCATTCGCTTTTCAAAAGGAGCAAATCTCTCATCAATACTTGTGTTCATGCAGGTTCCTTAGAAAAATGGATTTTTCCTATTTTACCGTACCGCTATCCCAATAATCGCGCATCAGCTCTGTCGCCCATTGGGGTTGTAGCACGTCTCCACGCGGCAGAAATTCCTTCATCACCGGTTTGATATCGAGTACGGGCGTTCCGTGGATCGCATCCAAACCCTGCACATGCAGGACTTTCCCATCCCGTTGCAGGATGCGCACTGTCGTTAGCCCGATCTGATTGGGGCGATTTTTGCCCCGCTGCGCGAAGATGCCGACCTTGCCCCAAACCTGCTGACCGCGTGGATAGCGCGCTCCGGTGACGATCTTCTCCCGTTTAACACGATCGAAATAAAAGATGATCTCGGCATGTGAAAAGTTTTCAATGCCTTGTAGGGCTTCGGCGTCATACGCGTCAATCAAGACGATCTGTGAGATGATTTCGCCCCAATTATCGTCTTCGATCTCAACACGAGGACTGTGGACATAACCGATGAGGGTGAGGATGATTTTCATTTGCGGCTGCCTTTATTGATTCTCAGGGAAAGTCATAAAACTGTAATATAGGCACTTTTTTTAGATGCTATAAATAAGCTCAAATGATTAGAGCTTGCTTTGAAATATTTACTTCAAATATAGAGTTTTCAAATTTGTAATTTATGAGTGATTATAAGATAAAGTAAGATAAGGAAGAGTGCTGTGTAAAGATGATCTAATGTTTTGTGAAGAGAATTTTCTAACAATTGAATAAGGAGTTGTGATGAATAAATTAAAGATATGCTGGCTTATTGTTTTTGTAATTCTCTTTGCTGGTTGTAGCTCTCCTAAACAAGAAGCGTCATCACAACCTTTTATCGAACTCACCCCCTTGGTAGACGATAATGTAGAGAGTAGTAGTGACGCTTATACAATTGCCCTCGTAATGAAGACCCTCACGAATCCTTTTTTTGTAGAGATGGAAAAGGGTGGGCGACAGGCTGAAGCAGATTTTGGAATTAACCTGATTGTTAAAACTGCTGCACAAGAAACATCCATTGTCCAGCAAATTGATATCGTTGACGAACTCATCCGGGAACAGGTTGATGCTATTGTAATTGCTCCGGGAGATTCTTTAGAGCTAATTCCGGTACTCAAACAAGCTCAAGATGCGGGAATTGTTGTAATCAATATTGACAACCAATTGGATCAAGAATTTTCGAATAAGGTGGGGTTAGAGAATGTCCCCTTTATTAGTGTAAATAATGAACAGGCGGCTTATTTATCGGCCAAATACATCAGTGATCAAATTAGCAGTCCAACAGATGTTGCTATTTTAGAAGGAATTCGCAGCGCACTCAATGCTGAGGCAAGAAAAAACGGGGCGGTACGTGCTTTTTCTGAAAATTCCAATATCACTATAGTTTCTGTGGAAACTGCAAATTGGAAAATAGATGAAGGTTATGAAGTAACTAAACAGATGTTTTTACAATACCCAGATATTGGAGCCCTATTCTGTGCGAACGATATGATGGCCTTGGGATCGATAAACTATCTAAAAGAAGCAGGTCGCGACGATGTCCTTGTTGCAGCGTACGATGCTTTGGAGGAAGCGAAGCAAGCAATAGAGGAGGGCTGGCTTGAGGTTACTATTGATCAGCAGGCTGCTCGTCAAGGATATTTGGGTGTGGAATATGCCGTAGGAATACTAAATGGTGAAAGCTTCCCCTCGGAAACGATCATTGATGTGTTGATCATAACAGCTGAAACTTTGGAATAGTATCGTCATTTTAGTAGAGCAATAATAGAGCCGGGGCGGTTCAGGTGAAGCTAAACTTTAAAACCAACCTTACAAATAAGTTTATTGGTTATTTAATTTTTCTAACCGTTATCCCACTTTTAGCGGTGGGCTTAGTTGCTCTGCGCGTTTCGACCCAAATTCTTACAGAAGAATATAGGGCGTTTACGATTGAATTGGTGAAAGACCAACGAGAATATCTTGATCTTCAATTAGGGCAAGTTGAAAGTCTAATAGCGAATATCTCGGGAGTGGAAGAAATTACCAATGCATTACTTGAAACAGAGAATTCTGATGCCTATACAGATTTGGCAACTCAAGCTCATGTTGGGTATATTCTCAGTGGGTATTTAAACCTTCAAGGGTTGGTGTCGATTGAAATCTTCACAGCTGGAGGAGAACATTATCATATCGGGGACACATTAAATGTTGAAAATATTCGAGAGGATCTAAGAGATCGAATATATCAAGAAACCCTGGCGTCCAATCAAAATGTTCTATGGACTGGCATTGAAGATAATGTAAATATCAATTCTGTATATAAAAAGGTTTTGACAGCAGCCAAAGTGCTAAAACGAACAGATCGTAATACCTTACAGCAAGTTCCAATGGGGCTTCTCCTTGTGAATTATAGCGTTACTGATCTCTACGAGCATTTTAGTCAAATTAATTTGGGTAAAGACGCATATTTGATGGTAATAGATGCCAGAGGTCGTATCATATATCATCCCAATGATGCGGCTTTAGGTGGCAAAGTAAATCAGACTTTTCAGGAAAAATTGGTTTCTGATGTAGGCACATTAACAACAGATGTGGATGATAACGAGATGTTCGTTACCTATGCTCGCTCGGCAAAAAGTAACTGGTATGTTGTCAGCTTGGTTCCCACTAAGATATTTTCTGAAAAAACTGCACCGATTCAAGCGACTATTTATTCCTTATTGGTTATTAGTTTTTGCTTTGTAGGAGCGGCAGCCATACTTGTCTCTCGAAATATCGTAAATCCGATCCGTATCATTACAGATCAATTTAGAAGTTTTCAGAAAGGTACCCTTGATTATAAAACTCGGTTAGTATCAAATTGGGGTGACGAGATTGGAGAACTTGTCCTTTGGTTCAATGCTTTTGTGGAAAGTTTGGCTGCGCGTCAGGAATCAGAAAAACGATTGAGTGAAAGTGAAGAGCGATATGCTTTGGCAGTAAGTGGAGCCAATGACGGGCTTTGGGACTGGGATTTGAAAAGAGAAGAAATTTACCTTTCACCGCGTTGGAAGCAAATTTTGGGATATGAAGAAGATGAGATTGGTAAAGACCCTGATGAGTGGTTTGGGCGAATACATCCTGAATGCCAGGCAGAAGTAAAAGCCAAGATCGATGCTCACCTCAAAGGAATAACGCCTCATTTTGAAAGCGAACATCGTCTTTGTCACAAAGATAACTCTTATCGCTGGGTACTTGCTCGCGGGCTGGTGTTATTTGATGAAAAAGGTACTCCATATCGAATGGCAGGTTCACATACGGAAATCACAAGCCGAAAATTAGCGGAAGAGAAACTTAGACATGATGCGCTTTATGATGCACTGACGGGTCTTCCAAACCGAACTTTATTCGCAGATCGTCTTAGGAATGCTATCCTTCGCAGTCAAAGAAAGAAGTCAGAGCGTTTTGCAATTCTATATTTAGATTTGGATCACTTCAAATTAGTTAATGACAGTCTGGGACACAATATTGGCGATATTCTTTTACAAGAAGTTGCCAAGCGCTTACAGAAAGGTCTAAGAGCTCCTGATACCGTTGCAAGATTGGGAGGGGATGAATTTGGGATTATTTTAGAAGGGCTCTCTGACATCCGAGAAGTGACTCAGACAGCTGACCGAGTGCAAGGGTTGTTGTCGGACTCCTTTGATTTGGACGGGAGCGAAATAACGACAAGTGCCAGTATTGGCATAATCATGGATACTGGACAATACCAAGATGTTGATGAATACTTGCGTGATGCTGATACTGCAATGTACAGGGCAAAGGCAAAGGGAAAAGCGCGTTATGAGATATTTGATCAAACCATGCGTGAGCAGATACTGTTACGCCTTAGGCTGGAAACCGATCTGCGGAGAGCTATTGAACGCGAGGAATTAGAGCTTTATTACCAGCCAATCATTAATCTTGAAAGTGGTCAAATTTTGGGCTTCGAAGGGCTACTGCGTTGGACGCATTCTGAAAAAGGTGATATACCACCTGATGTTTTCATTCCAATTGCAGAAGAGACCGGGCTATCCTATCGGCTGGGAGACTGGGTTGTAGAAGAAGCCGCCAGACAACTCAGTTTGTGGCAATCTGAATTTGAAAGTCTGTCTACTCTCCAGGTGAGTGTGAATATCTCTGGAAAACAGCTAGCTAACCCACATCTTGTTGACCAAATTAAAAAAACTCTTGAGAAATTTTCATTGGATCCCAACTTCTTTAGCATAGAAGTAACTGAAAGCTCTATTCTTCAAGAGATAGATGCCGTTGTTTCTATTTTGAATCAGATGAAGGAATTGGGGGTAAAAATTCAGATGGACGATTTTGGGACAGGGTATTCATCCTTGAGTTATTTGCATAAATTCCCCTTTGATCTTATAAAAATAGACCGTTCTTTTATTACTGGGATGATCAATGATGCGAGCAAAATCAGCCTGATTCGAACAATTATTTTGATGGCCAAGGAGCTAGGGAAAGAGATTGTTGCCGAAGGGATAGAAGCTTTCGAAGAATTGGAAGTTTTGGTAAACCTGGGATGTAAACATGGGCAAGGGTTTTATATTTCCAAACCGATGAGTGTTTCTGCAACGACCACTTTTCTGACAGAATATGTTGCCGCAAAAAAAGGTTTTTTGTAAGTGATGAAGCTATTTCATCGATGAAGAATAGACAAGAAGGGATGATTTTCATATATTCTCCTTTCCCCTAAAATTTGGTTTGTAATTTGGGAGAGAAGCAGAGGGGGCTTCATTTGATTCTAAACTCAAAAACAGAGAAAACCCTCCCTGTGATCTTGGTCGGTTCTTCACCGATTTTCACCGCGCCCATTTTACGATAGAATCCCGCTGCGTTGGGGTCTGAGACGATCTTGAGCCGTGTACAGCCGAGGTTGCCGAGTCGTTTTTTGAGATCGTCGAAGAGTATCCGCCCGTAGCCGTGACCGATGTGCTCGGGGGCAACCCAGCAGTCTTCCAGTTCGTATCGCTCGGCATCCAGTTGGCTGAGCGAGTAGACGAAGACCAGTTCATCCCCATCTTTGCCGAGATAAAAATCCCGTTCATCCAGTTTTGCGGGCGTGATGGTCAGTTCATCCATCCAGAGCGCCAGCCACTCATTGGGATAATCCCAGGAACGTTTAGATGCGATGATGAGTCGGGTCATTGCATCTGTATCAACGGGAATAGCTTTTGTGATGGTTAGAGTCACGCCACTATTTCTTTTTGTAGAGCGCTAAAAGATAGAAGTAGGTTGAGATCAAAATGACGAGAGATATCAGGCTTTCAATGATCTTGTAAGCGAAGGGTACGGCAGTGGTGCTGAAAAGGAATATTTGCCACGAAACGATGATGAACAGCAAAAAAATGGGAAAGATATTCCAGTAGATGACCTTGGTTAGTGACGAAAACTTCAACTTGTATTTTCGATAATAGTCCCCTTCACGGGTGAAGGCTGTGCCCTGATAATAGGTGTTCAGCTCTTTTTCCATATCGTAGATATAGCTGTATTGTCTCTGCACATGCAGGACGGTTTGAAAATAAGTATGCACCAGGCTGAGCAATCCGAACCACAGGACTAGCCCAATGAAAGACACATTGAATAATTCTGATTGCGAAACCTGATTGGGCGTGACCTGATTTTCTATGAAGTCGTTTGCCCAATCGCTGATCAGGGTCGGGTTTAGCATATAGACAAGCAATAATAAAACCAACAGGAGAAGATAGAGAAAGAGACGATCCCGTTTGGCTACGGATTCTTTTTGCTGTTCAAAGCTTTGGTTGTAATGATCTACGAGAGCTGATAACTTGGTGTTTTCATCGACTGTCATACTGAATTCCTTTCAAAATTATTCGCGCCATGCCTGATAGCAGTGATATTTTTCTTTTAGTAATTGCGTGGCTTCGTTCTCGTCCATACTGATCGTGGCGATGCCCGCGACCTCGCCTCCCTGTGATTTTATCAACGAAATGGCTGCATTGATCTGTGCGGCAGTCTCAATCCACTCATCGACGAGCAAAATTCTGGTGGTTTTCAAATCCAGATCGGCGCGGAGCTCGAGGCTTTTCTTGCTCTTGGAATAATCCACAAAAGAGACGGATTTTGTTGCTACGGGCAACTTCCCGCCTTTGCGGATGGGAATGAAGCCCTTCCCCGCCCGAATGGCGACGGCTGTGCCGAGAATAAATCCGAGCGCGTCAATCCCGGCGACGAAATCATACGCGGATGATGGGATTGCTTCCGTTATATCATCCACGAGCGCGGCAAAGGCGATAGGATCCGCGAAGAGAGGTGTCACGTCATAGCGTGGACCGGGTGTATCTATATCAATTAGCTGGCGATAGTTCCTTGGCATCTGGTGAGACTAGGGCCTAAGAAATTCCAAGTGAAAAGTTTCATCAGTTTGTGTTTTGCTAACCAATTGAAAACCCGCTTTTTGGGCAAGACTCAAATAGTAGAGGGCATCTAAATTTTGTGATGGCCATTTTGCTCCATAGCCTGTTTGGATCTCTTTGTGAGGGAGTCTAATGTTCAGATAGACGGCAACGATCTCTTTTTCCTGATCAGTGTATTTTGGCAGGTTGATATCCCAAACGAAAAAACGCCCCCCAGGACTTAAAACTCTGAAAACTTCATCGAAGACTTTTTGATGTTCAGCTTCTTTAATGAACATCAGTGTAAAAAAGGCGGTTGCCGTGCCAAAGGCGTTATCAAGAAAATGTAATTCTCCCGCGTTCATTACGATTTTTAGCGGCCCATCCGGTGCTTCCTCCAGCTCCCTTCGGTTGCGATCAATGGCAATGACTTGCTTCTCTTTCAATTGACCGATCACCCCCTCACCGCCTCCGCCAATATCAAGGATGAAGCTTGTCGCGTCAAAGTCTTTCACAATAACTGTTTGACTTTCCAGGAAGAAAATATGATCTGTCGAGTGATTTGTGTGTTCTTCGTCCATTTTTATTCTCTTTCTCTAAGTGTGCCTAACCATGCGCCGAACTTCGCCACGCGGAGCATTAGCTCGTGTGAGATAGTGAGTAAAAAGAGAAAGCTCGCTACCGCAAGAGCAACGATGCTCCCGAACGGATAGAAATTGAGTGTGGCGAAGGCATACAAAAAGATCAGCCCTGCGCTGATTCGCAGTAAGGGGCGGTAGAGCATCAGCAGGTTGAACAGGTAGACTTCGAGACCGTCACGGTCGAGGCGCTTGCGTTGGGACATTTTTAGAATCGTAGCGATAGGCAGCTCAGGCCGCCATCCAATTTTTTGAATTCCGAGACATCCACTTCGATGATGGGATAGCCTGCATCGGTGATCGTTTTGTGGGCGTTGGGATAACCTTTGGGCATCAGGACGGTGCCATTTACCCAAATACAGTTTGCGGCGTAGCTTTCGCTCACGTCAATTTCAAGGATGTTGAATTTCTGAAATTCCGGCTTGGTCAGAAATTCTCCACAGGCCAGCAGATTATTATTCTCGAGATAGGCGATGCCGGTTTTTAGGTGCAGCATCTCGCTCATTGTGACGACCGAGCCGCTCAGGCCGTATTTCTCCAAAAAGCCGATCATCTGCTCCGCGCCCATCTGGTTGGTACGTTCTGATAAGCCGATGTAGAAATGCTTCCCGACCATCATAATATCCCCGGCTTCGACGCGCCCCGGTTCGCGGATATCTTCGATATTTTCATAGAAATCTTGCAGAACTTTCTTCATTGAAGCTGTCTCACCACGACGCGTATCCGCGCCCGGGTTCGTAATGATGGCACAGGCGGGAGTGAGCAGTGCCACATCCTCCACAAAGGTGGAATCGGGATAGGCTTCTTCGGCGGGTAGGACGGTGACCTCGAGCCCGCATTCTTTGAGTGCTTCGATGTAGGCGGCGTGTTGTTTTAGCGCCAATTCATAGTCAGGGAGGCCCAGCCCGGCAGTGTTAATGCCGTCCACCATTGATTTGCCGGGCGTACGTACGATCGCTTTTGTGAACATAATTTTCCTTGTGTAAAGATTGTCGTCAATTTTCCCCAAAAATCCACGTTTTTGGAATTTGGGGGATGCGAAGCAGTTTCTCTTCCAGGTGCCCAAAGGGCAGAGGGGGTTACTTGATGACCAAACTCCCATCGGGATTAAATGCCCAATTATCGCCATAGGCCACTTCCCACAAATAACCGTCGGGATCGGAGAAGTAGCCGCTGTAGCCACCCCAGAATACATCTTGGGCGGGCTTTTCAATCTTCCCGCCGCTTTTTTCGGCGAGCTTCAGGATGCGGTCCACATCTTCTTTATTCTTGGTGTTATGCGCCAAGGTGATGCCGGAAAAAGCGCCCCATTCAGCGGATTGGGCAGGAGAGACATCTTCGGCCAACTTATCAAGCGGATAGAGCGCCAGGCAAACGCCGTTGGTTTGAAAGAAGATGATACCTTCATCAGGTTTGCGCGTGGTGGGGAAACCCAAGCCTTTATGATAAAAGTTGTACGAGCGTTCAAGGTCAGCAACCCCGAGGGTGATGATCGAGATTCTTGGTTCCATGTTTTTTCCTTTAGTGACATTGATATGCTCCCCCATTTTCGTCCTTCAAAATGGGGGATGTCCGAAGGACAGGGGGCTGGCTAATCTTCTAACGCATACGTGATCGCCAAGATCACACCCTCAATATCATTCAATACATCGTTATTCCAAAAACGGATAATGTGATAGCCACGCGATACTAAATACTTCGTTCTATCTTCGTCATACTTTTGTAAATCAAGATGTTGACTACCATCCAACTCTGCAATGATTTTCTTCTTGATGCAACAGAAATCGACGATGAAATTTCCGATGGCATGTTGACGTCGAAAGCGAACGCCCAACTGGCTGCGTTCTAAATGAGCCCAGAGCTTTTTCTCGGCAGGCGTCATATTTTTGCGTAGCTTTGCGGCTTTGCGCATTATTTTGGAATTGCTTCTGGGTAACTTTGTCATGATCTTTTTTGCCCCCTCGTTCCCCCATTTTGAAGTGCAAAAATGGGGGACGCGAAGCAATTTCTTTTCTGGATGCCCGACAGGGCAGAGGGGGCTATTTAGCAACGCCGAGGGTGATGATGGAGATTCTTGGGCATATAAATGTTTTTGTAAACAGGCTATTGGGATGGTATTGGTTCTTCTTTTGCCTTTTCCCAAAGTGCATTGTATTGTTCAATAAAAAAATCTGACCAATACACATCAGTTTGACCCGCTAATTGAAAACAAGGAAAACGACTGTCCTTATACGACATTAGCTTTACTAACACTTTATGAGAGTTATCTTCTCTCTCGATTATTACTAATCCAAATGACATAATATAAGGAATTGTTCTCAATTGCAACTGATTAGGATTTTGCGCGAATTTTGCTAACGATCCAATCCAAGATGAGCTTACTTCAATAGCATTACTCATCGCATCAAACGTGGGTGATGAACTACTTCTAAAAGTTAGCATCCTTACAATCTCAGGTGTAGATTCTGGCATTATGTAGCGTATAGTTTTCCCTTTTTCTAAAATGTCCCTGAAAATTGGATGATAACGAACTATCGTGCTTGTAAGATTCGTTCCGAGAATACTGACGCTTTTGGCTATTTGAAACTCATTATCAAGATTAGGATATCCATTTGGCATTATTAATGGAGAAATACTTGTGTTTCCGATAAATGTTTTCTCCATCTTCTGAATCGATTTTCGATTCGACAATGCCGAATATAGAAGAATACTAAGGGAAGCTAGAATAGTAGCTCCGACTATTTCAAAACTTACTATTTGAAATAATCCTAATACAGCAACAACTATGCTGATTGTGAGGGTAATATACGTTTCTAAATTCTTACCTTGTCTGAGATCTTGCAGGATTTCCTTTAGTAGTTTCTTCACAGATATTCCTTTTCATTTCCGTTTTTCAACTATCATAATTTAAAAAGCGTAGCTACATTCCCTGCCATCCAAAAGTTTTTATAGTGAAAGCCACTTTTGATTTCTTTTTGAGCTTGACTACTAATGAATTCTTCAAATTCTTTTTTTCCTACCATAAGGATTGAGTTATATCTCCCGTCACCTTTTGTTCTACGAGATTTAATAGCTGTGAACCCACACTCTTTATCCATTCTGAGATCGGCATGCTTAAGTAATTTTTTTGCCAGTTGTTGATCTACCACTCTCGTATTGTACAAGCAATAAAATCGATAAGTTTGCTTCCCTGGAGTATTGATGTTTTCTGTTGGAACGGGGAAATCATTGGCAAAAGTACCAATTCTTTTTGTGGATAGTTTTTTTCTAGTGACTTCAATTTTTGTAGGCTTCCAAATTTCTTCTTTGATCTCATCAAACGGATCAAAGTCAATTACTCTTTTATTGTTTTGAGAAATGCTTCTTTCACAAAAAATCTTTATCTTTTTCCATTTCCTTCTATCTACAATTATTCGGAAATCATTGTTTTCACGCGATTCATCACTGTCAAAATCAAAATCTCCAATCAGATCGACCAGAGCTGATTTATCTTTGATTTTAATAGCACCCCCAAACGGAACTGATTTAGTACTCCACGTTTTCCTGCCTCTCTCACTACTTCCCGTAGCTCTTCTCTCAAATGCGAAGTACTCCTTTTGGTCTAGAGGATCGCTGATGGTTAGTAGTGTTAGAGATCCAACACTCACTCTAACTTTATTTTGTGCCATAGCATTTATCCAAGCAACTAATTCATGTCAATCTCTAGAGCAAAAAGGCAGTCACCTTTTCAGATAACTGCCTTTTCAAAACCTAAACCTTTGCTCTCGCTGCTTCGACGACCTCCACTACTTCGGGTAGATTCATCTTCATCTTTTTGAGATGCTCAACGGTCGGGATGGAGTTCATATCCCAGCCGCGGCGTTTGTAGACGGCATCCAGCAGGAGCTCGTATTGGGCTTCTCGGTGCGCTCGAAGTTTCGCCATTTTCTCTTCGGTATTCAGCGTCTCGGGATCGGCCAAGCCCAAATCACGGAGTTGTCCGTCGTAGAGTTCTGCGCGTGAAAGGTACTCTTCGGCAGTCACAGGTCCCATCGCCCGGTAGGGCGGATAGTCGTGTTCGCGTCCGATTCTTCCCATCCGCATGGCGAAAACTTTCTGGAAGGTGTAGACCCGCTCGGATTGTTCGATCAGGTCATCGGGGGTCACTTTGATGCCGGTGACGCCTTCGTGCACCCAGCAATAATTTTCGACGTGCTCTTCGACTTTGGCTGGCTCGGCGGTATCTTTGTTATTTTCGGGGGTAACGTCGTTCCACGGCAATTTGCAGAGACCGTGCAGTGAGAACCACGTGCGCCACATGGGGAAGTAGTGCAGCGCTTCGGCTTTATCTTCGAAAGTGGGGAGCAGACCCTGAACTTGGTCCATGAAGATCAGCCAGGCTTCATCATGTTGGGGTCCCTTCGTGGCGAGCCCGTACCCGCCCTGCTGGGCGATGGATTCTTTGGTGCCGTACTCGGAGATTTCCATGCCCTTGATCTCCATACCGATGTCGTGCATGAATTCGGGATCGCCGCCATATTTCTCGGCGAAGAGTTTCTTCATGTACAGAACGCCCTGCCCGACGACGACGCCAAAACCTTCGCCGCGTGCCATCTGGTGCAGCAATTCAACCGCTGCCCAGCCATTGCCGAAGTTCAGTTCCAGCCCGCCAGTATCTTCTTTGGTGATGATGCCGGCTTCGTAGCACTCCATTGCGAAGGCGGCGCAGTTTGCGAAGGAGATCGTGTCGATGCCGTAGGTGTCGCAATAGAAGTTAAGTTCAAGAACGATCTCTGGATCGAAGTTGCCGATATTCGAGCCAAGCCCGGCGGCATTCTCATATTCGGGGCCATCCACGAGTACTTTTTCACCGGCATACGGCCCGGTTTGGATCGGGTGTCCGTCCACGCCGTGCGAGCAAGACATGGTACAGCCCAGCCAGCAGCCATCGGGCAAACCTTGTGTGAAGCGTTCTTTCCAGACACTCGAATCGATCTGTGGCGTTTCATCGTGCGCGCCAAATTTGAAATTATGAGTTGGGAGCAGGTCGAAGTGATCCATGATCTCGACGATATTCGCCGTACCGACCTTCTTCATCTGGTTCTGTTTATCGTCCAGATTGGTCATCTCCCAATTGAAACGTTTTCCCGCCTTGCGGATCAGGCTCATATCGGCAACGCCGTTGCTTTTGCCACTCATAGCGGAGTAGCGTACGACAATGCCCTTGATATTCTTGTCACGGAAGACGCGCCCCGTACCGCCACGTCCCGCCTGTTTCATGCGGATCTCTTTGCGACGCACGTCATACCAGGTCGCGTTAATCACAGCATAACGGATGTGGTCAGCCGCATCACCGGCAGCCATCACCGAGATGGCGCGTTGATTCTTTTCATCGTCAGCATACATGCGCGTGAAGTAGGCGCCCAGTTTGTGCGCGGCCATATCTTCAAGCGGCGCGGTTTCGATCGTGATCTTGCCGGTATCGCCATCAATGAAGATGACCACATCTTCTTCGGCCTTCCCGGTGATCGACATCGCATCGAAGCCTGAGAATTTCAGGAAGGGGGCGAAGTAGCCACCCACGTTTGAGTCGACCACGTTCTCGGTCAGCGGGCTGAGTGTCACTACGGTCGATTTCCCCAAACCGGCGTAAGCCGTCGTGCCGCATATCGGTCCGTTTGTAATGACCAAGCCGTTCTCAGGGTCGTCCCACTTTGTCTCGGGCGAGACCGCATCCCAGAGCAGCTTCAAGCCAAATCCGCGTCCACCGGTAAAAAGGTCTTTCATCTGTTGCGTGACAGGCTTTTCGCTGATCTCTTTTGTGCCAAGATCAATGTGCAGCGTGCGGTTTGCGTAACCACGTTCAACGGGGCGCATTGCGTATGTATATTCAACCAGCAGCTCGTGTGCTGCTTTCATTTTTTCAAGAGGGAGGGGCAGTACCATAAAATACTCCTTTAGAATTGGAATAGGACAACCTTTATTATGTCAGGGATTTTTTGGACTGTCTACTGATTTTCTTCTTCTTATGGGATGAAAAGCCGCATCTTATCTGGACTTTGGCTTTTTTAGGACGAGCATTACTTTGTGTTATCTTTTATTGTAGAGTATGATGACCTGAATACTCACGTTTTTTGTCTTGAAGAAACGTACTATAAGGAGAAATTAGCAATGTTTAAGGGAAAAATGATTTTGATATTTGTGCTATTGAGCTTATTATTGGCTGCCTGTGGTGCCGCAGAGGTGCCTCAAAACACACCTGTGCCTACGGCTACTGAAGAGGTTATTCAAGATACACCTGTGCCTACAGCTACCATATTGGTCGTTCAAGATACACCTACCCCTCTACCTGAAGTAATTATAGAATCGGTGAATTTCACCACATCGGATGATGTACAAATAGGCGGGCAGTTATATCAGGGAGGTGAAAAAGCAGTGATTTTAGCTGCCGGAGCTGGGTGTTCCTACTCAAAACTTTGGAAACCCTTTGCAAAGGAGTTGGTATACCAGGGCTATACCGTTTTGACCTTCGATTTTCGGGGACGCGGCAAATCTCCTAATGGCGCAGAAGCTGTTTATGATTGTGATTCACAAAACGGAATGCTCTTATTAGATTTGGAGGCTGCTGTTGAATATCTTCAAGATTTGGGCCATGAAGATGTTGCCTGTATTGGCACCAGCATGGGGGGCTATGCATGTCTCGCATTAGGCATAGAAGTGGAGTTTTCTGAGATTGTTTCACTTTCCGGATCGCCCACCGAAGCTATCACGGAGATTAGTCTGCCTGATTCTCCTCTCATTGACCTAACGGAGGAAAATATTCCGTTGATCCAAGGACGCAAATTATTTATCGCTTCTGAAGAAGAACACCCGCTCATCGTCGAGTGGGCACCGCGATACCATGATCTTTCCACAGGACCAAAAGAGCTTGTGTTCTTCTCGGGAACCGCGCATGGAATCGAACTGCTGTCAGGCTTTCATACACAGGATCTTCAACAAATCATATTTGAATTCTTGGCAGAAAAGTAAATTAAACTGATTTTCTTCTTGATATGGGATGAAAAGCCGCGCCGCACGTGACCTGGAACTTGTTACTATTGACGAACACCTGCCTGATCCCCGACACTTTTTGAGCAAAAAAGACGACATACATACTATATAATATCTTCATTAAATCCATCACACAACAGAATACGAGAGAAATATGACAGAGAGAAGACGAAAGATACAAAAATATTTTCTTATTGCTCTAACCGTTGCTCTGCTCCTTGCGGGATGCAGCCCTGCTGCGGAGAACGCGAGTCCAGAAAGCGCAACAGCGAGTGATTCACCAACCTCCCAGACGACGATGGATGAAGTCTATTTGGCGGAAGCAAGATCCTTGAAAGAGTCCATTATTGCTGCGGGAGATTATATGGTTCGTACCCAGCTCTCCAATGGCGAATTATCCTATTTCCTTAATGTACCGGATGGTGACCGTAACGAAAGCCCCTCACATATCCGCCTGATAGCAGGGACAGGCTCTCTTTACACAGTATGTCGTATCGCAGAAGACACGTCATATTGTGATGCCGCAGATCGCGCTCTGGATTACTACCTGGGTCTGCTTATTGAGGATGCAAAGCAATACGATGGTCTTTGTATGTATTCCAATGGGTATTGCAAGATCGGTGGCGCAGCCCTGACAGTGGACGCCATCTATAAACGTTGGCAAGCTACAGGTGAAACAACCTTCGGCGATCGCGACCTTCTGGAGACCGCCGAAAAACTGGGCGAACATATCATCTGGATGCGCAAGCCCGAGGGTGGCCTTTATCATCGCGTTGATCCCTTCACCGGCACCCTCGATGATGAATATTATGTCTCTTACTTTAACGGAGAAAGCCTGCAGGCGCTTTTGCAGTTATATGAAATGACCGGCGATGAAGAATGGCTTGATGTATCTCTCGAATTGAATGAATTCATGAAGACACAACCTGTTCTGGAAGACCATTGGCATGGCTATGTCTTCAGCTTCTTTGCAAAACTGGCAACATTCACCCCTGATGACCAGCTCTATGCCGCGCGGATCGCTCAGGCGATCATTAGCAACGATGCAAATTTATATGAGCAACATAGCAGCATTTCAACTGCAACAAAGGTGGAGGCTCTGGCTGCGATCGCGATTGCTTTCCAATTGGAAGATAACCACCAGGCATGGCTGGATCCTGCTATCAAAGAGCATAGCAATTTTGTGATGGGACGCCAATTGCCCAATAATCTTTGTGGCTGGGAAGAAGATAATAGCCTGATCAGAGAGCTGGATGGTGCCCTTTACCGCGATTGTGATGATCCCTACATCCGTATTGATGCAATGCAACACTGGATCAACGGCGCTGCAGCCTATCTTGAATATATGGATATTGCGCAGCAGTAAATTATCTTGGTAAAAACTTAGCCCCTGTTTTCAAACAGGGGCTTTTTTGTGTCTATACTAAAAACAATGCTGCCACGCCCGCCATCGCGATCACAGTTCCGATCACGGCACCCCAGCCGAAGCGTTCTTTGAAGACGAAATAACTGATCGGCAGCAGGAAGATTGGCGGCAATGATGTCAATGTGCTGGCGACGCCCACCTCTACATGCTGGAGGGCGAAGAGGGATAGTGACACCCCTAGGAAGGGACCGGTAAAAGCGCCCCCCATGGTGAGTAGTGCCCCCTTTTTATCTTCCACAAGCTTGTCGACAGTTGCTTTGATCTGACCTTGAAAAAGGGTAATCCCCCATAGAACGATCACCGCCGCCATCATGCGGATTAGGTTGGCGGAGATGGCGGAAAACTCGCCACCGAGTCCGTTTTTCGCGAGGACGAAGCCGGTAGCTTGCCCAACTGCGCCGAGAAATCCAAGCAAAATCCCACGCCCGTATTCGCGGTCGCCTTCGTGCTGTGCGTTCCCTTCCATCACGACCCAGGCAATCCCCGCCAGTGTTAGCAGTATCCCGAATATCTGTCCACCCGTTAGGGTTTCATCGAGGAATATCCAGGCCTGCAAGGCGGCCAAGATAGGGGCGAGACTCATCATCAACATTGAAAGGCGCGGACCGATGAGCACAAAGGCCTGGAAGAGGAAGATATCACCCAGGACGAGGCCAACCACGCCGGAAAGCCCAAGCCAGAGAAAACGCTCAGGTGTGGCGTCGAAAGGAAAGAGGGTGCCGAGTGTGATCCAATGTGCGAAGCTGAGAAATACCGCGGCAAAGACCAGACGGGCACGATTGATGGTGATCGATCCGATACGACGCCCGGCGAGGGTGAACATGGTTGACCCAAAAGCAAAGGTAAGAGATGTGCCAAGAGCGGCGAGTTCGCCAAGATATGAGTCCAAAAGAGGTGCTCCTTAATTGGGGAATAAGTTGGCTGATTATACCGCCGAGACACCTTCTCAACATAAAAATCCCCTATAATCTAGGGCATGAACAGACACCTTACGATCTGGAAACGAGTACTTAAAGAAAGCCTCTCGCTCAACACCGTTATTGCAGCAGCGGGTTTGGCATATTTCACACTTTTTTCTTTTTTTCCATTGATCCTGTTGATCGTTGCTATTGCCAGCCGCTGGTTTGATCCACTTTGGGTGGAGAGTGAGATCATCACCCGCCTTGATTTTGTGATCCCCGGTATCTCACAACTTTTGGGTAGCAATCTCGAAAAGATCGTAAAAGCTCGCCGCTCTGTAACCACAACCGCCTTATTGATGTTGGTTTGGTCTGGCTCGACCCTTTTTACTATGCTCGCTCGTACCCTCGACACGATCTGGAATGGGACAGATACACGCCCGGGTATCCGCTATCGGGGATTGGCTCTGCTCTTTGTAATTGTGTTGAGTCTGGTTGCGCTTCCGCTGCTCTTTATTGGGACGTGGGTGACGCCCTTGTTAAAGGGTTTGCTTCCATATAAGGAATTCTTTTTCCACCCCAACGTCAGTCTATTACTCTCGCTCCTTTTCAGTATCCTGCTCTTTGGGCTGCTCTATCGTTTTTTGCCGCATGCCAGCCCCACCCTGCGCGATGTATGGATCGGCGCTGTCGTAGCGGGCTTTCTCTGGGAAGTGGCGAAAAAGATATTCGTGACCAATACCGCCCGTCTTCTTTCGAACTCGAACCTGGTCTACGGTTCTGTTTCGACGATCATCGCCTTTTTGTTATGGGTACATTTCAGCGGATTGATCTTTTTCTTTGGCGCCTATCTGGCAAAGGGATATAGCGAAGCAAATACAGAGATAGAAAAAACTCTCCCTCTTGCGAAGGAGAGTTTAGAAGATCATTCATGAAACTCTTCGACCTGGTAGATCAGCACATCCAACTTTTTGCGCTGCCATAAATTGGATGGCGCACCCATTTTCATACACAGCTCGCTCAGGAAAACCTTTGGGTCAGACAGTTTTTCCCAGACCTGTGGGAGGAAAGTCGCACGGCGCATCCCATCCTTGAGCACGACTCCGTCCACGTTTGGACGGAGTTTTTTTAACAGGTCATTGGCATCATCATACTCAAGTGGCTCAGGGAGAGTCAGCCGCGATATTTCAATTTGAATTTCACTCAATTCTTCGGGGCGAATATTTGGGAAGCGATAATCATCCTGCGCTGCAGCAAGAGCGTGTTCACGCACATCTTCGATCAGAGGCTGATAAGGCTCCAATGCGCCGATGCAGCCACGCAAGCTCCCATCGCGGGTGAGGGTCACGAAACAGACCCCGTCTGCTTGCAGGAGGGGCGTATCCGCTGTGAGGGGTGGCAGCTTCTCGCCACGCAGACCCAGCTCAAGGCTTTCACGCGCGATCTTGAGCAGGGTTTCTTTTTCTTGGGATGAGAGAGAGTTTTGGTTCATAAACGAAATATCATTGCGAGCGGAGCGACGCAATCTTAATTTAGGAGAGAAAAGCTACCTTCCCATACTTCTGATTGAAATAAAGCAAGGGGTCGCCATCTTCAATTGCGCGAGCCGCCACGATCTCACCGATAAAGAGATTATTCGTTCCGGTTGGGAGGCTCTGCACAACCTTGCACTCAAAGAAACTCAAACCTCCTTTAATGAAAGGAATATCACTGGCAAGAGTTTCTGTTTCCAGGCCCGCGAAGCGGTCTTCGGTGTCGGGAATTCGCCCGGCAAAACGATTGGAGACCTCTTCCTGGTCGGCTGCCAAAATGGTAACGCCGAATTTTCCCGCCGCGTTGACAAGAGCATAGGTTCGGCTGGTATAATAGAGAGATACGGAGAGCAGAGGTGGGTCCAGCGAAAGGGATGTGAACGAACTAACGGTCATGCCGTGTTGCACACCTTCATGCGAAGCAGTCACAATAGTGATGCCTGTTGTCCAATTGCGCATGGCTTTACGGAGTTCTTCAGGGGTGATGGTCATATTATCTCCAGAATATCTGTGTTGAAGTTCTATTCCATCATACTGGCGGGAAGGGGGGACGTCAAGTTATTCCTACTATTTTTGTCCAAAATCATTCCTTGCTGTTTTACCTTAATCTAAGGTACTATTTAATCACCTTTTTGTAGGAGAAAATCTTTGGAAGAGAAGAATCTTCACCAACCGGAAGCAAGTTCACAGGCACGCGAATCGAAGCGTCGCGAATCCCCGCGCATCCTGCCTGTGGTCTTTGGCGTTTCCGTTTTTCTGGCAACCCTCTTCACCGCCTGGACGCCAGCCGGTCTTTTCTCTGGAAATCTCTCCGATAAACTGACTCTCCTCCTCACCAGCCAGCCCGAAGATCAGATCGTTATCAGTACATCTTATCCACAATTGCGGATCGGGATTGTTTCGGGGCATTGGGGATATGATTCCGGCGCGGTCTGTCTCGACGGAAATGGCGAAGTGACCCTGACCGAAGACGACCTTAACCTGAAAATTGCTACCATTGTTCAACAGAAACTGACCCAAAGCGGATTTCAGGTAGACCTGCTCCAGGAATTTGATCCGCGCTTGGACGGGTACAACGCTGTTGCACTGGTCTCCATCCACAACGATACCTGCGCCTTCATCGACGAAAATGCGACCGGTTTCAAACTCTCCGCCGCGATGGACACGCGCGACGTGAACCGCGCCGCTCGACTGACAAGTTGCCTGCGTGACCGCTACGAACGGGTGACGGGACTTACCTTCCACCCCGGCAGTATTACCTCCGATATGCGTGAGTATCACGCCTTTACCGAAGTCCACGATACGACCATCGCAGCGATCATCGAGACCGGTTTTATGAATCTCGACCGCGAGATCCTCACCCAACACCCTGAAGTCATCGCTGAAGGCATCGTGCAGGGAATCGAATGTTTTGTGAATAACGAGAGCGTTGAACCAACGCCTCTACCGACTCTAACGCCATGACCGATAATCTCTCTGCGGCGAAAGAAGCCCTCCGACGTTCCCGAATAGCCCTGCGCAAGGGAGAGAAGGACTCTGCTCGTCGCTGGGCAGAGAAAGCCGCAATGCTTGCGCCACAGATTGAAGAGCCCTGGTTGGTGCTGGCAGCAGTTTCACGTCCGCAATTGAGTATCCATTATTTGAAACGTGCGCTCAAGATCAACCCGAACAGCGAACGTGCCAAAAAGGGGATGGCATGGGTAATGAAGAAATTGTCTGCCACTGAGCCACGTGATCAGGACGTAGGGGCGATCACCTCTCCTAATAAGCCGCAGCAAAAACCCGCTACACAAAAAGTAAAAACGCAGCCGCGCCATACTTCGGGGGGGATTCTTCACATCCATTCGCAAGTGATTGAAGATACGCAGCCAACCCCAATTCGGGCTGTGCCAAGTAGTCAACGTTCTGAAAAGCGGCGCTTTTGGCAGCTTTCTCTTCCTGCTCTTTTGGTGACAGTGATCGTTGTCTCGGCGGTTTGGGCGCTATTACCCCGTGCATCCTCCTTTGCGATGAGTTTCAATGCTTCACCAACGGCAACGCTCGTGCAGGAACATTGGGGGCAGGCGGATATCAGCAAACCGACTTATACGCCCACCGCAACAGCAACATTTACACCCACCCCTACGCCGACGATTACCCCGTCTCCCACAGCGACCAATACACCCAAGCCACCGACCGCGACGCCTTATCCCACCGCGGAACCGGAGCCGCCGCCCGCACCCGCCGCTGACCCTGCGCCGAGTGGCGGGAAATATGTTTTGGTGGATATTTCTGAGCAGCATCTTTACGCTTATCAGGGGAACACCCTTGTGTATAGCTTCGTCGCCTCGACGGGCATGAATAACGCCACTGCAACGGGACATTTCAGCGTGCTGAATAAAATCCCTAGTGCCTATGGTGCCACCTGGGATATCTGGATGCCCTCCTGGCTCGGTATCTATTGGGCAGGCTCGTTACAGAACGGCATCCATGCCCTGCCGATTATGTCGAACGGCAGCATCCTTTGGGATGGCTATCTGGGCACCCCCATCTCTTATGGATGTGTAGTGCTGGGTACTTATGAAGCCAAACTCCTCTTCGATTGGGTGGACGTAGGCACACCGGTAACGATCCAATGGTAGAAAGCTCCCAAGCCCACGAAGCTCTGCAACAGGCTCACGCAGCCCTGAAGATCGGCGATAGGCGCAATGCCTATGCCTGGGCAAAACGTGCCGCCCAAGCCGACCCAATGCTGGAGGAAGCCTGGCTGATCCTGGCGAAAGTATCCAAACCCCAAGCCAGCATCAAGTTTTTGGAGCAGGCGCTTAAAGTTAATCCCGAAAGCGAGAACGCCCGTAAGGGGATGGCTTGGGCGCAGAAGCGATTGCGATCACAAACGGAACCGCTTCATGCGAAACCGGTGCCACCGAGCAAGCCTCCACGTGAGAAAAAGAAAAGGTCGCCTCTACTCTTTGTGGGCGGGTTCGCCCTCGTTTGTCTCGTCGCCGTTGTTGTCTGGGCAGCGACAGCATCCCCCGCGATGGCACTCTTCGGCAGCGCGCCAACAGCTACTGCATCCATTACGCAGCAACATTGGGGACAGGCAAATATCAGCAAACCGACCTACACCCCGTCCCCTACAGCGACTTTTACTCCCACGCCCACCTTCACACCAACCCCGACCTTTACGCTGACGCCTACACCGACAGATACGCCAACGCCGACATTTACCTTCACTCCGACGAAGACACCCCTGCCGACAAATACGCCAAAACCAACCAATACGCCCAAGCCGCCCCCACCAACAGCCACAAACCCACCAGTGACCGGTGGCGGTGCGCATTGGCTTGAAGTTAATCTGACGCAGCAGCGTGTAAATGCTTACGCGGGCGATACCTTGGTGAATTCATTTATCGTTTCAACGGGCACCTGGCAGACTCCCACCGTTACAGGTACGTATCGTATTTACCTTAAATACGTTTCCACCACGATGTCTGGTCCTGGCTACTACCTTACCGATGTTCCCTATGCCATGTATTTTTACAAAGGCTATGGTTTTCATGGCACCTACTGGCATAATAATTTTGGCACACCGATGTCACATGGTTGTGTGAACCTTCGTACATCCGATGCTGCCTGGCTATTTAATTTTGCCCCATTGGGAACAAGAGTTTATATTCATTACTAATGATGTCTCCCCGATTAGATTTTCTCTCCCGACGCGACTTCCTGAAACTTACAGGAGTCGGTCTCCTTAGCGCCCTCTTCCCTGGATTGACGAAAACGAGCGCCGCCTCCGGCTTGCTACCGGATCAAAAGGGACGGGTTGCCGCCGAGCATCTACAGGTCTACGCCGCCCCCTCCTTTGACACAGATGTGGTCGATGAGCATTGGCAGGATATTCTTCTGCCGATCACGGGTGTGGAGATCAGCGACGATGTTGAAGCCTATAATCGTGTCTGGTACAAGATCGGGGAAGAAGGCTATGCCTACTCAGGCGACATCCAGCCTGTGCTGACGCGCCTGAACAAACCCATCTACAAACATGGAAAAACAGGCAGCCTTGCTGAAGTGAGCGTCCCTTACACGGATGCGCGTCGCGAACCGGATGACGATGCCGAGTTGGCCTATCGTCTTTATTACGAAACCACGCACTGGATCGTCGAGACAGTCACCAACGAAGAAACAAATAAAGTCTGGTATCTGCTCCGCGATGACAAATGGAACGATGAAAAATATTATGTGCTCGCCTCGCATTTGCGCCCCATCCCTGACGCGGAGCTAATCCCTATCTCCCCCGACGTGCCGAACTACCTTAAACGCATCGATGTGCGCTTGCGTGAACAACTCGTTATCGCCTATGAGAACAACCGCCCCGTTTACGCGGCGCGTGTCTCGACTGGCACCCGCTTCATTGATGGAAAATTCTACACCCCGGATGGCTCGTTCATCACCTATTACAAACGTCCCAGCCGTCATATGGCGTCGAATAATCTTGCCAGTAACGGATACGATTTACCTGGCGTTCCCTGGGTTTTATACATCACCAAAGGTGGGATTTCCTTCCACGGCACTTACTGGCATAATGACTTCGGCGCGCCGCGCAGCCATGGCTGCATCAATATGACAGCCCAAAGTGCCAAATGGCTTTATCGTTGGGCAAATCCCGTTGTGCCGCCTGAAAAAGAATTCGTTTACGGGTATACTGGCACGCCTGTTGAAATTTTTTAGTAAGAAGGAGATTTAGGAAAACATCCTTATGGAAGAAGCAACACTAGATAAGATCAGCATCATCTTTATCATTCTAACGACAATTTCCGTTCATCACTTTTATTTTGGCAAGGACATTCCCAAGTGGTCGTGGTATCTTGCCATCGCATTTTCCTTTGCAGCAGGCATGTTTTTAGGTTTTGCCATTGCCCGATTCCCTCTCAATATTATTCTAGGAACGGTATTTTCAGGCGTAGTCTTGCTGACAAATATTATTGTCCGGAAATACAGAAGCAAACAGAATACTTATACCTTCAAATAACCCAATGAAGAATTTACCATCCACTTTTACTCGTAGAGATTTTCTCAAATTCAGTGCAGCCGGAATGCTCGGATTACTCATGTCTGAGTTGGGGCTTTTCAAGGTCGAAGCAGGAGCGCCGCCACTCCAAAGGCAGGGGCGTACCACTTGGAGCAGCCTGACCATTTACGACAAACCATCCTTTAGTGGGAATGTGGTCAAAGTCTATGGTAGGGACGTTATCCTGCCCATCACCGAAGAATTGTTCATTGAAGGTGAGCACGCCTATAACCACACCTGGTATCGCATCGGAGACGAGGGTTTCGCCCATTCAGCATATCTACAGCCGGTCTACACATCCTATAATCTGCCTGTCTTCGACATCCCGGCAGAAGGCGCGCTGGCAGAGATGACCGTCCCCTTTATGCCTATTCGACTGGGTGCGGGATTTATCTTCCGTCCCAAGATGCGCTACTACCACGGGACGACGCATTGGGTCAACCAGATCGTGCAGGACCCAGGGGATGGGACCTACTGGTATCGCATCTTTGATCGGCTGACCAAAGACCATTTCTTTGTGCCCAGCTATTGTCTGCGCATCGTCCCGGACGATGAGCTTGCTCCCATTTCCCCGGACGTGGCGCCCGAAGAAAAGCATATCTACGTTGACATCGCCACCCAAACAATGACTGCCTATGAAGGCGACGTGCCCGTGATGACATCTCTCGTTGCCAGCGGCTGGGGCGGAACCCCAACCCCCACCGGAACCTTTAGTACATACCACAAGGCCCCCTCCGTTCATATGACGGATGGCGCTGGCGACGCTGCTAATTACGACCTACCGGGCGTTCCCTGGGTCTCGTTCTTTACCGGAAATGGCGATGCCTTCCACGGTGCCTACTGGCATAATGACTTTGGTGACCCGCGCAGCCACGGGTGTGTGAATGCGCCCGATAATGTGGCAAAATTTATCTACTTGTGGACAAACCCATACGTCCCGCCGGGGGAGGATTATCTCCATCTACCGGGTGAGGGGACGCGCGTTGAAGTTGTGGATAATCGCTAAACAAATGAAAAAAAAACAGATAAGTGGTGTATGGTTAAGTGTTTTAGCTTTAGTTCTAGGTGCAATATTTGCACTTTTTGTTTCAAGTCATCTCAATGTAGCTTTGCTCCCAATAGGCAGTAAAAGATTTTTTGTATTTATAGTTTTTCTTGTTTTTTTAGGAGCAATTATATATAGATATACCCTGAAATGGGGGATGAAACAATTTGCCTTTCTTTCGAAAAAAGAACAATACACCGTGATTTTCCTAACCTTGCTAATAGGCCCTACGCTTTTTTTTACAACGACGAGCCAGTGGTTAGATGCGAATAGTTACGTGGATTTTCTGCTTCCTGTGCACAAATTTGATGTCTCTCTAAGTCCAGAAGAAGAAACGGGTGCTGTTTTTCTGACGTGGTTCAGCACCTCTTTTGGAAATATTCCCTTTGAAGAAATACGGTATTTTTCCGAGGATTCATTTTACTGGGAAGGAAGGCCTGGAGAAGAGATTGCGATCATTGTAGGTACACAAGGGAGTGATCGCTTCTTCTTCTCTTGGGATGGACAAGGAGAAAACATCTCTTTAGATTCTTCTCTTGGAGAAAAGTTTGTTTTTACACGAGAACTACATGTGCCATGGTTTGCTACACGTGAAGCAGGATATATCATAGGGAGTATATTTTTTTCAACCATAATCCTTTTTTCCCTTTTGGGTGTTTGGTCGAAACGCTTTGAATGGTTACATGAATTTGAAAATGAAATAGTTTCAAATAAAGAATTTTCTTTTCAAAATAATGAATGGATAATTGTTTTTTTCTTGTTTGTTTTTACATTTTGTATACGACTTATCAATATAGAGGGACTCCCTCCCCATCTTGAAGAATACAATCATCTAAATGCTGCAAAAAATCTTCTAAATGGGGCGCATCTAAAAGATGTCTATCAACGAGGTTTATATCTCGTTACTTTTCCTGTAAAAGCGTTTTTTACAATTTTTGGTATATATGTTTGGTCTGCACGTTTACCGGGAATTATTCTGAATAGTTTAGCAATTATTCCTTTATACTTTTTGGGGCGAAAGATTAATAAAAATATTGCGCTTCTTTCTTCCGCTCTATATATAACAAGCCCATGGGTGATAGCGCTCTCTCGTTCTGTTAGAGAATACGCCTATCATCCTTTTTTCTTTTACCTTATTTTGTTAGGCTTAATAGCTTTTCTTAACGATTTCCCCGAAAAAGTCATAGTTTCTGAGTGGAAAGCCATATTTACCCCAAAAAGGATCATGCTGGCTTTTATCATCTCTCTGCCTCTTGTGTTTGCAATCGCTATTGACCCTTTCTCAACCTTTAAAGTAATTGCTCTCCCTTATTTTGTGTTTTTTATGTTCTTGGTAGCAAAATTTGATTTAAAAGCCAAGGAGAATATTCTTTTTGGTTTGACACTTTTTATTGCTGGAGTTCTACTTTTTGTAATATATTTTCGAACGCTCTCTGTTATTGAGATGGAGATTTTCTTAGGAAGTCTAACTTTAGCTGAGCCTCTTAGAAATTTGGGAAATAATAATGCTTTTATTCTTCTAAGCCAATTTTTCTTTAACCCTCCTGTACAATGGTATTATGATCGTATCCTTTTACTTCCCATATTAAGTATCATTTTGACATACTTCTGGAGCATGCGCATAAAGAAAAAGAATTTTATTCCATTGTTTATAGCTGTACTCTATTTTCTTTCGCTTATTCTCTTTGTTTTACTTTTTGATTTTGATTATGCGCCTCGTTTCTTTCTCCATATGCAATTATGGTACATCCTGTTGCTGGCAATGGGTTTATATTCCCTTTATCATCTTAGCAAGAGTTTTATTAAAAATGATCTCTTTCGAAACACGCTTTTTCTACTCGTTTTTTTTGGAGTTTTTAATCTAAAACAAATTACTGTCCACACATCTGATACCCGTTCTGCGATCACCTATTCAGCCCATATTGGCTTTGAAGAGATAAATGGTTTTCTAATTCAGAATGTTACACCAAATGATGTTCTTATATCAAAATATTATGGAAGATATGCTAAATTTACAGAATATCCAAGATATGCAAAAATCTATGAAGCTTCATTTGACGCAGAAGCAATAGATGATAATGATAGTGGGTGGATCGTGGTTGAAAATACTCGTCATTGGTATGTTGAAGAAAAGCTTCCTTTGGAAACATTTCTGCATGATGACGTAAAAATAGAATATATAGGAGAGTTTCAAGATCGTAGCGGTTTTAGCAATTACCTATGGTATTGGAACAAACTCCCTACTCCTTAGAGTAAAAAAAACTCTTTGGTAAAGTAAATTTTTAAACGCTTGGAGGACCAAATGCATTCCGCTTTTATGTACAAGCAGTACCTACTCAAACGTCAAACCTTTGCCATGACCGGCAAATTCCGCTTCTATGCCCCGAACGAGCAACTGGTTTTGTTCAGTGAGCAAAAGATGTTCAAACTGCGCGAAGATATTCGCGTTTACTCTGATGAAGCCAAAAGCCAGGAAGTACTTAGCATCAAAGCCCGCCAGATCATCGACTTTTCTGCCGCATATGATGTTGTGGATGCCACCACCAATCAGCATGTTGGTACCCTGCGCCGCAGGGGATTACAGTCTATGTTCCGTGATGAATGGGAAGTGCTAAATTCTTCTGAACAAGTGATCGGCTCCCTTTTTGAAGACAGCATGAAGCTTGCCCTGATCCGTCGTTTTCTTGTCAATCTCATTCCGCAGAACTACGACATCACCATCGGGCAAAGTCGCGTCGCTGACCTGAAACAGCGTTTCAATATCTTCCGCTATGAACTCGATCTTGATTTTACGATGGACACGGCCAACCAATTAGATCGTCGTCTGGGTATCGCTGCTGCGATCCTGCTTGCTGCAGTGGAAGGACGCCAGCAATAATATGGCGCTGGAACCCCTTTTCGCCGGTCTCGTCGTGGACGAGTTTGATCGTCCTGTTGAGCATACCTTTGTTGGTAGTGAACTTTGCTACGTCGTGGACGATGACGGTTTCAAACGTCATATCTCGGCAGAGCAGATCGACCGTCAGGTTTTGAGTATGATGCGTGAGCAGATCGAAGGTCATGAGGACGCCCTTGGCGAGCAAACCGCCAAAATGCTCGGGCAGGATGATATTTTCTCCCGCGCGATGATCCAAAAACAACTTGAGAATATCGACGAACAATTCGAGAATATTCTCAAAACAGGCATTCCTGCCGAAGGGCGCAGCTATATGGGCATGATGGGTTTCAAGATCATCATCAATGTACATGGAGAAGTGATCCGCTTCGAGCAACCTAGTGGCTTGCCCGACGAAGAGTGATCAAAAACATCCGAAGCCTTGAAGACTTCGGATGTTTTTCTAATACCAGACTTTGCAGTACAATTCCTCCGTGTTAAAAGAAATCAAAATAACCCTTCCTCTGAGCCTGCTTCTTGCGGGGCTTTTTGCATTTTTCGAAGGTGGGAATTATCTCTTCGCCTTTCTGCCTACAGCATTGATCTTTTTCCTTGGCATCAGTGCGCTCCACGCCCTTTGGAAGTGGACGGGCAAACCGCGCCCCTTGCTCTGGATACTCGCTCTTGCCCTGCTCCTACGCCTGATCTCGGCCGTGACATTATATGTTTATCTGCCCATTAACGGTTATCCTGATAGCGAACAGCAGCAGGCAGGTTATGTCTTCTTCGATGCCTTTCGGCGCGATACAGCTGCCTATGAACTTTCTCAAAGTGATGCATCCCTCTTTGCTGCTTTCAGCCAAAAAGACCACACCGATCAATATGGCGGGCTTCTTGCCCTTAGTGCAGGTACATACCGTTATCTCTCTCCAGATGCTCATCGTCCTTTACTTGTTGCTCTCATAGCCGCCTTTGCCGCGACACTTGGCATCCCATTCTTTTGGATGGCAACCAAAGAACTTGGTGGTGAAAAACTTATCCTGCCAGCTACCTGGATTTTTGCCCTTTACCCGGAAAGCATTCTCATGGGCAGCTCCCAAATGCGTGAGCCTTTTCTTATCAGTTTTGTGGCTTTGGCATTGTGGGGTTTTACAGTTTGGCAGAAAGATAGAGAAGCAAAGGCAGCACAATTTGGTTTAGGAGGGGCTTTTGCAGGCATGTTACTTATCTCCCCTGCAATTGCACTGATCACTCTCATCATCATCGTTGTCTACGCACTTACCCAAAATGAGAAGAGCAGTATTTCACTCAAGCATATTTCGATTGCTCTAATATTCCTCCTTTTCTCCATTTTCATTCTTTCTTCTGCCTTGAGCACAACAAAGCTTAGCGCAAATACCCCGCTGGGCATCATTGTCGAATGGCTACAAAGAGCTATCCAGTGGGACGTATATCAACTTGAACGTGGTTCTGGTTGGGTGCAAAAACTTTTTGACGAAATACCCCCCAGCATTCATATCCCCTTCGTCACAGCTTACGGGATGGTACAACCGGTCTTGCCAGCTGCTATCATCGAGCCAACGACTCTGATCTGGAAGATATTAGGGATACTGCGCGCAGCAGGATGGTATCTTCTAACACCTTTCCTCCTCTATGGGCTGATTGCCCTCCCCAAAGCGGATTCGCCCCTCGCGCGCCGCATCTGGACGTGGTTTGGGCTTGCCAACTGGACCTGGATCATCCTCGCATCCCTGCGCGCTGGTGGCGACCAATGGGACAATCCCCGTTATCGGGTCATTTTTCTCGCTCTGCAAGCCCTTTTCGCTGCTTGGGCTTGGGTCAAATATCGGGAACGCCGAGATGTTTGGCTGCCGCGCATTTTAACGGTAGAAGTCATTTTTCTGGCATTTTTTTCCCACTGGTACGCAAGCCGATATTACGTCCGCTTCGAGACATTACCCTTTGGCTCAATGGTGATGTGGATCGTCATCTTGACGCTTTTGGTAATTCTGGACGGGTTCATCCGCACTCGTAAAAAGAACCGTGCTTGACATGCCTCGCGGAGAACGTATAATGTCTCCGTTTCAGAGAATTTCCATAAAGGAGAAAATATGCCCACTGCTCTAATTACCGGGATCACCGGACAAGATGGATCTTACTTAGCTGAGTTATTGCTTGAAAAAGGCTATGATGTCGTTGGCATGGTACGCCGTTCCAGTACTGTGAATTTTGAGAGAATTGACCATCTGCTTGATCAGATCAGCTTGGTACAAGGTGACTTACACGACCAGGGCTCACTTTTGGGCCTTTTGGAAGAGCATAAACCTGAAGAAGTTTATAATTTGGCCGCGCAGTCTTTTGTACCAACTTCCTGGAATCAGGCTGTGCTAACAGCTGAAGTGACTGGTGTAGGTGTAACCAGATTGCTGGAGGCGATCCGGCTTTTTGATAAGTCGATCAAGTTTTATCAAGCATCCAGCAGTGAGATGTTTGGTAAGGTTATGGAAGTTCCTCAAAAAGAGACAACACCTTTTTACCCTCGCAGCCCTTATGGTGTTGCAAAGGTTTATGGGCACTGGATCACGATCAACTACCGTGAGTCTTATGATATTTTTGCAACATCCGGCATCCTTTTTAATCATGAGAGCCCCCGACGTGGCTTGGAATTTGTGACCCGTAAAATCTCAGATGCTGTAGCCCGCCTAAAATTAGGCATGCAAAACGAATTACGCCTTGGTAATCTTGATTCACGCCGTGACTGGGGCTTCGCAGGTGATTATGTCGAAGCGATGTGGCTCATGCTCCAACAGGAGAAACCTGAGAGCTTCGTGATCGGCACCGGTGAAACATATGCCGTGCGCGAATTTTGCGAACATGCTTTTGGCTATGTAGACCTTGACTACAATGACTATGTTATCGTTGATCCGAAATTTTATCGCCCCGCAGAAGTGGATCTGTTGATTTCTGATCCTAGCAAAGCACGCGATGAGTTGGGCTGGGAGCGCAAAGTCAGTTTTAAAGGACTCGTTGAGATGATGGTGCAGGCGGATCTGGAGCGCTTACAAAGTTAATGAAAGCTCTATTTAAAAAGGAAACTCTGCAAAAGTTTCCTTTTTATTTAATTCTAAACCCAGTTTTTATTGCGATTATTGGGGGAGTGTTGTATGCTGTCCAACTATGGCACTACGCGCACATATCCTTTTCCAGATTAGATGAAAGCGCTTATCTATATAAAGGCTATCTTTTTGTAACTGGTCAATATGCGCCTTTCTCGCCAGGGATCTGGACGAACAAGATGCCCTTGGCTTTTCTGATTCCCGGTTATGTACAAGCTTGGTTTGGGCCAGGTTTACGAACAGGGCGATATTTTGCTATTTTTATTGCTTTGTTAATGGTTTTTGTTTTGTGGCTTATAGTAAGGCGTTTAAGTAATAAGTGGTGGGGCGCTGGCGTAGTTTGGCTGTTTGCTCTAAGTATTTCATTTGTGCGTCTTTATAACCTTGCGATTTCGCAGGTTCTAATAGCCTTTATGTTGGTTTGGATAATGGAGTTATGCTTGGGGGGAGATCGCAAGATTTGGCAGCTTGCATCGAGCGCAATTGTTGCGAGCTTAATGATACTCACGCGTCAAAACATGGTTGTTGTCCTCCCGATATTGCTGCTTTATATATTTTTTCAATACGGTTATAAAGCAGGTTTATGGTCTTCTCTGGCTAGCCTAATAGTATTAATTGGGGGACATGCGCTTTGGTGGCCTGAAATATTACAGCTTTGGGTACCTTGGCTGCCAGAAAAAATATCTATTTCCCTTCAATCCCTTTATCTTCCGGCTGATTTTCTTATAAGGGATAAAGGTGTTCATCAAAATCTTTTTTCGCCAACATTTTCTTCAAGAATATTGTCTTTTTTCAGGGTATATCGCTTTCATATCATTATCTTTAATGGTGTGCTTGCAACATTAATCCTATGGCCTAAGCAATGGAAAAACAAACAACAAAGAAACGATACTGTTTTTCTGATTGTGTTGTTTTCAGTATTGTCCTTAATGCATGCTTGGGCTAGCTTAGGAAAAGACTATTGTGTTTATTGTTGGTCGCTTTATTTTGATTTCTTTAGTGTTAGTGGTATTGTTCTTATTGTTCTTTCTATTCGATCTTGGAAAAAAGAGTTACCAACCTTTCTTACAGGTATTGTTTTCATCACTATTTTGATTTTGACAACAGGAACGGGATATTCTGCTTTTGAAGAAATAGGGGAGACCCTACTGTCGTTAGAAATTCCGAGAATTAAGGATGGACAAGTTCTTTCAGGCACGGTTACTTTGCTGACCTTGATTGGAAATAAATTTGGCTTATCATATTCTTTATCACGACAATATATCTCTGTTTTTTTTGGCTTCATTGTTGGGTGCTTCTTTTTAGCGCTGGTCTTTTTACTACGATATTTTTTCTTGAAAAGGGCAAAAATTAATTTTGGCTATCTAACACTTATTTCCTTTCTTATTTTGTCGGCTATTTCTTTTCCTTTTATTACCATGAGCGAACGGAATATAGGATACAATGGCGACATTATTTTGGCTCATGAAGACTCTGGAGTCTACCTTGCCGAATATATATCATCAGGGAGCTCTGTGTATTGGGAGGGAGGTACCTCTCTACTGCCTCTCCTATACATTCCGGATGGTGTGAAGATTTATCCAACGCAGCTTAATTATTACAATAATTATGTGATTGGCGGTGATCCTGCAACCGTACTTGCATTAGGATCTTGGAATGATGAACTTGATCAACAATGGAAACAGGAAGCAGAATATATTGTTGTGGTTAATTATCTCTATACAAAAGAATGGAAACAGTATTTAGATGCAACAAAATATGAAGAGATGCCTCGCTCAGCGATCTTGCTTGATGACCGTCCTGATTCTTTCTTGCGAATTTTTAGGAGAAAATGATGTACCTCTCCCTTGTAATCCCCGTTTATAACGAAGAAGAAACACTTCCATTACTTTTCAATGCCGTGTATGGTGCTTTGGAAGCCGTTTCGCGATCTTGGGAAATAATTCTTGTAGATGACGGGAGTCAAGACAAAAGTTTGGAAGTGCTAAAAGAGTACGCAAAAAAAGATCCTGAGCATATTCGTGCGGTGGCTTTTCGGCGTAATTTCGGACAGACAGCAGCCATTGCTGCCGGGATCGATCATTCCCAAGGCGAAGTGATCGTTTTGATGGATGCGGATCTGCAAAATGACCCTGCAGATATTCCAATGTTATTGGAAAAACTAGACGAGGGTTACGATGTGATCAGCGGCTGGCGTAAAAATCGTAAAGATAATACCCTTACACGAACGATACCTTCGCGCATGGCGAATGGCTTGATCTCTAGAGTCACTGGCGTCCATCTGCATGATTATGGATGTACCCTTAAAGCCTATCGCCGTGAAGTGATCACGGGTTTTCGGCTATATGGAGAAATGCATCGCTTTATCCCGGTCTTTGCTCATTCTGTTGGCGCAAAGATATTGGAAGTACCTGTTCGTCATCACCCGCGTCGTTTTGGGGAAGCAAAATATGGTCTGGAACGCACGGTAAAGGTTATCCTTGATCTTTTCACCGTCAAATTTCTGCTTTCCTATTCAGCCAAACCAATCTATCTTTTTGGTGGCACTGGGATCGGTTTAATTGGAGCAAGCACGCTCCTGTTGCTTTTCCTTTTTGTTCGTCGTGTCTTTTACGAGATTTCTGTACTCGGTTCGCCATTATTTCAAATGAGTGCGATGTTCTTTATCTTGGGGTTTCAATCTATCCTAATGGGCTTGATCGCGGAATTGCAGGTGCGTACCTATCATGAATCTCAGCGCAAACCGACCTATACCGTCCGTAAAACTTTTAACATTAACTGATGCAAATTCTTCTTCTTACCTATGAATTGCCTCCTGTTGGCGGAGGAGGAGGCCGTGTTGCGCTGGATATCGCAGAGGGGTTGTCCCAGCGTGGACACGAGATTATTATTGTTACATCCCATCTGCCGGGATTACCCAAAGATGAAATTGGAAATGGGATTCGGATTATCCGTGTGCCCTCAATGCGTCGCGAAGCCTTCCGGGCAGGATTTCTTACAATGGGTATTTATATTCTTGTTGGACTTTGGGCTGGAATTCGTTTAACAGGTAGATGGAGGCCTGATATTATTCACGCGCATTTTGCGGTTCCGACAGGGGTGCTGGCCTGGGTATTATCTCGGATAAGAAAAATACCATATATTCTTACAGCACATCTTGGTGATGTGCCTGGTGGTGCACCAGAAAAAACTGGCAAATGGTTTCGTTGGGTGCTTCCATTTACGCGTCCTGTTTGGCGCGATGCTACTAGAATAGTCGCGGTCAGCGAATTTACCCGCCAACTTGCGCATAAATACTATCCAGTTGAAATTGATGTTGTTCATAATGGTGTGGACTTAGGTAGTCTAAATCCTGGAAAGGTTACTGTTCAATCCCCTCCACGAATTATCTTTGCAGGGCGCTTCATGAAACAGAAAAATCCTTTACAAATTGTAAAGACTCTAGCCTCTTTGCGAGATATTCCTTGGGAGTGTGTGCTTCTTGGCGACGGACCTCTTCGTGGAGAAATAGAACAAAAGATTTCCAGCTACAATATGGAGCATCGCTTTGTATTGCCCGGATGGGTTTCACCTGAAGAGGTTATTGAATGGTTCAGCAAAAGTGACATCCTCTTTATGCCATCTTTGTCTGAGGGGCTTCCCGTGGTAGGTGTTCAAGCTCTCGCAATGGGACTAGCAATGGTTGTTAGCAATATTGGAGGGTTCATCGATCTGGTAGATGAAGGAATAAATGGTTTTTTAGTAGATGAAAAGGAAACAACTTTTAATACATACTTGTCGGCGCTTATTGCTAATAAGGATTATAAAAAACTATACGAGTTTCGAAAAGCTAGTTTACGTAAAGCCAAACAATTTAATCTTCCTCATATTGTTGACCAATATGAGAGAATTTTAACAAAAAAAGATAAGAACTAAGAGAGCATTATGCGTTTTGTTTTACCACGTACTATTAAAGCCAATCGCGGTGATTTAGCGAGTCGGTGGGCTTTACTGAATACTTTGTCTAATATGGGGTTCACAGAAAATATTGTTTTTGCTCATGCTAAAGATGATATTCCTGATCATGTCGAGAATGTTCTTCCATATGGGCACTTGCACAATATCTTTCCATCAACGACGGGCTGGAAAAAACTTTTGAAATCAGATATCGTTATTTGGGGGGTTGGGTTGGACATGCAAGATGATTCTAGTTTGATGAAATTGATGTATCTTTTTGCTCTTTTTCACATATATCGCCTCTTAGGGTTAGAGATATGGGTGCTCTTTCAAGGTGCGGGTCCAATTGATACCAAAATTGGACAATATTTAGCGAAGGGGATTCTGAAATGCATAGAAGTCTTTGTCGCTAGAGATCGGGGCACGCTTGCTCTTATAGATAGTTTATCGACAGCTCCAAAATTCCACTTGGGGCATGATGCAATTTTTTTGCCTGATTTAGAAAAAGATTTGGAAGGATTATCTCTGCAGGAAAATGACATGCTAGACAAGTGGGTCGCAGGTAATGATTTTCTTGTAGGATTTAACATTCGACAATGGTTTCACTTTTCTTCCAGTCTTTTGCCTTATAAGTTTTCAAAAGAGCGCTATAGAACTCGTTCTGAAGCCAAAATGCAGGAATTGATGAGAGCAGCTAATAGAACAATAGAATTCCTGCGTGCGAAATATAACGCCAAAATTCTACTAATTTCAGCTTATCAGCCTGAGATTGAGCCTTGGGAAGATGATCTTCAGTGGCTCCAGATAATAAAAAAGGATTTCGCTAATGACGATAACGTTATCTTGGTTGATAGCTACCTAAGCATGCCTGCATATTATCAACTTATGTCTCGTTTAGGTTTGGTTGTTGGTATGCGTTTACATACAACTCTTGTCGCTCTACGCTTTGGTGTTCCTGCTATTAATTTGAGCTATACCCTCAAGGGTGAAAGTATTCTTTCTCATTTAGGATTGCCAAACCTTGCGATTAATTTAGAGACCTATATCAAGAACCCTGATTACTTGAATGAAAGAATTTCTTTGATTAGAGATGATTTAGATGAGGTTCGAAAAAATATCCGACATTCTGTGGAAGCTTCTGTTCAAACAAATGCCAGCATACTCAAAAAGTTGTTGTCGAAAATCTCATCTAGCGAAAATTGATTGTTATGGAGATATCATCTTTTCGGTCACCTAAAAAAATCAGCTTGTGGAAATGGATTGGGACATTAGTATCTGTTATTCTGTTTGCTATCCTTTTGTTAGAGCAAGAATGGAGCACAATTCTTACTCTCGCTACAAATATCCCTGAGGTGGTAATCTTATTTCTGATATTAGGTTTTCTTTCCGTACAAGCACTGACTGCTTTGCGTTGGCACCTTCTTTTAGCACAACTAGAAAAAAAATGGAATTATTACACTACCCTGAAGTTGGTTTTAGCGGGGAATTTCGCATCAAACTTTTTGCCATCAACAATAGGTGGCGATACCCTACGCATCACAGTTCTAATACGGCATACAAAAAATACTAGTTTGGCAATTAGTTCTGTGATTGTGGACCGCCTACTAAATGTGATAAGTATGTTTTTCTATCTTCCTCTGGGTAGTGTAGTTTTCCATACTGAATTGCAAAATCTTGATATAGAAAATATTTTGGGAAGTTGGGTGTTTTTTACAAAAGTTCAAGAACAAAAGCTCCAAATTTTCAAAAAAATAACCAATCTTTATAATCGTATTCGAAGAACATGGATATTACAGCGGAAAGCGGTGATAAAAAGCTTTGCTATTGCTATATTTGCTAATCTCCTATCCATGTTTTGTGTATGGATATTAGCAAAAAATATGGGAATTGTAATAACCTTCATTCAGGCGATTTCTATCTCAGCAATTAGTTATCTGGTAACCTTGTTGCCCATTTCTATAAACGGCTACGGTATTCGAGAGATGATTTATACTGTTTTGTATGTTAGCATTGGCACCAGTCTCGAAGCATCTACTGCCTTGGCAGTGCTAAGTCGCTTTTTCCTTGTTTTGTCCACCGTGCCTGGTGCCTTTTTCTTTTCGCAGTTTTTTTATGGAGATACAGAATAGTTACTATGAAACGCATTCGTTTTTTGCTAGTTCTCTTTTTTGCTTGGATTGTCACTCAAGCAGCGTTCGAACTTTGGAATATCGCTTGGGATACGGGAACTTGGCTTGGCAACTTCTCTTTAAAATGGTTTTTTATTTTTCTTTTTTTTATTATTTTTACTGTTTTGTTCTTGTTTTTTGCAAGCTTATATTTATGGCACCAAGAAGGCCTGTATAAAATATACTCTTTCTTGTTCGCCGTTAGGAAACGTTTAGGAAATTATCGTTTCATAATAATTATTCTCCTTTTAATTTTCCCTCTGTACTTATTCCAATATTCATATTGGGGGTTTGTCTTTTCTGGCACATACCTTCACTTATACATTTGGGGTCTCCTTGTGTTTAGCCTTGGAATATTACTTCCCCACTCTGATGATGAAAGACTTATCACATGGGTATCTCTGCTGCAAGGAATTCTTTTATCAGGAGCAGCTTTTACTTTAGCAAGTGCTTTCTCCAATGTTTTAAGCTATCCTTTCAACCTGTACTGGTCTGACGGCAATCGTATATGGGACTATTCTGTCTTATTTGGGCGGGATCTATACAATTATCCACAAGATCAACCGCTAGAAGCATTCATCTCTGCGGGGAGACAATTCCTTTGGGGAATCCCTTTTTTAGTAGAAGATATTTCCATTTTTGGGGTACGTTTCTGGAGTGCTTTTGTATTAACGTTCCCTTATATGCTATTAGGGTGGCTGGCCTTCAAGCCAAGCAAAAAACGGGACATTATGTGGGTTTTCGCTGGTTTGTGGACATTTTTATTTATTAACCAAGGGCCTGTATACACACCGTTGATTCTAAGTGCAATTTTGGTCGCTTTAGCATGGCAACGCCCTTTGCTTATCACGCTTCCTCTCATCTTTCTCTCTGGTTATTATGCACAAGCAGCACGTTGGACTTGGCTTTTTGCTCCTGCGATATGGATCATTATCTTGGAATTTTCTGGGGCAACGTTAAAGCAAGGGAAAGTATGGTTGCGCTCTATTTCTAGTGGGATTGCCGGTATCTTGGGTGGATATCTGTTTCCTCAAATGCTGAACATGCTCCAACAAGGAAGCGAAGGCCGTATCAACGTTTCTGAAATATCGGAAAGTATTACCCGCCAACCTCTTCTTTGGTATCGCCTTTTACCGAATGAAACATATCCAGAAGGTATTCTGCTAGGACTCTTGGCAGCAGTTCTTCCCGCACTCATTCTTCTGGTTTACACGCTTCCATCAATAGATTGGAAATTTCCTCGTTTACAAAAAATGGTGCTTATTGGGAGCTTGCTTGCGTTCCTCCTTGTTGGTCTCGTTATTAGCACAAAGATAGGTGGTGGAAACAATCTGCATAATCTAGACATGTTTCTAATAGCCCTACTTTTTGGTTTAGCTATTGCATGGAAAAACGGCAATTTTAGAAAATTGTTAACTTCTGAAAGTTCTGGATTTATAAAATTGGTTGTTATTTTATTAATTGCATTGCCCGCGATGAAACCTTTGCTTTCTCTGCACCCAAAAATCTCTTTGACCCAAGAAGAAATCATTCAAATACAAGTTCTGACCGATTTTGACCCAAATAGCGACGCGCCTATTGAAGCTTTACCACCAGAGCAAGATATACAGGACGCACTTACACAAATACGGATCTATACAACGCAGGCGGCTGAGAGAGGAGATGTTCTTTTCATAGATCAGCGCCAATTGCTTACTTTTGGACATGTTCCTCCTATTCCCTTGGTGCCTGATTATGAAAAGAAACTCATGATGGAACAGTCTATGCGTAATAATGCAGAATACTTTGTTGACTATTACCGAGATCTTTCTAACCATCGGTTTAGCCTAATCGTTTCTGAACCACTTAAGACGCCGATTAAAGAAGAGGGTTCTTTCTCAGAAGAGGGTGATGCATGGGCAAAGTGGGTCGCAGCGCCAACGCTTTGTTTTTATGAGCCTGTAGAAACATTTAAATCAGTTTATATTCAACTTCTGGTTCCTCGTTTAGAACCGCAAGATTGCTTACAATATTTACCGTGAATCTAAAATATCTTATTCCTCGCTTAATACGGCATTTCTTACCTGAGAAAATCGTTCGATTTCTGCTCTTGCGCGGGTGGATTATCCACCCTGGTATTGAAACTCAAAGCCCCAAAGAAGCGGCTGAACGCACTCTCCATGATCTTAGTGAAGTGGGTGTTGATCTGCAAGGCAAGAGCGTATTGATCTTTGGATATGGCGGACGCTTTGCCTTTGGGGTATCGCTACTTGAACTAGGTGCAGAACATGTGATCTTATGCGATAAATTTGCCCCGCCTGATGACGAATATAACCAGAGTTTGCTACCGACATATCGAGAATATCTAAAAGAGGAGCAGGGACGTGTCACCACGCGCCCAGAGTGGATTACGCTCATCGAGGACGATATCCGTTCGGTGGCGGAGCGATCCGAGCTTTCTCCTGTCGATATCATCATTAGCTCATCGGTCTACGAGCACCTCGACGAAGTGGACAGCATCACCGCATCCCTTGTTGTGCTGACAAAACCCGATGGTGTTCACCTACATAACATAGATCTGCGTGACCATTATTTCAAATACCCCTTTGAGATGTTATGCCACCCAGAGCGAGTTTGGTACGCTTGGTTGAACCCTTCGAGCCATCATAACCGCTTCCGCATTTGGGATTATCGAAACATTTTTGAGAAGTATTTTGACGATATGGTATTGACCGTTCTTGTTCGTAATGAAGAAAATTTTAAAGCAACGCGACCGCGCATTCGTCCTGAATTCCTTAGTGGAGATATTATGGAAGACAGTGTGACGAAAATTAGAGTAATCGCACGAAAACCCGTAAGCAGATAAATATGAAATCTTTTTTTCAGAAATACGAAAAATGGCTACCCGTAGCCTTGGCAATACTTTTTGTTCTGCTAACAGCCTCAGGCTTGGCAACCATGCATAATCCTGATGAGTTGCTTCATCGTGTAACTAAGGCCCTCGAGGGGCGTTGGCAATTTGATGAAACGAATTTTGACTACCCGTCGCTACCCAAATACGTGATGTATGGAGTAGGGCAGCTCCTTTATGCTTTTGACCTTTCTGATAATTTTAATATGATCGCACGTTCTCTCTCGATTTTATTGGCTGCTGCAACGATTTTCCTTACCTATAAGCTCACACGAAAAATTGGTGGTGGGATTTTTACGAGTGTTTTTGCAGCCCTGCTTTTGACCACAAATCATGTGTTGGCAGTGAATGCCCGTTTTGCTCATAATGATCTTTATCTCACATTTTTTCTGGTATTAGCGGTCTATTTTTTGTTGCATTATCAAGATCGCCAGAAAAAGGGTTGGCTTTATCTTGCTTTTTTTACTGTTGGTTTAGCGGCATCCAGTAAATATAACGGGGGCATTTTTGTCCTCATGCCACTGATTCTTTTTGCTGTTGAGAAAAAGAAGGGGATTCTTGCACAAAAGGTCGAAACTCTTGAGACACTTTTTATTGGTGGGGTACTGACCTTTTTCGGATTTGCCTTAGGAACACCTAAATCCTTGCTTTGGATGTCTTTTTACTTCAAAAGAGTCCTGCCTGCACTTGAGCGTCATGCCAGCTATGGGAAAACGACAGATAGCGTGCGTGGAATAATTGGTCAGTGGGGCGCATTGGAGAGTGCGTTGGGGATTGCTTTTCTTCTCTTGGTACTTTTTTCTTTTACTTACTTCTCTCTTGGTCTTTTCAAAAAGAGGTCAGTTACAGAGGAGAAAAACTCACTTTGGCTTATTCTTCTGGCGATTCTCGTGTTCGATTTGCCGATCATGGCTTCGTATAATTATCAGGCGCGTTTTTTCATTCCGTTGATGCCCTTCTTTGCTGTAATCTCAGCTCTTTTTGTTCAAGATTTATCTGGTCGTATTTTGAAGAGCAAATACAGCACATTTCACTATTTCTTGCCACTGGCACTTGGATTAATGATCTTCTTTTCCTTTTTGCAGGTGCTTAGTGTGCGTCTGCTTTTGGAAAATGATCCGCGTATCCCGGCAGCGGAAATGATTGCTACGCTACCCGCAGGTACGTCGCTGGAATATACGCTTTATCCGCCAGATATCCCGCTAGATCATTTTCGAACCGAGTATTCGTATCCGATATTTTTTACAAAATTTGAAGGACAAGAAGTTCCCGAAGTCGGAAAAGGTAAGCCTTATGACACATACAATGAAGGCGAAGCCGGATTACTGAAAAGAGGAACAGATTATCTGGTTGTAGATAGTTTTACATATGCGCGTTGCGCGGACGATAATATCTTCGCAACCAACCCCGTTGAATGTGCGTTTTTTGAAAGCCTTTTAGCAGGAGAAACTTCCTATGAGATGATTGGCGAGTTTACGTATACTTTGCCAAAATTCTTGCCACAGATCTCAATAGCTTTTGTTAACCCTGAGATACAGATTTTCCAGAAAAGAGATTAGGTTTGTATCGCATTACTGACCTGCCTGCTGATGATCGCCCGCGTGAGCGCCTGGCCAAGCTGGGTGCGCAAGCTCTCAGCTCTGCCGAGTTAATTGCCATTCTCCTGCGAGTCGGTGTGCAGGGAGAAAGCGCGGTGCGCGTTGGTGAACGTTTATTACAGGAATTGGATGGTTTGACAGGTCTGCATCGGGCACCTTTTGAAGAGATCTGTGCCCAGCATGGAATCGGAGAAGCCAAGGCCGCGCAGATCAAAGCTGCTATTGAGCTTGGTCGCCGTTTGATGTTGGAGTCTCCAGAAGAACGCCCTACCATTAATAGCCCCGCTGATGCAGCTGCTCTTGTTCAATATGAGATGAGTGCACTCGAAAAAGAAGAGATGCGCGTCATCTTGCTTGATACGCGTAATCACGTACTCGATATTATTACCGTAGCGCACGGCTCATTGAATTCTGCGCAGATGCGCGTTGGTGAAATTTTCACGCCTGCTGTGCGGCGGAATGCCGCCGCATTCATTGCGGTGCACAACCACCCCAGCGGCGATCCAATGCCTAGCCCACAGGACGTAGCGGTGACGAGAGCTATGTTGGAGGCGGGCAAGTTACTTGATATTGAAGTTCTTGATCATTTAGTGATCGGCTTGGGGAAATATACATCACTAAAAGAGAAAAAGCTTGGTTTTTCATAGCGTGATAGTCGATTTAGAGGAGTGTCACATAAAGAAGCTTACATTTTTGTAAGGTTAATAACTTCTCATAGATTTTTAGCTGTTTTATAATGATTGCGTCATTTTTATTTTTGTGGATGCGAAGATCCAATGACTGAATTTGGCCGCTACCATTTTTTGGTTAAGTCATTGAGGAGCAAGAGCGAAACCGCCCCCTTTCTGTTCAGGCGTCGGTTTTATTTTTTAAGGAGAAGATATTATGGATTCGTCTCGGGTTTTAAAATATTTCAGCCCTGTTACACGTTTTTTTCTGGTCCTTATTTTTCTGGGCATCCAAGTAGCAGCGCCCTTTGGCGGGGATTTGGGAAAGGTTCAGGCAGCTCCTGGTTTTGAGCCTCAGCAAATTCCACAGGCGCAGGAAGCGTCGCCTCTTGTTTTGAACAAAGATATCGAAGGCGGTGTCACCACAGCCCAAGTAGGTGATGTGATTTACTATCGCATTCTTTTTCAATGCAGTAGTCTAACGCAAGCTTGCGGGGAGATAGAAATTTCAGATGCCCTGGATTCTAATTTAATCTATGTGCCTGGAAGTTCATATGTTTCAGGTGGCTTTAGTATGAACTATAACGGGGGAACGCATACAGTTACGATAACGCATCCCGACATGCAGGATGGTTCTCAAGGAGATGCTACGATTGCTGTCCGGGTGGATTATGATATGCGCCCTCTGCCGGACACAATTGATAATACCGTTACCGGACGTATGGATCCCGGCACGGGCTGGGTATCTTCAACCCCCAAGAGTGCGCCCACAATTACCGTTGAAACAGCGGCAGACCCGCCTGCGTGGGATGTGACCAAATCTTTAGTTAGTCCGATTATTGACCCAACCGTCAATACAAATGTTACTTACAGCATTCAGTTTTGCGCAAGTTATAACGAAGATAATACGCCTATTAGCAATATAGTTATCACAGATACGTTGCCCTCGGGAGCTACGTATCTGTCTTCGAGCGATAGTGGGGTATACGCTGGGGGAACAGAAACAGTTACTTGGCCTACAATTACGAGTACTCTTTACCCGGGTGATTGTGCAACACGTTATGTCACAATTCGCTATAACGATCCTCCATTTAGCATAGGTAACACAGTGACCAATACCGTTGATGTAGAGGCAGATTATACAGACAATACCGGCAATACCTGCCCAACTTGTCCCGTTGGCATTGACACAGGTTCCATCACGCACTCTATAGACATTATTCATGAAGAGCCTGATTATTCCAAAAATGATACAGGTGACCCTGTCGGTTTAAATGGCGGAACAGGGAACTTCATTCTTAACCTGAATACCAATAACACAAATTGGCCTTCTGATGATCTGATATTGATAGACAATCTACCGCCGCAATTGGAGGTTGTCAGGGTTGAGACAGGCACGTGGAGTATGAGTAATGTCCGTGCCTATGTTGAGTATTCCAGAGATAATGGCGCTAACTATACTGCTTTTCCCAGTCAGCCCATTAGCAATAATACAGGTGCCACCTATGACGCACCCTTTGACAATATAACAAATGTGCGCTGGCGTTTTGAATACGATCCCGGCACTGGCTACGTTCCGGGCTTGCCCTATACGTGGGCATTCTCAAGCAGCCCAAGCATCCGCGTCACGCCTCGTCTTAATACCGATGATGGTCCTGCAATGGCAAACGCCGTAGCAGGTGCGACATATACTAACTGTTTGCAAGTGACTCGTACAGATAGTGATGGGAACCCAACTACCGACCCTTGCAACAATGAAACCATGACCGTTGAAGATGATTTCGTCAGCTTACGTGTCTCAAAAAGCGAAACATCAGGTACTGCCTGGGATGAATGGGAAGACCCAAATATTAATAGTTTTTCGTCCGATAGTGATCTAAAACCGGGCGACACCATGCGATATCGTATTTCGGTTGTTGTCACGGAGCGTTCTTCTGTGCCGCTGGTTGCCCCAACAATTCAGGATACGCTCCCCGGGCTCCCTAATAATTTGATCTTTGTGCGCAACGGAACAGCGCAATTGGATGGCGTAGATCTGGCTACACAACCGATCTTTACGCAATCTGGCGGTGACCCGAATATACTAACGTGGGAGTTTCCAACCCTTACAGTAGATGTTGATGACCCTGACCCGGCAGAAGAACATACTCTTACGGTTGAGTTTTTTGCCCGTGTACCGCGTGGGCAGCCGCCGGGAGCGCGTACGAATGACCTCTATGTAGTCACAGATTCGGTCGATGTCTTCTGCGAAATTGGGACAGAGGTAAATGATGCCACAAATGGGAATGTGGATGGCGATGGTGATGCCGATGACCCGGCTTGTGTGAACCCTCATGATTATGTTGTCGATCGCTCTGCTGCTTTACGCGGCGAAAAGTGGATCCGCAGTACCGATGCCGTAAACAGTGAAGTTGTTGACCATACGACCTTCCAACCTGATGCATCTTGCCCTGTTGGTGGAACAACCGGCTTACCGGGCGGAGGCAGCAATCCCTTTACGCGTTACCCCTGTATTTCACAAGCCTATCCTGAGGGCGCTTTAGGACCGGGTGACCATGTGCCGCCCCCCAGCAGCACTACGCTGGACGATTATGAATATAATCTGCGTATCTTCAATGACGGCAACGTGGATATGATCGATTACTATCTCTACGATATCCTGCCTTATGTTGGCGATACAGGCTCAGGCGGCGTGCTTTCTTCCGCTGACCGTTTATCTGAATTTCGCCCGACATTACGCGGCCCCATTCAATGGATTAGCGGACCTGTAGGTTCTGGCAACTTTACCATTGAGTACAACGACACAACTAACCCTTGCCGCCCGGAAGTTTTTGACCAACCAACAGGTTCAGCTGTTCCCTCAGGCTGTGATGATAATTGGACAACGACTTGGTCTACAAACGCGCGTTCTTATCGAATCATTCTAGATTCAGGTGGAATTCCCTACGCAGCGCCCGGAAGCGAATTACGCTTTGGTGTACCGATGTATATCCCAGCCGATTCCCCGGTTGTTGGCACTTTTGATGCCGACGATGCCCAATCACTGGAAATTGCCTGGAACTCATTTTCGCATGTAGGTTCCTATGACACCGGCACGGAAATCAGAGATTTACTCGCTTCCGAGCCGCGCAAGGTCGGCATCACGATCCCGGAAGTAATGAGTGTTGGTAATCGTGTCTGGCGCGATGCAGATAATAGCGGCTCGATCAACCCGCCGGATGACACTGACCCCGGCATAGCGAATGTTGTTGTTGAGCTATATCGAGCAGATCATACGTTCATCGCATCAACGACAACAGATAGTGAAGGCTATTATCTGTTTAGCAACATCGTTCATGATGACGCCACACCTGCAAATAATGACTATTATATAAAGATCCCTTCAAGCAATTTTGATCCTGCCGGTCCTTTATATCAACTGCGCAGCAGTACTGGCGAAGGTGATCTGCCGCCAAATACAGACTATATCAACCCCGCGACGAACACAGATGATAGCGAAGATGATGGGATTGATCCCGCACCTCCAGATGGTGGAGGGGATGTGGATAGTGCGGTCTTTACGCTGACACCAGGAACTGAACCAACCTCAGAAGCCGATCTCTCAAATAATGCCCGCGATGGTGTTCCTGGAGCGCGGCGCGGTGTTAATGGAGAGCCGGATGACAACAGCGATTTGACAATCGACTTTGGCTTCTTTGGTGGCACCGACATTCCCTATAGTATCGGTAACCACGTTTGGTACGACAACGGCGCAGGAACCAACCTTAACAACGGCATATTTGATAGCGCTGATGAAAACCCTGTTGTTGGCGTAAGAGTAAATCTTTATCGCGATGGCGATGATGATGGCATAGCACAGGCAGATGAGTTGATCCGTTGGGATGAAACAGATGCGGGTGGCTTCTATCTTTTTGATAATCTTGATCCCGGTCCCTATATTCTTGAGATTCCTTCATCCGAATTTGCCGATGGGCAGCCTCTGGCAGGTTGGTTCAGCAGCCAGGTAACTGAAACCGATCCGGATACAAACGGAGACCTAAATGACAACGGCCTTGATGAAGAATTTCCCCGGGCCAATGGTGTCTTTAGTGGTGTAGTTAATTTGGAAGTAACGCCAAGTGAGCCGACCAGTGAGAGCCATCTTAGTTTGGAACCTGACCCGGGTTCTCCTGCAAACGAAGGCTTTAACCCAACAGGTTGGGATGGACCCAACTCGCGTGGTCGCTTCGGTGAAGCGGATAATACCAGTAACCTGACCGTGGACTTTGGTTTCATTCCTCCCATGAGTCTGGGCAACCGTGTCTGGATCGATGATGGTGCCGGAGAAGCAACTTTCCGCGCGGGGTATAACAACGGTATCCAGGATGGCACGGAAGCAGGCGTAAGCGGCGTGCGTGTCGAACTTTATCGTGATGACAACGGAACACCCGGTTTGCAACCAGGCGATGGCGCAAGTGATGATACAAGGATCGAACGTGTTAGCACCGATGCCAGTGGTTATTACCTCTTCGATCTTTTACAGCCGGGTAATAACTATTATGTACATATCCCTGCATGGAACTTCGATACCGCTGGCAGACCTTTGCGCGATTATGTCAGCAGCTTTGATACAAACCATACTACAACCCCTGCGGATGATCTTGAAGATATGGATGACAATGGTATTGACGATGCAGATCCATCATCCAATGGCATAACGAGTTCACGGATCACAATGGCGTATGGAACCGAGCCGTTAACACCGACAAATGAAACGGATATTAGTTCAGATACCGTTGCTTATGGCATCAATAATGTTGGTCTCTACGGTCAGGAAGATGCCAATAGTAACCTGACAATGGACTTTGGATTCATCCTTCCGCCGCGCAGTTTGGGCAACTTCCTTTGGTACGACGATAATGACAACGGAGAGCTAGATGGCGGCGAGTCAAACTTGCCTTCGGGCGTGCGTGTCAGTCTTTATCTGGATGCCGACGACAACGACGAACCCGACGATCTCGGCACACTTAATGACCGTACAGACGATTGGGTGCTCTTTGATATAACCGATGCAAACGGCTACTATCTCTTTGATAATCTTCCGCCGCGAAATTATATCGTTGGCGTCGATTCAGGTAACTTCACAGCTAGCTTTGATCCAGACGGTAGTGGCACGGCTTGGTCTGCGGCCCCCGGTGTTTTATTAGGTTATACGAGTAGCACAACGACCTACGATAATGCCATCAACAATACCGACAGCCGAGACAATGGTGTTGATCGTCTTAGCCCGGAAAACCCGGCAGTTTCGCCGCATGGGGTTATTTCCACGATGATCGACCTCTCTCTTGTATCTGGCTTCCCAACTGGCGAGACAGGTAGTGGCGATACAAGCACCGCAGCTGGTTTCAATCCGACGGCTGGCGATGGCCCCAACTCGCGCGGACGCTATGGTGAGGCGGATGCTCGCAGCGACCTGACCATTGACTTTGGCTTTTTCAAACCGATGAGTCTTGGTAACCGCGTCTTCCTCGATGATGGAGCTGGAGGAGGCACCTCGAATAATGGCATCATGGATGGAACCGAGGTGCCCATTGCCAATGTACGTGTGGAACTTTACCTTGATGATGATGGTACAGGCGGACTGGACATTACCAGTGATACACGTGTGGCATGGGATATTACCGACTCTGGCGGCTATTATCTTTTCGACCGCTTAATTGCAGGTAACTATTATGTCCACATCCCCGCAGGGAACTTTACTTCTAGCTATGATCCCACAGGCGGAGCAGGCACAGCAGAAGGCGCTCTCTATGGGCTCAACAGCAGTAACCCGACCGGAACCGAAAATATCGGCGTTGGCGGGAATCCATATACACCCTCAATGGATCGTGACGATAATGGTGTAAATGACGGCACGCCATACACGAACGGCATCTCCAGTGGATTGGTTGTACTTAGCCTGGATAACGAGCCCGCCAGCGAAGCGGAACTCAGCAGCGACACAGGTGTAATAGCCGGGTTTGATCCGACGGGGAGCGATGGCCCCAATTCACGCGGACGCTATGGCGAAGATGATAACGACAGCAACCTGACCATCGATTTCGGTTTCTTCCCTGTATTCTCTCTTGGCAATCGCGTGTGGTTCGACACAAATAACGATTCCACAATGGGAGCAGGTGAGGTTGGCGTCGGTGGCGTCCGTGTTCAGCTGTATAACAATGATGGTACATCCGAGATCCTTGTTGGCAGTGACGGTATCCTCGACACATCCGATGATGGGGCTGGAGGGATGCTGACAGATGGCAGTGGCTATTACCTATTCAATAATCTCCCGGCAGGTGACTATACGGTTGTGTTGCCCTCTAGTAATTTTGCCAGCAGCGCCGTTCTGGATGGCTATTGGTCATCCGGTACAAGCCGTGATGGGACGGGCGCGATTACTGAAGTTACTGCGCCTGATCCTGATACAAATACCGACCTCAACGATAACGGCATGCTGCAAGGCAGCGGCACCTTTAGCGGTGGCGTAACAGCTCAGCCAGTCACGCTAGGACCCACCTATATTGAACCGCAAAATGAAACCGATCTCGGTTCGGGTGGACAGGGTGGTCAGCCTGATGACCAGGCAAATATGACAGTAGACTTTGGTTTCTATATCATGAACATCGGCAACCTGGTCTGGCTCGACACGGACTACAGCGGAACCGTAACGGGTGTAGAAGCGGGCATTGATGATGTCACCGTCGAGCTTTATGCTGCTGATACTTCAGGAAATCCTGTTGGTCCAGCACTGGCAACAGCTCTCACAGGTAGTGGTATCTGGGGGGCAGGCGAGTATAACTTTACAGGCTTACCTGCTGGCGATTACATTCTCCGCATCCCGGCTGCTGAATTTGAAGGCACAGAAACCCTTGTAGGTCACGTTACCAGCGAAGGTTCTGGTAGCTATTATGAGCCTGCTCCAGATGCAGATGTCGATACCACAGATAATGATGACAACGGCTCAGAAACCGGTGGCACAACAGGTTCCGGTGGCTATATTCAATCTGAAGTTGTTACATTAACCCCGGGTGCAGAAGCTACCTTTGAGCATGCCACCGGAACAACCAATGAACCACGTGTTGATTTTGGTGTCTTCAAACTTTCAACAACAGCCAAAGCCCTCATTGCTACCAGCGAAGCAGATTCACCCGGCACACAGGTCTTTGTTGGAGAAACACTCACCTACCAGATCCAACTCACCGTTCCACCCGGAACAATGTACTCCCTCAAAGCTGCGGACGTATTGGATGAAGGACTGGCATTTGACGACTGTATTGGTGTTGCCGTCTCCAACACCACAAATGTAACCACAACTCAAGTAGGCGGTTTCGATGCAGCTTGCCCTGCAGCTTCGGGTGATCCCAATGTGACGAACACAGGGCACAACATCACCTTTAATTTTGGCGATGTCACCAATAGCGGCACGACGGATGAAAGCATCACCGTGCAATACCATGTGATTGCGCTTGATATTGCCTCGAACGAAAACGGTGCGGATGACATCAATAACGAGGTTCTCTGGACGTGGACAGGTGAAGAACGCCCTGGTCAAGCTCCCCCTGTTGAGATTATCGAACCGGATATGGACATCACCAAATCAACCGATATCACGGTTGCGCCGCTTGGCACCGTCATCCCCTTCACTCTCGAGATCTACCAAACCGATGAGAGTGCTGCTACAGCTTACGATGTCATCATCACAGATGTTCTCCCTGAAGGGCTGGAATATGTAAATGGCAGCATTAGCGCCGGTTTCCCCTTTGCGTGGGATGAATTTGACTACGACGTAGCTACTCGTACTATGACTATCACCTGGTACGAGTTCCCGCTCTTGAATGGCGCAGAAAGAGCGAGAACAGAGGTTACCTTTGATGCCACTTTTGTGGGACCAGCACCATTGACCAACCAGGCAAATGTCGAGTGGACTAGTCTGCCGATTGACCCGCAGCTCGATGGGACACCGGTAGTGCAATCGGAATATAACGAAGATTCGACTGAGCGCTGGTACGACCCGGCGGATACGACAGGAATAGATGATTATGGGCGCTCTGATTTTGTTCGGATCGACATCCCGCGTTTGCCCTCAACAGGCTTCGCCCCGAATCGCATCACATCGCTCCCCGAGCAGCCTGCTGCCAAGGGTTACCAGAATCTGGGTTCTACCTGGCTCGAGATACCGCTCCTGAACGTGGCGTTACCGATCGTCGGTGTGCCGCTTGGCGATGAAGGTTGGGACCTGACATGGCTTGGCGGACAGGCAGGCTATCTTGAAGGCACCGCCTACCCGACCCTGCCCGGTAACACGGCTATCACGGCTCATGTCTACCTGCCGAATGGACAGCCCGGTCCCTTTGTAAACCTGCACACCCTCATGTGGGGCGATGAGCTTATCATCCACGCGAATGGACAGCGCTACCTCTACGAAATCCGTACGCAGCGCAAAGTCTGGCCCGATGATCTTTCGATTATCAAGCATGAAGCCTACGACTGGGTGACACTCATCACCTGTCAGGGCTACGATGAAGTAGCTGATAGCTACGATTATCGAATAGCAGTCCGAGCTATCCTGCTTGATGTTCGGGCGGAATAGATCGGCAACCTGTTAGAGATGAAAGAAGTCCCGCAAGCGGATAACGCTTGCGGGACTTTGTTTATTTAGTGGTAGCAGATTTTGGGCGCGAGTGATCCGTTCCCATCCAATTAAACATCGACGACTTTATACGGGAAGATATTCATGATCTGCGTCTCGTCCACTTGAGTTGTGGAAGCTTCCAGATTTTGACGGAAGAAATGAGTGTGCCCGTGAAAATGATAGCGTGGTTTTGCCCAGCAAATAAGCAGGTTGATGGCTTTCAACCCCTGATGGGCACGGGTATCGTCGTCGTGGATGCCAAAAGGCGGCGAGTGGGTGATGAGGATGTCGAGAGTGCGTCCGCGAAAGAAACGGTTGATAAGCAGTCTGGGTAGCAGTTTCAAGATGCGAATATACATCTCTCTTTGTGTATATTGATTGATGCCATCGGGATGATAAAGGATGCTGCCGCCGAGGCCTGCGATGGTTAATCCTTTAACATTGACGATCTTTTGATCGATATTCTCCCCGCCTTCTGCCCTGGATTTTTTATCAGCTCTGTTGTATTTGGGGTCGTGGTTGCCGGGAATGTAGTAAAGCGGTTTATTAATGATGGTGACCAGATATTCAAGATATTCATAAGGCAGATCGCCACAGCCCAGGATCATATCAATATCTTGAAAATGTTTATTTGCGGCGAGGGAATAGATCCGCTCGACGACTTGGTCACTGACAGCCAGAATTTTCATCCTGAGTATATTTTGCCATCAAGGTAATGAAGAAGGCAAGGATGATATTCCTCTTATCACCGTTATAATACGATTTACTTTGCTGACCGCAGCTTTCAACGGAGATGGATCCCCCCATGAATATGAAAAGAATGACTTTACAGACCATTGGGTATTTTGGCGTATACCTGTTGATCGGCGTTATTATCGCATCGCTGGGACCGACTCTGCCCGCTCTCGCGGAGAATGTAGGCGTGGGTTTTGCCACGATCAGCCTGCTTTTTATGGCACGCTCTTTTGGTTATTTTTTAGGGTCATTACTGGGGGGCACGCTTTACGATCTTTTGAACGGACATCATCTTTTAATTTTTTTCATGATCCTCTCAATGATTGCTCTGGCCTTTGTCCCCGCGACGGGAACCATGTTTTTATTGGCTTTTCTCTTTGTTTTGATCGGCATTGCGCAAGGCGGGCTGGATGTTGGTTCAAACACATTGCTGGTGCGTGCACGTGGAGCCAATGTGGGCACTTATCTCAATGCGATGTTTTTCTTTGCCGGGATCGGCAGTTTTTTGATCCCGATCTATTTGGGCAATGCTTCGCTCGCATGGGGTTATCGCGGTATTTCGCTGGCACTGATACCGATTGCATTGTGGGTGTTTCTGACGCCTGCTCCTGAAATCCCGCAGCAGGTGGATGAAAAATCTGCGGGGGGAAAACTCAGCCATCCCCTGCTCTATATTGCCTTTGTACTATTGGCGTTCATTTTTATAGGCTCGGAAGTGAGCTACGGTGGCTGGCTTTTTACCTATTTTGCCAGCAGCGGACTGGGTAGCGAGGAGACAGCCTACACGCTAAATTCCATCTTCTGGATGGCGATCATGATCGGGCGTTTGATCTCGATCCCTGTGGTGGCGCGTTTCAAATTGGAACGCATTATCCTGATTTATTTGCTGGGAGCTGTGCTCAGCGCGGGAATTCTTTACTTTTTACGCGCTCACGCTCTGGCTGTCTGGGTTGGTTCGATCGGGATGGGGCTCAGTATGTCAGCCCTCTTCCCGTCCACGTACACACTTGTACAGCAACGAATGAAACTCTCTGGCAAACTGACAGGCATGGTCTGGGCGATGGGCAGCCTGGGTGCGATGACCCTGCCTTGGCTGATCGGTCAGCGGATCGAGCGGATTGGTCCCGCCTCGTTGATGCAGACGATGCTTATTGTTTGGATACTGGCATTAGGGATTTTTCTGGTTGCGGTACAGTCGCGGCGTGAAGTTGCTTCCCCTTAAGGGCGGAGCTTTTTGATGCGTTTTACTTTTTTCGCAAAAGCAATTTAAGAGCTACCCCACTGATTAAAAACGGAGCAAAAATACTAAAACTAGACACGATAATTCTTGTGTTTGATAATGAAATCCACCCATCCAGAGCTTCAAGAATCGCTCCTAATCCTATCCATAAGATTCCCATGAATTGCCCTGTAAATAAGAGTATTTCATTTTGAGATGCTTGCGATGGAATTCTAAATAACTCTAGGGGTGATTTTCTATTCTTGTTTTCTAACGAACGAAAAAAGGTTGATAAACACAAGAAAATAATGCCCGCTGTATATAATGCACTGCTCATGCTATTCCTACTTTACCTGAACTCTGGATAAGGTTTTAACTAACCCTCTTGCCTTTTCGCTGTCAATAATTCACCACAGATAAATGGGATGAACGCTGTATCTTAATCATTTTATCCTTTTTATCTGTGTTCATCTGTGGTGAATTCCCTTATCCACAACTTAGGTTACTTTGGCAAACTCTCTTCCCGATAATGACAGCCTCTGCTGACTTTATTCATCCGCGCGGCGTGGGCAACGATGAGGGCTGCCTGCACGCTGTTACGCAGACCGATCAAACCGTCCGTCAGGTGGGATTTACGGTAGAAGCCTTCGATCTCGGTACGCAAGTGGCTGAGTTCGCGCAGGGCACGGCTCAGGCGGTAATTGCTGCGCACTAAACCGACATAGTGCCACATGATATTGCGGATGGTTTGCATATCACCCTGTACGAGGGTCGGGTCTGCTTCGTATAGGGCGTTGGAAACATCCCAAATGGGAATGGCAGATTCGTCCACAACGGGAGCAGGTGTAAGTCCACGTATGTGCCGCGCGGAGCGGTCGCCCCAGACCAATCCTTCCAGTAGAGATGTGCTCGCCAATCTGTTTGCACCGTGAACGCCCGTACACGAAACTTCGCCGATGGCATATAAACCTTTGATGGAGCTGCGTCCACACTCATCCACGAGCACGCCGCCGCAAAAATAATGAGCTGCGGGCACCACAGGGATGGGACGCTGGGTGATGTCGATCTCCATTTTGAGACAGCGTTCGTAAATTTGCGGGAAGCGGTTTTTGATGGTCGTGGCATCTTTATGCGAAGCAATATCGAGCAGCACGTAGGGGTAATCATTTTCAAGCATTTCCCAATAGATGGCGCGGGCCACAATATCGCGCGAAGCCAGGTCATTCCACTCAGGCGAGTGACGCTCCATAAAAGGTTTGCCATTTGGCGTGAGCAGCACGCCACCCTCGCCGCGTACGGCTTCGCTGATCAGGAATTTCGTCGAGCCGGGCATGTGCATGGCGGTCGGGTGGAATTGGACGTATTCGGTATTCGCAACCCGCGCGCCAGCCCGATGCGCCATCGCCAAACCATCGCCACGTGCACCACCGGGATTGGTGGTGTTCAGGAAGATTTGTCCCAAACCACCACTGGCAAGGATGGTCTGATTAGCCAGGATGCGGATGACCTTGCGCTGGGCGCGGTCGTAGACGTATGCCCCGTGACAGATTTGCGGCTGGTACGCTGCCAGCGGATCACGCGCGTGATGGGGAAAGGTGATCAAATCAACGGCAGTGTGCCCGGTGAGGATCGTGATATTCGGTCTACGCTCAATCTCGCGCAGCAGGGCGACCATGATCGCTTTGCCCGTCCTGTCACCGACGTGCAAAATGCGCCGTTTTGAGTGCGCGGCTTCAAGACCATATTCCAACCTGCCGCTTTCTTTCTCGTCGAAATTGACCCCGATCTGTTCGATCAGTATCTCATTCAACAGATCGGGACCCTCTTTTGCTAATACCTTGACGGCTGGCGGATAGCAGATCCCGTCACCGGCGTTGAAAATATCTTCTTGCAGAATATCCGGTGTGTCGCCATTCCCGCGACCGACGATTCCCCCCTGGGCGTATTTCGAATTGGTTATACTGGCTTCTTTCGCGCGGGTGATGAGCGTGATCTGACGCTGGGTGTCTGCGCTCAAGCGCAATGCGGCTGTTGCGCCCGCGATCCCGCTGCCGATGATGAGGGTATCTGTTTGCATAGTTTTCTGTGGGGAGAAAAAGAAAATGGAGAATAGTTTTCTATCCTCTATTTATGAGTGAGTAAATTATCCGATTTCGATCATCCGTTGCACAGCCTTCGCTGCACGCACACGAATATCTTCGGGCACTTCGATCACGTAGCGGTTGTTTTTGAGTGAATCAAGCGTATCTTCGAGGGTGATCTCGTTCATGTGTGGGCAGCGTACACGGCAGAGACGGAGCATATCCTTCTCGGGGTTGGCGGCGGCGATATTATCGCCCATCGCACATTCGGTCAGGAGTAGGTAATGGGGTGCGTTGGACTCTTCCACGTAGCGGATCATCGCCTGAGTGCTGTCCGCGTAATCGGATGCAGCCACTACTTCTGGGCTGCACTCGGGATGGGCAAGGATTGCCACGTCCGGGTATTGGGCGCGGATATCTTCGATATCCTTAACGGTAAATTGCTCATGGACTTCACAGCGTCCGTGCCAGCCGATCATCTGCGTGTCGAGGAGCGTATCATCCGCGACGGGGTTGCGGGTTGGGAAAATGATGTGTTTCCCTGTCTCGCGAGCGACATTCCCCGCCAGATATTCATCCGGCAGGAAAATGATCGTATCCGAGTTGAATGATTCAACCACAGCTTTGGCATTGCCCGATGTGCAGCAAACATCGCTTTCGGCTTTCACATCCGCGTAGGTGTTGACATAGGTCACGACAGGCACACCAGGAAACTTCTCTCGCAGGTCACGCACATCCTGCGCCGTGATACTCTCCGCAAGGGAACAGCCAGCCTTCTTCGCGGGCAGCAGGACGGTTTTTTCGGGGTTAAGAATTTTTGCCGTTTCTGCCATGAATTTCACGCCACAGAAGACGATGACGTCCTTATCCGTTTGCGCGGCGATGCGGCTCAAACCAAGCGAGTCGCCGACGTGATCCGGGATGGAGTGAAAGAGCGCTGCTTCCATGTAGTTATGCCCCAGGATAACGGCGTTCTTTTCGGCTTTGAGTTTGTTGATCTCCCAGGCGATCTCTGCCTTGATCATGATCTCAGGCTCGGGAACGACAGTTTTTAGTTTTTCGTAAAGGTCCTGATAAAAATTATCGAAGGTCACTAGATTCTCCGTAGTTTTCTAAGCTACTCTCATACTAATATCTAAAACAGGGGCAGAATGGGTCAACGCCCCAACAGAAATAAAATCCACGCCGGTTTCGGCGATGGCGCGTACACGCTCAAGGGAAACACTCCCTGATGCCTCCAGCGGAATATCGCTCACGTTGATCGAAACCGCCTCGCGCATCATTTCCAAGGACATATTATCCAGCATGATCCGATCCGGTTGCAGAGAAAGGGTTTCAACAAGTTCGCTCAAATCCTTTACTTCTACTTCGATCGGATACCGTGAGCCAAATTTCTTACGCACATTTTTCACTGCCTGAGTGATCCCGCCAGCGCCGTCGATATGATTATCTTTGATAAGCACCATATCGTGCAGCCCCATACGGTGATTTTGCCCCCCGCCGACCATGACAGCATATTTGTCGATCACGCGCAGCCCGGGTGCAGTTTTGCGTGTATCAAGGATGATGGTCTTTGTCCAGGAAACCGCATCGACATATTTGCGGGTCAATGTTGCTACGCCAGACATGCGTCCGAGAAAGTTGAGCGCAGTCCGCTCGGCGGCCAGCAGCGCTGTTCCAGCACCGTGAACCTCTGCTATCAGAGATCCGGCATCAACAGGCTGCCCGTCACGGATGCGGAAGGTGAACTCGATTTTGGGATCGACCAGGTGGAAGATGAGTTTTACGATGGGGAGACCGGCGACGATACCTGCCTCTTTGGCAATGATATGTCCATGTAGAAGCACCTTCGGGTCAAGGGTGGCTGCGCTCGTCACATCCCTAGATGAGAGGTTTCCATCCGCTATATCCAATTTGCCCTCAGTGGATAGATCTTCCGCCAAGGCTTGTTTGATCGTCTCTGCGACAGTGTAGTGTTTTAGCGTATCAGGCAATTGAGAGAAAAGTTTATCCTTTGTCAATGAGTCCCATCCTTATGTGGCCGATTTCAACAACGTCATGATACTATTTTGTAATTTCCCCGTCAACTGTTTTTTTGTAGTTATAGGAATTATGCGAAACAGTTTTTTTCTGGTTGCAATGCTTTTTGATGCAATTTATTTGCATTATTCTAATGCAGTGTGTTGGGACAAGGACAATAAAAAAATACGACTCTTTCAGCGGATGCGAACTTAGATTCGTGTGCGAAACGGGTTATTCTTCTGAATTACTGGGGTTATTCCACAGGGGATGTCCCTCCTCATCACGGATCTGGGCCACAGTTTCGTTCTCCAAATTCCTGAGATGCACAACTTCGAGTTTATTTGCTTCGTGTATGCAAGTGACGAGAAGCCTATCCCCCAGGGATGCTTGAAAGCCTTGTTCGAGGGCGAAACGCCAAGAACGCGGATTAATGGGGATGATGCTGCCCGTTTCGATAGTAATGTTGATGTTACGCTGAGTAAGGGCAGTGATCTCGCCTTGGTAGATTACCCAGATAGAGGCTGTATCCGGTTCCTGGCTAGTTTCGCTGCTGTAACTTTGATTGCTGGTTCTTTCTTCGAGTGTCGCTGATGTGCGGTTGAAACCTGCCCAGATCAAGCCACCGACGAAGAAGATGTAGAGACCCCACAGAATTATTTTTTTGAGCATATCAGACTCCCTATGAGATGTGATCGGAAATTTGCAGGAACCATGTGCGCATGAGCTTGCGTGTTACTTTTGTGACCCACTTCCAGTGGATCGCAATATGCAGAAGAGCGGCAGAGACCATGAAAATACCTGACCATGTATGGATAATGTCCCATATGGTGAGGGAGAAAAGCCAATAAGGATCCGGTAGATGAGAATTATGCGCCGCTCCGGGAATGAGCAGGAAGTATAGCCCACTGATACCGCAGCATAGGACAGATAAGGCGATCATAATATTAACGACCAGATTATAAGTCCCGTTGGGATTCATTTTTTTCGATTGCCCCAATGTGATTTTAACAACACGTTTGCCCATTGTGATGATCCAGCTCCAGTGCAAGGGGATGTGGATCGCGGCGATAGCGAGCAAGGCAAGACTACTCCAAAGATGCAGATCGCTCCAGGTGTGACGTTCAAAGAGGAGAACGATGCCGTAGAAAGGGTTGCGTCCGCCCTGATAACCACCGACGGGGAAGATAAAAAAATAGAAGCCCGATAAAAAGGTGATGATTCCACTCATGAAGAGGATGAGATCGACCCACCAGTTGTTCCGTGTAGAAGTTGAGATCATTTGCGTTTTTTTCATCAGACTGCACTCCTTTATTGCTCTGTTTTTCACAATCATTATGCGTATGAAAAATGAAGACTCTGTAAAGGAATGGTATAGATTATTTGAAATTTATCCTCCCATAAAAAAACTGCGACTGTTTTTCGTCGCAGTTTTTGCAGATTTTATTATTATTTTCTTCGTCGCGCGCGACGTCCTGCTCGGCGTTGCGCCTTGCGCTCTTTTTCGAGTTCTTCTCGTGGAGGAGCAATGGCATATGCTTCTTCCCAGTTCTCTGCAAAGGGGAGTTTGATGACTTTGTTGCGGATGAGAAGTATGATGATACCGGCCACAGCCATCAATGCCGCGACGACACGTGTAAAGCTCATATCCGTACCGGGGATGCGCGGCTGGTCGGGGCGGAACGCCTCGATGATGACACGCCCAATGCCCGCCAAGATCAGCCATGCGGCAAGCGCAGTGCCCGGCTTTGACTTTTCAGGGTAACGACGAACAAACCACAAGATCAACCCGGCTGCCAGAAAATTCCAGATCATCTCGTAGGCAAAGGCGGGATGAAAGCGAGTTGATTCGGGGAAGAGACTCATATCGCTGTATTGGGAAAGACGATGGCTTTGGTCGATGGAGATGCCCCATGGCAGGGTAGTCGGCTGCCCGTAAAGCTCCTGATTGATGAAATTTGCAGGGCGTGCCACTGCTTGCCCGACCAGAGTTGCGGGCGCAAGTGCATCCAGCAGCAACCAAAGATCGAGTTTATGTCTGCGGGCATACAAAAACAACGCCAACGCGCCGAGCAATAAACCGCCATAAAAGTGCAACCCGCCTTGTGGAATATTAAGAATCTGACCGGGATTCTGTATATAGTAGGGATTCCCGCCCAAGGTCGCGTTCGCTACGTACCAGAGACGTGCGCCAACAATGCCAACAGGGAGCAGAATGACCAGTGCATCCCAAAGATGCTCTTCATTCTCCCCATGTCTTTTTAATTCATAAGCTGCCAATGCAGCGCCAGCTAACGCGCCGAGCATAACCAAAACACCATACCAGCGCAGCGCAAATTCAAAATTACCGATATTGAACGAAAAAATAACAGGATCGATCATAAGATACCTCTCTAGGTGGAATGCGGCGATTATATCACTCCCCAAAAAGAATTTGTGCAAGACCTAACAGAACTATAAACTCTTTTTTCTGACCTTGCTTGTATACTAAAGTTATCTTGGGTTTTCTTTAGTTTGGAGAAAAATATGAGAGTAAGAGTATCGAATAAAGGTCAAGGATTGGTCGAATACGTCATCGTTCTCGCCCTGATTTCGTTGGTCGTTGTGGGTGGGTTAATGATCACAGGGGAAAATACAGGCTCTGTTTATGAAGATGTTGCAACGGCTCTTCCCGGAGACGGGACCCCCCAGCCCACAGAGATCCCGTCAGAGATCAAGGTGCAGGTACAGACAGCTTCAGGCGAAAAGCTCGGGGATGTGAAAGTAACCGTCTTTGATGCAGCGGAAGAAAGAAAAGGAAGCGCCGAGACGAACGATAGTGGGCTTGCTACCTTTTCCGATCTGGATGCCGGGCGTTATGTTTTTCGCGCCGACTACCGTGGACAAGGCTACTGGTCTGAAACAGTGACTTCTCCGCAAGATACACAAACCATCATCACGATCACAGAAAGACAAGTGCAGGTATATGTTATCGACGCGCATGGCCGCACGCTTGAAGATGTCCCCGTTTACGCGTTTACAGGTGATGAAGACTACACAGGCGAGAAAGGAAAAACCGATCAAAATGGTTCGGTGACCTTTACCCTGCCGGATGGCGAATATAAATTCCGTGCCGATTATCAGGCACAAGCCACCTGGTCCGAAACGATCAATACCAGCCAAAATAGCTCTGTACATATCCGTGTCCCGATCGCAAAATTTACCGTCCGCGTTTATCGTCGCTCGGGTGGAGCAGTAGCCGATGTCCCTGTTTATGCCTTCAATGAAGATGAGGGGTATACAGGTATCAAAGTGCGTACCGACAGTAATGGTGCTGCTGTGATGGAATTGCCAAGTGGCGAGTATAAATTCCGCGCCGATTATGATGGCAGCGCTTACTGGTCTGATGAAATTACCGTTCCAAAAGTGAATTCCACATCTCTATATGTCGGTGGTTATAACGTAACAGTTCGGGTGACAGATACAAACGGAAATGTTATTCCAAATAAAATGGTCTATGTTTATGATGAAGATGGAGAGTATCTGAAAAAGGGGAAAAGCACAGACCAAAACGGTAGCGTAACCTTTGAATTGAACGAAGGTGAATATCGTTTCCGAGCCACAGACGAATCACAGGATTTTTGGTCAGAAGAGATCGAAGTACCTGATGAAACCAATGCTGTGATTAAAATTCAGCGCGGTGGTTTCACTATCACAGTGACCGACCGAAAAAATAATGCCCTCAGTGGTGTTGGTGTTTACGTGTTTCGTTATCGACGCTATAGAGGCAGCACATATTATGAATATACAGGGCTTTATAAATATAGCGACCATAATGGGCAAGCCAGTTTTGATTTGAGCGACGGTGAATATATCATTTTGGCTTATGACTTTTCTCGCGGACGTTATGAGTGGTCAAACAGGATCAAGATACCGTCCCAGAGCCAGACGAAGATTCGAATCCGTTAGGTAGGAGAGCAAAATGACAAATCAAGATCCACATGATGAACTGAACCAGCTGCGTTCAAGTGCTGCTGAGCAAATGGAAAACGCGCCTACGATTGGAACAACCAAGGAAGCCGGCAAAGAGATCAAGGTAGGTCGCTCACCGTGGGTGGTGCGTAGTCTCATCCTTGTCTTGGCTGTTTTACTGGTTGCAGAGATATTTGTCTTTACCCAACATCGTAAGGAAGCACAGCGGATCATTGTTCAAAATCCCCCAGCTGTGAAAAGCTCTCCCGCGCCTGAGATCAGCGCTCCGCTGCCTGCGCCGCCCGTTGAAGCTGCCAGCGCAGATGATGCCTTTGCTGAGGAGCCCACCCCTGTCCCCCTGCCGCCCGAACTGGAGGGGATCGAGATCCCGCCTGTTGAAGAATGACCAAAAAGCGCCCTGATTTTTCAGGGCGCTTTTTCTATCGTTTTTTCTTCCAATCCATCTTCATATACACATCCCCTTTTTCCAACTCGATCAACATCTGCACGAGCCGTTTTTGCTTTGTCTCTTCGCGCTTGGCGCGTGTGATCCAGCCGATATAGTCGTTCTGCTGATAATCGGGGCGGGCGCGATAGGCGTCCATCAGTTCGTGTTTTTCGAGCGCCTCGTGGACGAAATCCGGCATCGGGTAGCGGGGGCGTTTAAGGGGACTCATCTTCTTCCCTCCAAAAGCCAAGATGTACCTGGCGAGCTTCTTCTTCAAGCATTGGTCCGATCACCTCGACGGGATGCGTGCCGCGCGCGAAAACTTCACGACAGGGGAGTGCCAGCTCATAGGGTGTTTTGCCCGTGATCTCGTACAACCCTTCTTCGCTGAGGGCATAAACCACGCGCCCGACCTCGCCCCAAAAGATCGCGCCCGCGCACATTGGGCAGGGTTCGGTGCTCGTGTAGAGTGTGCAATCTTTCAATTCTTCGGGACTGAATTTCTTCGATGCCAGCCGCATCAGGTTCATTTCAGCATGGGCAGTGACATCTTTCTCGGTGACGACGCTATTCTCTGCCTCGAGCAGGATATTTCCATCCGTGTCGGCTAGCAGCGCCCCAAAGGGATGATTGCCGTGTTCACGTGCATTTGCGGCGATTTCTATCGCACGGCGCAGTAAATTTTTGTTTGGTTTCATCAGAAGGCCAGCTCCAGCACGTCTTCGCCATCTTCAACTTCGCCGGTGGGTTCAAACCCTATGCTTTTGTAAAACTCATAAGGGCTGCCTTCGCCAGGAACACAGCTTGTGCCCAATTTGGTTGCGCCTGGGCGCGTTTTGACATGCTTGACGAGTAGTTCAACGCCACGTCGCCCAAAGCCCATGCCCTGATATTTTTTATCGACCATCAGACGCCAGAGAAAATATTCTTTCTTCTTAGGGTTGTCGGAGAGCATCAAAAATCCGACCGGGGTCTCGTCGGCGTAGATGGCGCGGAACCAGGCTTCTTCACGATAAAAATATGCCTGCGCAATGGAAGCTGCATTCGATGCGACAAATTTGCCTTGATCGTCGGCCACACCCAGATTGATCACAGGCCAGAAATTCTCAGGGTTCACTTCCCGCAAGGTGACTTTTGCATCTTTGCTTATATTTTGCTCTTTCTTTGTCATAAGTTTTTTCCTGTAACCTTTGCTAATTGTTTTTCTTTCTCTTTACGCATCCTGATCGCGATGGGGGCATCCAAAAAACGTTGAATGGCTTCTTCCCGAAAATCAGGGGCGTAGTGGTCGCGGTAAACCTCCAGGAGGGTGATTGTCTCGCCTGTATACTTCTCTATATGGACGGGGTCTCCAGCCTGTATAGTGCCCTCTTTGATTACACGGCAATATAGCCCTGGGCGCTCGACATCGCGGAATTTTTTTATGAACTGTGGATCTTCCATGCGGGCAGAAAAGGTTTTACACGGGATGCGCGGCGCGGTCACTTGCAAAGTCACTTCGCCAACATGTAGAAGATCGCCGATGGAAAAATCCGCGCTTTTGAGTTCGCTGATAGTTAGATTTTCACCGAAGATGCCGGGTGTAAGTTCGAGACCAAACTCGCTCCGCCACCAAGCATAATCTGCATCGCCGTAAATGTAGATGGCCTGATCCGGCCCGCCGTGATGTTTTGTGCTGACGATCACATCGCCTTCCAGCCCCAGCTTACCGATCTTCACCGCGCCTTCAGCAGGCAACTTGAAAATCCCCGTCTTCTCTTTATACAGTTTTCGTTGAACCGTGCCTTCTTTACCAATATTTACACTAAGCAACTTCATAAAATCTCCGATAGTAGCTACTATTTAATGTTTAGCAAAAAGAAACCTGTTATTCCCAATGAAATAGCCGCCAAAATTATACCTACAAAAACTTGCTCTTAAGGTTTTTCTCTCTTCTTCATTGCCGAAAAACTTTTGTCATCTCTCATGTAAATGCTCTTAGCATGGCATCGTCCTCCGCCTCCAATCATTTGTAAAGTAATCAGGCTAAGAATTGCAATAAATATGCCGGCATTTAGAAGTGATGACCCAAAAGCTCGTAACCAAGATATTTGATCCCACAGTGCAACAAGGACAAGAAAAATTCCAACACCAAAATATGTGCTAATAAAATCTAAGATAAGATTTCTCTTCGTTTTCATCTTTTTTTCCTCCATATTGAATTTGATTATATAGCATTCCACATAATTTGAATGATAAAATCCTCGTATGGGAACTCTCTACCTCGTCGCCACACCAATCGGAAATCTCGAAGATATTTCTCCTCGAGCAGTGCGGGTTTTAAAAGAAGCGCGGCTCATCGCCGCCGAAGACACACGCGTGACTGGGAAGTTGCTCTCGCACTTCAACATCGCCACATCCCAAATCAGCTACCACGAACACAACAAACTCAGCAAACTCGACCGCGTGTTGGATGCCCTTAACGAAGGCGACGTCGCTCTCGTCTCGGACGCAGGCACGCCCGGCATCAATGATCCCGGCTACGAGTTGGTGCGTGCCGCCCTCGATACTGGTCATGATGTTAGCCCCATACCGGGACCCTCCGCACCGATCACGGCGCTGGTCGCTTCGGGACTGCCAACGGATTCTTTCCTCTATCTTGGTTATTTGCCGCGTAAGTCGAAAGAGCGCCGAGATAAATTGGGGGAAGTGGAGAACCTGCCCTATACACTGATCTTCCTTGAGACGCCGCACCGCGTACTGGCTGCGCTCGAAGATATTGAAAACGTCTTGGGTAACCGCCTCGTCGCCGTGGCGCGGGAATTGACGAAACTCTACGAGGAGATATTTCGTGGCGATGTTGCTTCTGCACGAGAGCATTTCACTGTCAATTCGCCGCGAGGGGAGTTTACGTTGGTGGTAGATGGCAAAAAGCAGGCAGATGTTGAGTGGACGGAAGCAAGCCTGAGGTCCGCGATCGAAGCGGGGATCGCCGCAGGCGAATCCCCATCCGCATTAGCAAAACGCCTTGCTAAAGAGTCGGGCTGGGCAAGGCGTCAGGTCTATCAAATGATCGTGGGGGAGTAAATTCTCTGATACAATTGCCCCGATCTATTATTCACTCTTAAGGAGATAAAATGTCTGATAAAGAAACTACTTTCCACAATGAAGATGCGATCTTCCGCATTGCGATGTGGGCAAATATTGTTAGCTGGGCAGCTTTGGTTTTTGCGCTGCTTCAATTCGGGAATGTAGCTTATAGCCTCTACTCACAGTGGTCACAGTTCGTGATGGCTTATCCCGAGATCTTCCCCCGCATTGCAGTTTTGGGTAACGCGCTCTTCCTCGAGCCTCTGACTGGCGGGATCTTCGCTTTCCTCGCGCTGCGTGGTGTTTCTCAGGGTCTTTACCTTCTCATGGATATGTACATGGACGATGAAGATTTTGAAGATGATGAGGAAGATAACGAGTAAGTTATCTCTAATCAAAATGAAAAGCTGCTCAATTTTGAGCAGCTTTTTTTGTTTATCTACTTTGTCGTCATAAGCGCAATGCCCTTCAAAATTGCGTTGCATCTTGGATTTTGTCTTATTTTATTTCCTTGAGGAAATCCAGCAATATCTGATTAAATTCATCCGGTTTTTCGACCGGCGTGGCGTGGCGCGAATCTTCGACCACCGCCAAGCGCCCGTTGGGTAGCTGTTTTGTGTAGTCTTCTTTCATTGAGACAGGAGTGTAATCTTCATCGGCGGCGACGACCAAAATAGGCATGGTGAACTTTTCGAGCTTGTCATGCATAGTCCAGCCGATGCCTGCCTGAAAAGATGCCATATAGGAGGGTTTATGGTTCTTCGCCCAACTTTCCACGAAACGTTTGCGCAGGTCGTCCTGTTCAGGTTTGATGAACAATTTTTCACTCAATACTTCGCCGATCTTGCGCATACTGAAAAGACGGAAAAGTACTGCGCGTTGGAAGTAATTTTTCCAGTTTTCGAGGGTTTTCAGGCGCATATCTGCCCAAGTGTTGATGACGGTTAATGAACGGGTTCGTTCAGGGTAGTCTACGCCAAATTGGAAGGCGATCCAGCCGCCCATCGAGACGCCGACGATGTGCGCTTTCTCGATGCCTAGTTCATCGAGGAGTTCTGCGAGGTCTTTGGCAAAAAGCGGCACGCTGTAGGGCGGTTTGGCTTTTTCGCTCTGACCGTGTCCGCGCACATCATAAGTGACAACCTGGAAATGCCCCCTGAAAAACGGGAACTGGTATTCCCAATCTCCGCTGCTGGAACCCAGCCCATGCACGAAGACCAGCGTTTCGCCTGCACCGTGGATTTCGTAATAGGTACGGATATTCATCTTTTCAGTGTAGGGCATCAGAAACCTCCTCTATTTTTCGTATAAGTGCTCTAGCCGCCGTCCTCGGCGGCGTTTCTCATGTGGCAATCCTGCGCCGAGGACGGCGCAGGGAGCCGGGAAGATGGCTATTTTTCTCCTCGCCATTCGGCGATCATTCGTTCAAAGAATTCATCCAGATATGCCAAACGCTCATCAGCAATGGCGCGGGCGGTGGGGGTATGTATTCGGTCGCGCAACTTCCGCAATTTGTAGAGATGCTCGTGGTAGGCGCTATGGGTCTCACCTTCTATTTCTTTGCCCGTAGCAAGGAACTGTTCCGAGGGCGCTTCGTAGAAAGGTGTGCTTGCCAGTGCGGCATATGCGATCACACGTGCCGCACCGATCGCGCCGAGCGCATCCAGTTTATCTGCATCAAAAATGATCTGGGCTTCGAGGCTTTGGGGTTTCTCAGCAGGATTACGAAAGCGGTGCGCCAGGATGCAGTGAACGACGGCGTCGATGCGCTCCTGCGCCCAGCCTTTTTCTGCCAGCACCTGCGATGCGAACCTGGCAGAAGCTTGGTGATGCTCCGCACGAGCCCCTGCCTCACCCGGAGCGCTGTCTTCCGCATCGTGCAAAAGGGCAGCTGCGTGGACGATCTCCATATCCGCGCCTTCGGCTTTTGCGATGCGCTCTGCCATGCGATAAACACGCAGGATATGGTCAAAATTGTGGACGGCGTCGGTATCTTGATACCAGCTACGGGCTTCTTCAAGGGTTACAGGTTTCATGTTTGTGGTTTCCCTGCCAGTGCCGCACCAATGATCCCGGCATGATTGTAGGTCTCAGCGATGACGATCTCGGCTTGCACGTTCAAATAGGGCATGAAGCTTTCATGTTTTTTGCTGACACCGCCACCGAGTATGATCAGGTCGGGCCAGATCAAGGATTCCAGGCGGGTGAGATAGGTATTCAGGCGTTTCCCCCATTTTTTCCAGGAGAGTTCTTTGCGTTCACGGATGGCATCGGATGCCAGTTTTTCAGCATCCTTGCAGTCGATCTCGATATGACCGAGTTCAGTATTAGGGAGCAGGACACCATCGGTAAAGATGGATGTGCCCAATCCGGTGCCGATGGTGACCAGTAAAACGACACCCTCACGTCCGTGCCCAGCGCCAAAGCGCATTTCTGCCAAACCGGCGGCATCGGCATCATTAAGCACTTTGACGGGGCAGCCGGTTGCTTCGCTGAAGAGTTCGGCTGCATTTGTTCCGATCCACTTTTTGTGGACATTGGCTGCCGAGCGCGTGATGCCCTTCTGTACCACAGCTGGGAAGCCGCAACCGATGGGGCCTTCCCATTCGAAATGGTTAGCGATCTCTGCGACCGTCTCAGCGACGGGTTTGGGTTTGGCGGGCTGCGGGGTGGGGATGCGGAAACGCTCGGTAAGCATTTCGCCGGTTTCAATATTCACGGGTGCGCCTTTGATGCCTGAGCCGCCGATGCCTAGGACTTGCATTAAGACTCCTTATATAACGAATAGCCATGTCACTGCGAGGAGGACGATAGTCCGAACTCGCAATGACATGCAAAAAGTATTAGATGTTTGAATTATTATTTTCTTTTGCTAAAGCTGCTTTTTGTTTTTCTTTTATTTCTTTCCAGAGCACACCGTTCTCGATACCAGAAATTCTCTCATCATATTTGCGGGCAGCTCTTTCAAGCACATCTTCGAGCTTGATGCCTTTTTCTTTTTCGAGCGCAAGGACGAGATTGAGATAATCCCAAAGTACATCGCCAAGTTCATCTTCGAGATAGGGTTTGCGATCTTGCTCAATCTCTTCAGCAACTTCTTTTACTTCTTTGCATATCTCGGCGATGTAGGTGCTCGAGCCATTTGACCAGGGATTGGTTTGGTCGAAATTATTTTTACGGCGGGCGATGTTTACAATATCGTCAAAAAAAGTCATCACAAAACCTTGAAACCAAATAAATTAATGATAAATTACGCCGATGGAGAATAAGAACTTTAATAAACCCATTATTTCATTCACATCTGGTTTATTGGGATTGTAAATAATACGTAAGCTCTGATTTTTCTCATCATGTCTTGGTTCATCAAGTGCAAATAACATATTTTTATACATATATAAATCGCCATTGATGTCCGACATTTGAATTTCAAACTCATTTAATCGAGCAGATAACTTATAGTTTGTGGTAATTAATTTGATTTCTTCGCCAAAATAGACTTGCAAGTAATATCTTTCTATGGGGTTTTCATAGATTAAAGGTAATATCCCAGAGATGATTTGTAGACTTTCATCTAATCGTAGCAAATCCATATCAAATCGCAGCTTTTCTTCTCTTCCATCATTGTGTTGTCTTACCTCCATTCCATATAGGTAGAGCCGATTGTCCCCATACTGATTAGATGTCGAATTTTGTATTTTATGCGTTAGAAGATATTCCTTAAATACTTCGAAAGCATTTCCGATCAACGTATTATCTTGTAATTGGGAAGAAAATTCCGTTTTGAAATAATCTATTTTATTTAAAATGTTATCATCAAGTTGTTCAACAAGGTTGGTTTTATTTTGTAGTAAATCAAATTGTAATTGAGAAAAGTCTGTTTTATATTTACAGTTGAATTCATTGTTTAGTATTGCAATTATGTTATTTAAACCTTCGTGGTTTCGAATGTTAAAGCCTTGTAATAAGTTCAGTGGGGCATGAATTTGCCCAATATCAATACCTAGTATCCCTACAGGTATTACCCGAATTCCTTTCGAATAGGAAAAGCCTGCTTCAAAATAAATCCAATTCGATTTCATTGAATTGGGCGAAATAAAAACAAACATTATTTTTGCACTTGATAATTTCTCTTCCACTCTGTAAACCCAATTTTTACCAAATGGAATACTTTCGCCGTCGGATGATTGAAACATCTCGATGGTATCTGATGTTTTTTCCATTATAAGTTTTTTTAATTCCAAAACATATTCTTTATCTTTCGATGAATGGCTAAAGAAAACAGTTGGCTTTTCCATAAAAGTATTCTCCCTTTTAGGCGAACTAGAAAATCTGATATGCTAGTGAAAGAAAGTGCTTTTCTAAGACAAGGTCCTGTTCTGTCTACTGAAAATATCCCAATGCCAGGCGCAGACGTTCTTCCACATCGCCGTGTTTATCATGGATTCAGACTTCCTTGGCATAATTGCCCAGCGCCTTGATGAACTCATCTGCCGTTGAATTTTTTAATGGGCGGCCAAGCGCTGTCAGGCCCGTCTTGTCCGCGCGCCACTTGCCATCGCCGAAGATGGTTACGAAATGGCGGGCTCGATTGGGGCCGATCGTATCGTCAAACCAATGAACCATCAGTCCATCGAGCGGGGCGGCGTGGAGGATATCTTTGGGACGGTTTAAGAAGCCTGAGCGTGTGCCCAGGATAATTTGTTTGTTCGTGAGCGCGTAAAAGGTGTTTTCGTAAAAAGGCGGGATTTTCAGCTCTTGATCCAGCCCCAACGAAGCAGCCAATTCCGTGCGGCGCTTATCGCCCGTGTTGCGGTGATTCGAGCTAAAGCTGCCTGACGTTCCCGGTGTCGAATAACTGGCAGACCAAAGACCGGATGAAACCATACTGACTAATCTTTCACCGGGAAATTCGGCTGCGAGCCATTTTTCAACATGTTCTCTTTTAAATATCATCTTTACTCCTAAAAAATACTGATAAAAATTGAAATTTATGAAAGCGTGCGTTGCATCTGAGAGATGCGCTGCACAGCGGGGCTGGTAAGCCATGCTTGTATACGAAAACCCGATGTGCAACGCACTTATGAAGTGCAATGCACATCTGACTATCAATTACTGAAAATATCCCAACGCCAAGCGTAGACGTTCTTCGACGTCGTTAGGGGCATCCTTTGGCAGGGATTGGAGGGCGGTCTGGGCTTCAACGACGCTGTAGCCGAGGGCAGTCAGCGCGGCGAGGACTTCGCTGTCGGTATCGGACATAGCAGCTACTTCTTCGAGGGTATCGCTCGGTTTGAGTTTGTCTTGTAATGCCAGAACGATGCGCTGGGCGGTTTTCTTTCCCACGCCCGGGACGCGGTTAAGGATCTCATGTTCTTCGTTAAATACCGCTCGTTTAACGGTATCAGGTGTAATGGAGGAGAGGATCGCCAAAGCCAATTTGGGGCCAATTCCGCTGACGCTGAGCAAAAGGGTGTAGAGATCGCGCTCGCTGAGGGTTTCGAATCCGTATAAAGACATCGCATCCTGCCGCACGACGAAATGAGTGTAGAGCAAAATGCTTTCGCCCGTCTTCATCTTTTCTTTGAGCGTGGCAGGCACGTGAACGCGCATCCCGATGCCGTTAACTTCGACGATCAGCGCGTCGTTTTCGATAATGGTGACTTCTCCGTGTATGGTTGCGATCATATTTTGCTCCGGTTAGATTAGAAGTGCCGTGCCGATGCCAACGATGAGTATTGCCCCGATCCCCAGTGATAAAGGTTTGCGTAGGGCCTTGCCACCCATGGCGAGGGCGATCCCACCTTTGATGGTGGTGTTGGACAGGGTTGCCAGCACAATGGCAAGGGCGGCTTTGGGCATTTCGATCAGGTCATTTCGACTCAGCTCTGCCATCGAGAGTGTGATGGCATCTACATCGGCCACACCTGAGATGATGCTGGAGATATAGAGACCGGCATCGCCGAGATACATTTGCGCCGCACGGGAGATGAGCAGTACAAGCCCGTAAAGCAGCCCGAATTTTATCGCTGAGAGAAGATCAAAAGGATTTGAGAATTCAACATCCGCTTTTTCGGCTGTGCGCTGGGAAAAGAAGAGATAGGCACAATAAAGTAATCCCACTACGCCGGAAGCGGTAATGGGCAACCACACAAATTTTAACAATGGTTGATAAACGACTCCTACTTCGACGAGAACCCGGGCGAACATGACTGTCCACGCAACGGTGATGGCGAGAGCAAAAGGTTTGGAAAGTTCCGGTTCCTGTTTGCTGCGCTCTGAAAAACTGAGGGTGACAGCTGTGCTGGAGACCAGCCCGCCGAGGAAGCCTGTTAAACCGATCCCTTGTTCGGGGCCAACGATTTTGATGGCGACATATCCCAAAAAGCTGATCCCGGAAATGAAGACGACCATCAACCAGATCTTGAAGGGGTTGAGCACATCAAAGGGAGGCGGGAAAAAACTTTCGTTAGGGAGGATCGGCAGCACGATGGCCGAGATGACTGCCAGTTGCAACGCTGCCGAAATATCTTCTCTTGTCAGTGAGCGTGCAAAACGGTCTGTTTCCAGTTTGATCGAGAGGATGACCGTGGTTGCAATACCGATCGCCAGCGCGAGCGAGAGATAACCCCAGTAAGCCAGCGCGCCAGCTGTGATGGCGATCACGATAGCGACCTCGGTGGTCAGCCCGACCTGTCCTTTGCGGGCATCAACCAGATATGCGGCTGTGATAAATGCACCCAAAACAAGAATGATCCCGATAAAGGCGAGCGATGAATTAAGCTCATCTGCGATCATGGCAGCGACCGCTCCAGACAGTCCAAAGAGGGCAAAAGTCCGCTCTCCGGCGATAATGTCTCGCTCCGAGCCCCCATGCGCAAATTCGCGTTGTAAGCCGATCAAAAAGCCAATGGCCAATGCAACTCCAAAACGGAGAAAGAGATCGATATTTTCCATTTTCTACCTTTCCTGATCTGCAAGAGAGCGCAAGGATGCGCTGTGTATATGCGTGATCGCGACAGCGAGAGCGTCAGCGGCATCGTCGGGGCGGGGAATTTTCTCCAGCACGAGCAGCATGCGCACCATCTCCTGCACTTGTCTTTTGCCAGCTCCGCCATAGCCGGATACAGCCAGCTTGATCTCGTTGGGGGTATATTCGGCGGGGTCCAAACCAGCCTGAGCCAGCGCGAGCATGACGACGCCGCGCGCCTGTCCCACTGCGATGGCATTGGTGACGTTCTTTTGAAAAAACAACTTCTCCACCGCACAGCGATCAGGGCGATGGAGAAGCAAAAGTTCGTTGATCTCGTTGTAGATTTTTACAAGACGCTCATGGGCGGGCATTTTGGCGGGCGTGGTGATGACGCCGTAAGCGACAGCTTCAAGGCTTGAATCTCGATTTTCACGTACCAGCCCATAGCCCAAGGTGGCTGTGCCGGGATCGATCCCTAGCACCAGGCTCATTTATTCAGCCTCGAGGGCGGCCATTGCCTCATCGGAAATGCTCATATTGTGATAGACGTTCTGCACATCATCGAGCTCTTCGAGATTTTCGATCACCTTCAATACTTGCAGAGTTTCGTTAACGCCGAGATCCATTTCCTGCTTGGGTTCCATGCGCAAACCGGCATCCTCCACTTCCACGTTGGCGGCTTTCAGTGCATCACCAAGTTCCTTGTAGGCGTTTACCGGGCCCACGATCTCTATAATGCCGTCTTCATTACTGACATCATCTGCGCCAGCTTCGATGGCCAGTTCAAAGGCAGCGTCGACATCCATTTTATCTTCAGAGAAGGTGAAATAAGAGATACGGTCAAATTGCCACATCACCGAACCATTTTCGCCCAAACTGCCACCATATTTATCCAAACCATGGCGAACTTCAGCAACGGTACGGTTACGATTCTCGGTCATGCATTCCAGGATCACAGCCACGCCGTTCGGGGCATAGCCTTCATAAGTGATCTCTTCAAAAGTGACGCTGTCTTTATCTTCGCCTGTGCCTTTTTTGATCGAGCGTTCGATATTATCTTTCGGCATATTGCCAGCACGGGCTTTTTCTATTGCCAGGCGCAAACGGAAGTTGGTATCAGGGTCGCCGCCGCCTTCGCGGGCAGCCAGCGTTACTTCACGGCTCAGGCGGGTGAACATGGCACCGCGTTTTGCATCGGTAGCGCCTTTTTTACGTTTAATGGTTGACCATTTGGAATGACCGGACATGGGGTTTCTCCTTCAATCACCTTTGTGAAAAGAACAGGTGGAAATTTCTTTTAGAGTCTTTCTATTATAACGGGATGAATTTAGTTTGTGAAGAAAGCGACGCCCATTGCCCCCGGTCCCACATGCACAACGATCGCGGGCGGAAGTTTATAGATGGGAATTTCTTTGACATTAAAGCTGGATTGTAGATCCATAGCCAGATTTTGGGCATCTTCGAGGGCATCGGCGTGCATCACGCAAATATGCGGATCACCCTCCCTTTCGGCTTGCTCCTGAACAAGGGACGCGAGTCTGGCGATTGCCTTTTTCTTGGTACGCGCCTGCTCAAAGGGTTCTACTTGCCCATCATGCATCGTCAGGATGGGTTTGATATTCAGCATCTTGCCCAACAGGGCACGTGCTCCGCCAATCCGCCCGCCCTTTTGCAGATACTCGAGGGTATCCACCAAAAAATAGACACGCTGTTGCGCCATCATATCTTCGATGCCGTCGAGGATGATCTCGGCAGAGAGGCCATCCGCTGCCCATTGCGCAGCGAGCAAGACCAGGGTCGCGAGCGTTCCGGCGATGGTTTGGGTGTCCACGATGTGGATGTCTGTATCTGGGTAATTCTGCGCCGCGACGGTCGCCGATCTCACCGTCCCGCTGATCTTGGTAGAAGGATGCAGGCAGATGACGGTCTCACCTTTCTTTTCAGCTTCAGAGAAAATGGGGTCATAGAGCGTGGGGGGCGGGGCAGCCGTTTTTGGGAGGTCGTCGGCTGCGCGTAGTTTTCGCAGGAAAGTGTTGGTGTCGATCTGTATGTCGTCGCGATAGGATGCTTCGCCAAAATTAACGATCTGCGGCACGAGGCTGAAGCCATGCTTTTCAGCCTCTTCAGGTGAAAAACCGGATGTTGTATCCGTAACAATTTTGATCATTTTTTCTCCTGGCGAACGTCATTGCGAGCGGAGCTTTCGGAGCGAAGCAATCTCCTGGTTAGTTAACAGATTACCGCGTCGGTCTACGCCCTCCCCGCAGTGACGAAGATACTATCGATCTTTTCCCTTTTTTATATATAAAAGTTATTTCAGCAAAATAAAATCTAAAATAAGATCACAAGCTATTACTATTCCAATTGGTCCCAGGATGCGAACATGCCATAAGGCATATTTTTCATCTGCTGCTGCTTGGAGAAAAGAAGGAAATTCTTCCTTCCATCTTTTTTGTTTCTCTAAAAATATTTCTGTTTGAAACCAGGCAATATATGTTCCGTGCACAGCAAGAAGTAAAGCACAGATCATAAATCCCACAAATATTATTGCTGCTATTGGCATGTTCTCGATAGTCCTTTCTTTTGGGTTTCCCTGTTATCGTAACTAAACAACCTCCCGCCCCTTTTTCCTTGGCGGCAATTTGCCCATCGCTGCCTCAAGCGCTTGATGGATTGAGCGCACTTCGATGATCTCGATATCTTTTGTCCACGGCTCGGATTTGCGCAACCGTTTGGGGACAATAGCAGCCTTAAAACCGAGCTTGGCAGCCTCGCGCAGGCGCAGTGGCATCTGCGAAGGCATACGGAGTTCGCCAGCTAGACCAAGCTCACCGATCAACGCTGCATCTGCCCGGACGGGCATGTCGCGCATCGAGGAAGCAATGGCGGCGGCGATGGCAAGATCGGCTGCCGGTTCGTCGATCTTCAAGCCACTTACCACGTTGACGAAAACATCCTGTTCCGAAAGCCTGACGCCTGCTCGGCGGGTGAGTACGGCGGCGATCAACAGCAAGCGGTTGTAATTGACGCCATTCGCTGTGCGACGCGCGTTCCCGAAATTGGTCGGGCTGGTCAAGCCCTGAATTTCGACGAGCAGTGGCCGTGTGCCCTCCATTGTCACCGCGACGGATGAGCCGGGTGCGTTCACCATACGCTCGGCGAGAAATGCTTCAGATGGGTTTGAGACCTCGACCAATCCGCGTTCGTGCATCTCGAAAACGCCGACTTCGGCGGTTGCCCCAAAACGATTTTTAATCGAGCGCAGGAGACGATATGCCTGATAACGGTCGCCTTCAAGATGCAGGACGGTATCGACGATATGCTCCAGCACGCGTGGCCCGGCGATGGTCCCCTCTTTGGTGACATGCCCAATCACGAAGACCGAGATCCCGCTGGTTTTGGCGAGTTCGCGCAATTGTGAAGCGCACTCACGCACTTGGGTCACCGAGCCAGCCGAGGAGGTCAGTTCAGGGATATAGGTGGTCTGGATCGAGTCTACGATCAGCAGGGTTGGTTTGACTTCCTGCACATGTTCCATGATGACGCCGAGATTGGTCTCAGTGACCAAAAAGAGATCGTCGGGTAGGGATGCTTTATTGCCCGAACTCTCGGCAATACGCGTGGCGCGCATCTTTATCTGGCGTTCGGATTCTTCACCAGAAACATAAAGAACACGCTGTTTATCTGCCATGCCCATTGTCATTTGCAGGAGCAGGGTCGATTTACCGATTCCCGGGTCGCCGCCGATCAGCACGATGGAGCCGGGAACAATGCCACCGCCCAGCACACGCGCAAATTCACCGATCGGCACATGGATGCGGTCTTCGGCGCCTGCGTCAATTTGTGGCAGGGGGCGCGGCGTGGAACGACCGGTTAGGCTTCGCGCGGGTCCGCGTGATTTTTTCGCGGCTTCTTCCTGTACGACCTCTTCGATCATGCTGTTGAAGGCATTGCATTTTGGGCATTTGCCCATATATTTTGGAGATGTCCGTCCGCATTCGGTACAGACAAATCGGGTAATTGTTTTTGCCATAGTTATCTCGTTTATCTAATTATATGATTACTTGCAGAAGTATATCAGAATAAATGTTCTTTCTTCTTGTCGTCTAACAAGAAACTAATAGAGCTTCGCTATAATGATTTTCTATCACAGAATATCAACAGAGATGACAGTCACTTTTAAAGTGACTGTCATCTGTCCCTCTAACGGAGGTACTTTATGGGTTTTCACGGAGCAGGCTGGTACGCTTACTTAAAACATGACGAAGAACAGGATCAACCGGAGATCACGCGCGAGTTACTTCTGCGCGCCTGGGAGATCGCTAAACCCTATCGTTTACAGGCTTTGGGCTTGTTATTTACGATCTTGATGATCTCGGGGATCACACTCATCTCCCCACTTTTGTACAGAGACCTGATCGACAACGCCATCCCCAATGGAGATTTTGTGCGCCTGAATTGGCTTGCCCTCGGGATGATCGGTGTGCCACTCGTCAATGGCGCGATCGGCGTTTTACAGCGCCGCCTTAACTCACAGATCGGCGAGGGTGTCATCTACGATCTGCGCCGCGCACTTTACGGACATTTGCAGCGCATGTCTTTGCGTTTTTTCACCCAAACGCGCACAGGCGAACTCATGTCGCGGCTTAACAACGACGTGGTCGGTGCACAACGTGCTATCAGCAACACAATGGTTTCGATCATCTCAAATTCGGTTTCGCTGGTTGCCACGCTGGGCATCATGCTCGCACTTGAATGGCGTCTCACACTGCTGGGCTTGGCTATTCTGCCTTTCTTCATCTTCCCCGCCCGCAAGATCGGAAAAACGCTCCGCGCCCTCACACGCGACTCGATGGAAATGAACGCCGAAATGAATGCCACCATGAACGAGACGCTTAACATCAGCGGCGCTTTATTGGTCAAATTATTTGGACGAGAGAAAACAGAATTCGACCGTTTTAGCCACGATGGCGCTCTGGTTCGCGATATTGGCATCCGCCGCGCCGTCGTCGGGCACTGGTTTTTTATGATCCTGAGCGTGGTCAGCGCGGTGGGCTCAGCCGTTGTCTTTTGGGTGGGTGGACATCTCGTTTTGCAGGGCGCATTCACCATCGGTACCATCGTCGCTTTTGGCAGCTATCTTACCCAGCTTTATGGTCCGCTGATGTCGCTCACCAATGCCCAGGTCGAGGTGGCGCAGAGCATGGTCAGTTTTGAACGCGTTTTTGAAGTGCTCGATATTCCCATCGAGATCGCGGAAAAAGCATCCCCCAAAGCTCTCACCAATGTGAATGGGCAGGTCGTTTTTGATAAGGTCTCTTTTGCCTACGAAGGTCTGGGGGAAGGAGAAAAGATCGGATTGGATGAGATCGCGCGCTTTACGTGGGGTGGCAGCGAAGCTCATCTTAAACCGCGCGGCAAGCCTAAGGATGGGAGCGATACGGACTCATCCCAAACTGGTTCAGCTCCGCAGTGGGCCTTGCGCGACGTCAACTTCAGTATCGAGCCCGGTCAACTCGTCGCCTTGGTTGGCCCAAGCGGAGCGGGCAAATCGACTACGACCTACATGATCCCACGCCTCTACGATCCCACCGAGGGGACGGTGCAACTGGACGGACACGATATCCGTGACTTGGCGCTCAATACGCTGGCTGAGCATATCGGCATGGTTACGCAGGAAACCTATCTCTTCTACGATACGATCGGTGCGAATTTGCGCTATGCCCGCCCCGATGCGACGGCTGAAGAAGTGATCGCGGCCTGTAAAACGGCGAATATCCACGATTTTATTGCCGCCCTGCCCGATGGTTATGATACGGTGGTGGGTGAGCGAGGTTATCGTCTGAGCGGCGGGGAACGTCAGCGTGTGGCCATTGCGCGCGTGGTGCTCAAAGATCCGCGCATCCTGGTTTTGGATGAAGCCACATCCCACCTTGATTCGCTCTCTGAAGAGTTGATCCAGAATGCCTTGCAGGAAGTAATGAAGGGACGCAGCAGCTTGGTGATTGCGCATCGTCTTTCGACGATCCTTGCGGCAGATAAGATCTTGGTGATGCAGGATGGCAGGCTGGTAGAGCAGGGCACGCATGATGAATTGCTCGCTGAGAGTGGTTTGTATAAAGAGTTATACGAGACACAATTTAGGGCTTGATAACTAAGACATGAAGGTGATACAAAAAACGCACTCCTAAGAGTGCGTTTTTGCTAGTTTGATTATTAGCTAATTATTTGATTAGATAGTGATTTTTCCTTTTATAAATTCAGCAATCTGCTCAACTTTTTCTTGGTTCTTGTTATTTATTCGTGTCCATAATACTAAAACATCATCTTTATCAAAGTAACCTAAATATTCTTGTTTGAGATATCCCAAAAGGAACAAAGGGATTAATAATGCTAAACACCCTAACAGTATTTGTGCAAGCAAAACATTTCCGTGTACAAACTGCGGAAACCAAGCTGTAAGTAATGAGCTTAGTGTAAATACAAAAATGAGCCAATAGGACCAAATATTACCCCAAGCTCTGTTTACTGATTTGAATTTTTTGTTACTTGTTATTTCATCATACTCTATTACTAGAGTTCTTTCCTCAACCAAGCTAGTTCTTTTTATGATTACTTTGTCATCATAAAATCTCAAGACATTCTTTTTAATGTAATCAGGAAAATTATATTCAGATAATTCATGAATTGGTGGAGCTATTGGTAAAGGATCACTAAAGTGGATTTCTTCAATTAGGCTTGCTTTTTTCCTAACAAGATCTATTGCATTCAGTAAAATATTTCGATTATTTTTGCTTGCACTGAATGTTGTGAGAATATACTTATTAATGTCTAAAAAGGAATAAGTTTCTTTCTTCCAAAATATGGGGATAAATAAAAAGAGCGCAATTGTGACAACTATTTTTTCCGGAATCAGCGATGTTGGTTGATATAAGGAAAAACTACGAAGGAAGAGCCGTATTATGTAAAACCCAGATAGAAGCATGAAAGCTATCCATGCCCAATCTGAATTTCTAATCAGTTTGGTTTCTACAAATTTGATTTCTTCGTATTTTATTTCTATATCAAACTCAGAATTAAGAGATTTTGTGTGAATCTTTATCTTGTCATCACCAAACTCCCATATTCTGCGCGTTATATTTTTTGTGAATGAAAATGTTTTAAAGGTGATCATTTTTGTGGCCTGTCCCATAAGTGAATGTCCCAATATTTACGAGTACAAAGCAAGTTTAGCACAAATTTACTTCGAGTATAATCGCCTCCATGAAACTCAAAAATCCCCGCATCTTTTTGTGGATACTCCTTGGCATCGCCGCGCTGATCGGCCTCTACTTTGTTCCCCCGATCCACTCACGGCTGGCGTGGCGTGTGGATAATTTGCGCACCCAGATCAAATACTATTTCAACCCGCCCGACGAGGCGATCTTTGAGCCTTCCACGCCGGAGCCAACGTCGGCTGTTGCTCAGGCGACACCAACCTTTACACTCACGCCTGCTGGAGTGACTCATACGCCTGTCCCAACAATGACGGCAACTATCGTCCCGACGCCCTATCCCGAGATTGGGCGTGTGCAGAATGTGATCTACGTCGATCAGGAGAATCGCTGGAATTATTGCGGTCCCTCCAACCTGACGATGGCGCTCAAATTCTGGGGCTGGGAAGGCAACCGTGATGATGTTGCCAAAGTCGTCAAACCGGGTGTGGCGGATGAAGAACTCGATTTCATCCAACGCGGGAAAACGGACAAAAACGTCATGCCCTACGAGATGGTCGATTTTGTCAATGAACAAACCGAATTCCGCGCTTTGTCCCGTTATGGCGGGGAGATCGACCTGATCAAGCGCTTCATTGCGGCGGGCTATCCTGTCCTGATCGAAAAAGGACGTTCTGAAAGAGATTACACGGGCAAGGTTGCCTGGCTGGGGCATTACCAATTTGTGACTGGCTATAACGATCTTGGCGAGAATTTCATCGTGCAGGATACCTACAACGACGGACCGAATTTCCCCGTCGAGTACCCCGTTTTTGAAGAGGGCTGGCGCTCCTTCAATAATCTTTTCGTTGTCGTTTATCCGGCCGATGATGAGCAGAAGGTGCTTGAGTTGCTGGGTCCCTGGCAGGATGAAATGTGGGCAGATCAGCATGCCCTCGAGATCGCTGAAGCCGAAGAACCCACCCTCGAGGGTAACGACAAATTCTTTGCGATCTTCAACCAGGGAACGAGTTTGGTGAGATTGCAGCGTTATGCTGAAGCAGCCGCCACCTTCGACCGTGCCTTTGCCCTCTATGCCGAGCTTGGGCAGGAAGATGCGCAGCGCCCTTACCGGATCATGTGGTATCAAACTTCGCCCTATTGGGCATATTTCTACAGCGGACGCTATCAGGATGTGATCAATCTTGCCGATACGACCCTCAACGAGACCATCAGCGAGCCGACCCTCGAGGAGAGCCTCTACTGGCGCGCGATGGCAGAATATGCCGTTGGCGATTATGTGAATGCCTTTGCGGATATGCGCGAAGCCGTGCGCCTGAATCCAAACTTTTCGCCGGGGCTTTTCTACCTCGAACAGTGGGGTGTGGAATAGAAAATGGATATAACAACACTTGTCGGATGTGGCGTTCCCCTTCTTTTTATCCTCCTGATCGGCGGGTTGGCTTATTGGGGTATACGACGAGAAAAAGCAAAGAAAGAAGCCGAGTTGGCTGAACGCAAGCGCATGGTTGCCCACAGAAGTTCCGCTGAAAAGCAGGAAGCCGAACATCTTAATAAAAAATATCCGCCTTTCAAAAGCATCCCTGCCAATGTGCTTGTCCTGCGCTCCATTCATGACCTTTCTGATATTCCCTACGACCATCGCGACCTGCGAATGACCTTTACCGTTGCTGAATTACAATTTTTTACCGCCGATGAGATCATGTCAGTCGTCAAGGGCAAAAGCTCTCTGGTCGATATTCGCAAGAAATACTATAAAAATCTCTAATGACTCTTAAACTTCTACACTTCGCTGATGCTCATATTGATATGGCAAATTACGGTCGCCATGACCCTGAGACGGGACTCCCGCTGCGCGTATTGGACTTCCTGAAATCGCTGGATACCATTGTGGATGCCGCCATCGACGAAAAAGTGGATATTGTTATCTTCGCGGGCGATACATACAAGGACCGTTCACCTGCTCCCACTTATCAACGTGAGTGGGGCAAACGCATCTACCGTTTAAGCGAAGCCCAGATCCCGACGCTTTTACTCGTGGGGAATCACGATCTCTCTCCGGCAACGGGACGTGCCCACGCTCTTCAGGAGTTTGGTACTCTTCAAGTACCAAATATCCGTATCTTGGATAAGCCCCAATTTCTCTCTGCCGAAGAATTGGATCTGCCCGTACAGATCATCGCCCTGCCCTGGGTCTCCAAATCAGGGATGATGGCGTATTCACAGATGAGCGGGGAAGATAACGAAAAGGTTTATGACAAACTGGAAGAATTGCTTGGCGATTTTGTTGAAAGTGCCTTCGAGCAAGTTGATCCGGACATTCCCGTCGTTTTGACGGCGCACGCCTCCGTGCAAGGTGCGAAATACGGTGCTGAGCGGATGGTGATGTTGGGTAACGACCTTGTCTTGTCCGGCTCATTGGTCAAAGATAAAAGGCTGGATTATGTTGCCCTCGGGCATATTCACAAACCGCAGAACCTGAACGAGAACGCGCATCCGCCTGTGGTCTATCCGGGCTCGATCGAACGCGTCGATTTTGGGGAAGTGAAAGATCAGAAATTTTATGTCATCGCAAATGTGGAAAAGGGAAAGACGAAAGTAGATTGGCGTGAGTTAACTGGTATCCGTCCTTTTATTGATCTCTACGCTAAACCGAAAAGTGAATTGAGCTTAATGGATGAATTGCTCAAGAAGCTCGCACCGAAAGAGCAGCTAAAAGACGCTATTGTGCGTCTTGTGGTCGAGTATCCCCGTGAATGGGATACGCTCATCGACGAGCCTGTCCTGCGCAAATATGCGAAGGATGCTTTCGAGTTTCATTTGGTGAAGAAGCCGCAGGTCGAGGCTCGCATCCGCTTGGCAGCCGACCAGACGGTAAGCAGCCTCTCTCCGCTAGAATTGCTGGAGCAATATTGGAAGACCATGCAAACAGATCAGGGGGAAGCAGAGGCTCTGCAGAATTTAGCCGGCGAGATTGTGCAAGAGGAAGAAGAGAATTAAAAAGTGACCGTCACCGCTAAGGTGACGGTCACTTTGCTTTTGGGGGAAAAGCTATTAATCCAACAACATAAACCCATTCACCAGCGTATCAAAATCAGCAATCACTGTATCCTTGAAATCGACTGTGCTGGTGAACGTGATCACCAATGCACGGTTTTTGACCAGCAAGATGGCTTGTTTCTGATGTAGACGGATATCTTCGCCTGTGGCGAGTTGCGCATCCCATTCGGAGATGACGATGCCGACCTCCTGCCCGGAAGCAGTCACGTCCAAATGAGAATCAACCACCACTAAACCCGGGATGGCTTGTGGGAGTTCGAGCACGTTCTGGGCAAAGATTTCGTCCAGGGTGGCTTCACTTTCTTCGCCCAACAGGAAGTTGATATTGCTCAGGAAACCATTATCGAAATGCTCATCCTGAGTATCGAGTACAAAGAGGCGGAAGGAGTTCGGGTCGAGGCTCTGCATACTTTGCAGTGCTTGCTGTACTGTAGGCTCAGAAGCAATGGGCAATGCCCAGGCAGCGGTATATTCCTCTTCGCCGGGGCGGACAGCCAGCCAATTGAGAGGTAGATCTGCTTTGTAGCCACCCGTGTAGTCATAATAGGTGATCTTGCCTTCTTCATTTTCGATCAGGGCGCTGCCTGTTTCAGGATAAACGATTTCTGTCGGGGTAGGCGTGATCGTAAAGGTTGCTGTGGGGCTAGGCATTGGTGTTTGGGTCGGCAGCGGTGTGGCGGTAGGCGGTGGCGGCAATGCTTCGAGGGTCTGACTCACTTTTTTGTTAACGGAATCAGCTACCATGGTCGCGAGCGTATCTGCATCCACGGCTGTGGGTGGCGCAGCTTCGGGCGCGCTATCCAGAAATGGCAGGGCGGGCATTGCACATCCCAGAGTGACGAACAGGGAGAGAAGTAGGAGTAGGCGGATCAGGTTTTTTCTTTGCATCATTATCTCCTGCAGAGCGACTTTTATATTCCTAATTATATGCGCAATTTAAAAAGGCTTCGTGGAATATCCACGAAGCCTCTTAGATGTGCATTGGATAGGTCAGTTAGTTTAAAAATTGCCCAAAATTGGTGCCGCTCAGGCGTTTTACGAGATCGCTTTGGGCATCTTGCCAGATCGAAACGAGCGGGCAATCTTCGCTGAAAGCACACATTCCATCAGAGTGGGCGCATTCGTTCAGGCGGATGGGACCGTCAATGGCTTCAACAACTTCCAGTAAGGTGATCTTTTCAGGTGAACGCGCCAAGGTCACACCGCCCCGGGCACCACGGGATGTGTTCAACAACCCTGCGATGGATAGTTGAGATATGATCTTTGCGAGGAAAGAGGGCGGGATGTGTTGATCTTCAGCGATCTGACTGGTCGCCGCGCGATTTCCCTGCCCCAAACGGGAGAGATATAAAACGGCGCGGACTGCGTAATCGGCTTGGCGGGTAATTTGCATGATTTTATCCTTCTTCTAAAACAGGTAATGTTTATCAATAATATTATAATGCCCTGAATTGTCCCAGTGAAGGACATCATCTACAAAATATGACCTTTTACTCCGATTTAGTGTCGCCACACTCGTGGATTTGGGCTTGCTATCTTGCGAAAAAGATCATTTTGCCATTGAAATTCGCTGTGAGATGAAAAAACTTGCGAAATCCTTCGCAAGTTTTTTTGTTCTTTTCTGCGTTTGGGTTATCTCGCCAGAAAATAAGTTGCAGCCCCTATCAATAAAAGAAGAGTCAACCCGACGATCAGGATGATCTTCAAACGTCGTTTATCCGGGTCCATCTCTGAGAATTTTTCTTGTTCCTTCCATTTATCGCGGTTTGCCAGCCCCAGCACCATGAAGACAGCGCCCATCCCTGTGAAGGCGGGATTATCAGTAGCGATGCCAAGGGGCAGCCAGGTAACACCCAAAATGAAAAAGACGCGATAATCGGGTTCGTAGGTTTTGTCCTTTTTGAGAACGAATACAGCAAGTCCGACGATCAATAGAAGGGCTATCAAGGAGATAATGATCCAGCTTTCCATTTTCTTTCCTTTCCTTTGTCTTACTGACAAAGATAATGTTCATAACAGTATACGAAAGAGTTAGCTTTTCGTTTCTTCTAGCGGGCATTATCGGCGCAGGTTTGCGGATCGCCACCGCCATCTATGCAGGACTTAAAGGCTCCAAAATTGACTCCTTGAGCGATCAAGGCGCTTTCAAAGGCTTCGCACTCGGCGGGATGATCCTCTTCTCCGGCACGGCAATATTCTTCACAGTCACCGCTGCTCAGGCAGGATAATGGCGGAAGTTTTACATGCCCTGTGGGAGCGCTGGATGATTCTTCTGTGGTAGGGGCAGAGGTGGGGAGGGACGTGGGTTCCTGCTCGGAGACAAAGCCTTCGACGAGATCGGCGGCTTCGGGATTGAAGTCGAGCCAGCCTTGCAAGTCTTCTTTGCTCAGAGGCTCAAGCTGAATGGGTTTATCTTCTTTGGCTATGGCGGTCTGCCCGATGGGGATGGTGATGCTCTCGGTGGGAGTCTCGAGGGTACAGGTCCCCTCGAGACAGGAAATCCGGGCTGAGTCAGCCTCCACGCGGATGCCCATATACGAGCCGCGTATCCCGGCTAATCCGGTGGACGTTTCGACGTTCACTTCGCCGCCGTTCAAGATGATCCAGACTTGTCCGATGGTCATTTTCAGACGGGCGACAGTTCCCTGATCTTCTTCATGAATATCTTCTAGCGAAAAATGGGATCGGGGTCCCACACGCACGATGCTGCCGTTGATCAGATCAAGGCGGCTATAGCCATCGTTGCCGGTTTTGAGATGGCTGATAGCGGAGAGCAGCATCCCGATCTGGGCGGGGATGAAGTTATCCTGTTCGGCAAGTTGAGCGTTCACATCCCCCTGGGCTTCAATAATCTCGGCAGAAAGAGCTCTGTCTATTTCAGAGGATGGGGTCGGGGCTTCCTGAGCTGTGACGGGAATTCCTGTTGGGGCGGAGGGGGCGCAACTGGCTAGAATGAAGGTGAGTGTGAGCAGGAAAAGAAAGAGTTTCTTCATACGCTTACTTATAGCCTTGTTTGATCTCTTCATAGCGGAAGCAGGTCACGACGTGGTCATTGACCATCCCGACCGCCTGCATAAAGGCATAACAAATTGTGGGGCCGACGAAGCTAAAGCCACGCTTTTTCAAGGCTTTAGACATTGCTTCAGATTCGGGCGAAGTGGCGACGTAATCCGCTTCTGTATGCAAGATGTTGACGATGGGCTTGCCCCCCACAAAAGCCCACAAGTAGTCGCTGAATGAGCCAAGTTCTTCGCGTAACCGCAGATAGGCTTGAGCATTTTTGATGGCAGAGTTGATCTTTTGGCGGTTGCGGACGATGCCTACGTTATTCATCAACTGGGCGATCTTGGCATCGTCATAGCGCGCCATTTTTTCGGCGTCGAAGTTGTCGAAGGCATCCCAATACCCTTCGCGTTTGCGCAGGATGGTGATCCAGCTCAAGCCAGCTTGAGCACCGTCGAGGATGAGCTTGGCGAGTAGGAGTTGGTCGTCATAAACAGGGACGCCCCATTCTTCGTCGTGGTATTTTGTATATTGCGGATCATTTGTAGGCCAGGGACAGCGCGTGTGTTGGTCGGTCATTTTTTACTCCTAATATCACTGCGAGGGAGCGGAGCGACCGCGGCAGTCTCCTGAATAATAGAGGAGATTGCTAAGCTGAACATCGTTCAGCCGCTCGCAATGACAGATACCTATTAAAAAATCTTCTCCAAATTCTGATAGACAACATTACCATAAATTGCGTACTGTACAAAGAGCGCTAAAGCGACCAGTAGATAAGCTTTGATACCGCTCTCTTTTCGTTCTGCAGGAAAACGCTCTTCTGTGACCGTATATGCCAGCATGGGGAAGATGCCGTAAACAAAGGCGACGACGATGGCATAGAGAAAGCCGGTCACCGGCTCGGAGAAGATGCGCAGGAAGACCTGCCCCGTTTCCTCGGTAAAGATGCCAAAAATGCCTGTCAGGACGAAGATCTTTGTTTTGGAGAAGTTGATCTTTCGCAACAGGAAATACCAGGTCAGGATTAAAAAAGAATAGTAGAAAAAGCCGTAGATCAGGTCGGGAATAGGCTCGGGGTGAAGCAGGATGCGCTCATTCGGTGGGACGTCGAGGTTGTTGATGATCGCGAAGCCTTCGGTCAGCAGGCCAAAGAAGACGCCCGCGACGACGAAGCCCCAATCGCGCGGGAATTTGGCAAAGATGCGCGTGAGTGGCGCTTTGAAGAGTACAACGAAGACCCACATCGGGAAGATGAAGAGCATCGGGTTTTCGAAGCTCAAGATGGTTAGGATGAAGCCGAGGAGAGTGAGAAGGAGTTTTTTCATAAATTGTAAGATGTGCATTGCATCTTGAAGATGCGTTGCACATCGGCTCTTAAGCATAACGACCTGCAACGCACTTTCTAAGTGCAATGCAGGTCTTATCTAAAATCTTTCACTTTCTCAAAAAGCGGGCGGAGGGGATTCAACTCGCGTACGGGGACGCCGAGATTCTTCGTTTTGGTGCGGCTATATTGATAGACGCGGCTGCCCGCCGGAATCTCATGTGCCTTTTTGCGGAACTCCTCCCGCGTGAGATAGCCCGCCAAAACTACGCTCATCCCGTAAACCTGAATATTGCCCCAATCATGGGATGTGATCAGGTGAGTCTCGTCCTTTTCGGGGGAATGGATGCCGACTCTCGCGGCGGGGATTTTATCGACGTGGGTGTAGGCGAGCGTGTGGAAAGTTGCTTCCGTTTCAGAACGTTGACGCGGCTCGAGCGTAATGCGCTCCGAAACAAATTCCCGATCTTTATCCTGTCCCCCTAACTCGATGGTGAGGGTCTCGTCGCACTCGCTTTTCAGGGCGAGTTTGCCAAGCGGATGCCAGTGCTCGGATTTTGCCCAGTCCTTTGGCAGGGTGTGGATGAGATGCAGCGGATTCCCTGCCCCCTCGGCGCGGATCATGTCGGCACGCGAGGCAGCCACCAGCCCCGTCAGGAAGGCGAAGATGTAGAGATCGCTCTCTCGATGCGTTTTGGCGGCAAATTGATCGGATGGAATTAATGCCGAGGCATCCAGTAGCAAGTTCAAATCACGTTTGAGTTCGTTGATCTGGGATTTTCGGGAGAGCATGAAGGATTTTACATCGCAACGTCGCCCGCCGAGCGAGACGTCATATTTATCCGGATCTGTAAAGGGGGTTGCGCCTTTCACATCGAAGGGGATTTCGCGCTCGCTAAGATAACGTCTGAATGCCAGTTCGACGCCGATCCCGCCGACGATGCGCCGCATCCTTTTGACGTTGGTGCCGCCCATGCGGTTGTAGGTGTGTGGCAGGGAGCGGCAGGCGTAGGCGATGCCGCCCGCGCTGAGATCGGGCGTGTAGGGGATGCGGATGAAGTCGGATTTTGAAATCATAATTACGGTGTAGGGGCGGACAGCCGTCCGCCCCTACGGATTGGATTACAGCAATCCTTCGCCTCGTAGGCGACCAACCAACCCAAGCGTCGATCTGCTGCGATCCATCGTGTAGATGTGAAGTCCAGGCACACCCGCTTTGATGAGTTCCGCGCATTGCTCGTACGCGAAATCGACGCCGAAGTCGTTCAGCGCATCTTTATCATCTTCCGGCAGGGATGCGAGACCCTTTTCGATCTTTTCAGTGATAGTTGCGCCGCACATGCCCGCCAGCATGCGCATCATCTTGACGCTGTAGATGGGCATCACGCCGGGGACAATGGGGGCGTCAATCCCTGCCGCGCGGCAGCGCTCGACATAGTCGAAGAAATATTGGTTGTCATAGAAGTAGTTGGTGATGATGAACTCCGCACCCTGCTCGACCTTGAGCTTGAGAAATTCCATATCCTTCGCTTGGCTGGCTGCGTCGATATGCGCTTCGGGATAGCCCGCCACGCCGAGACAAAGCGCGTAGCGCGGACGGATGAATCCCATCAGCTCAGAAGCGTATTTGAAACTTTCGGGGTGCGGAACAAAATCTTCGTCACGTGGTTCGTCGCCGCGCACGACGAGGATATTCTCTACGCCGAGGGCTTGATAGTCGTCGATGACGGCTGTGATCTCAGCGGGACTGAGACCGAAACCGGCGAAGTAGGCTAGCGTCTCAAGGCCTTTTTCCTGGCGCAGCTTCTTCACCAGTTGCCGGGAGCCTTCGCGCGTCGAGCCGCCCGCCCCAAAGGTGACTGAGACAAAATCGGGTTCGAGGGCGGCCAGTTTATCAATCGCTTTTTCAAGGTTGGCGGCCGCTTTTTCGTTGCGGGCGGGGAAGAGCTCAAAGGATAGCGTGGGGGTGCTGCGTGAATTCCAGAGATTGGTTAGTTTCATGATTTTTCTCCTGTAGGGTCAGGGAATTGGAATTTGGGAGTTGGGGGTTGATGAAACTATAAAGAGACTGGAGTTTAATATCTACGAAGATGAGATATTTTCAAACTGATCATCTACAAAATTAACAAAATTGCGAACCAGTTCAGTAATATTTTCAATGTCTTTTTTTGAGAGAATTACGGGAGTTCCATCTACCGATTTACCATTTCTATGTACAATGTCATGCCGAAGCATTATTGATCGTTGTAAATTTTCTAATTCATCAGGAAATTGAATTTCTAATACATTTTCATACATGCGTCGCACTTTCCAAATATTATGATACACAATATTTTCTTGAAGATACTCTGCAACTTCTTTTTCAATTCTATCCGCCCATACAAACAGCTTGGAGACACTTGTTTTCATATCCACAAAATAGGGGGTGGTTTCTACAAGAGCTTGGATTAGTTTTTTGTCTCTAAGAACAGTATTTGTAAAGGCATCAGACAAATATGTTTCCATCATAGTTATTGTGCTAGCAAAAAGCATTCGTAAAAAAGTTTGTCTTAGATCATCATCACGAAACTTCTGTTTTGTTAGACGATCAATATTTTCAATTCCCTGCAGAAAGTTTTGATGAAACTCAGTATTTGTTGTTGCTGATTCAATTAGGTAATCACTAAGCTCCTGCCCCGCATTTTCTTTATAACAATGGGGGCACCCGCTCTGATTTAAACCTCTGTTCTGGGGAGTTGCAATCCATTCGTGTTTAGAATTCACATTGCACTGCCACCAATATTTTTGGGCACTACTATAAGGAACATCAGCGGGAGACACATTTCTGTTTTTTGTAGGATGCCACTCTTTTGCTACTTCTGGAAATTCATCTGCAAAAAATTTTTTCTTTGAATCATTACATTCAGGACACTTCCCCTCCCCTTTTGTTCTTGAGAATATAAAAGCTCGCCATTCATGTGATGGGTCGCTTCTGCATTGCCACCAAACTTTTCTTTTACTTCCTCTTGTTACATCACTAGGTGTGAGTTTCTTATTTTTAGATGGATGCCATTCTCCAGCAATTTCTGGGTATAAGTAGGCTAAGCTATTTTTACCAGTAACAGCACCCGCACAAAAGGGGCAGCCCTTTCCTCTAGTGCGATTGGATATCGAAGCAGGCCAAACGTGGTCAGAGTTTTTGCTGCACACCCACCATACTTTTTTTGAACTCCCAGCTGTAATATCGGTTGGTTTTAAACCATCATTTTTAGTTGGATGCCACTCTTTAGCAAGTTCAGGATCATATTCAGAAAGAGGAGGTTTCTTCCCTTGCTTCTGCCGGATGCAAAATTTGCAGTGCCCTTGGGATGTTGTCCTACTTCTGACAATTGCTTGCCACTCGTGTGCTGGATTTTCTGTACATTGCCACCAAACACGTTCTTTTGAACTAGGGAATACATTTTCAGGTTTCAGATTGCCATTTTTAGTGAGGTGCCATTGCTTTGCCATATCAGGATATTTTGCTGCAAAGGAAGTTGTTTCTGAGGGTATTCGGTTGTTACAATACGGACACTTTCCTACACCATTAGTTCTCTGTTGAACCTTTGCTTCCCATTCATGTTTAGGATTCTTAGAACACTGCCACCATACTTTCTTTCCACTACCTTCAGTGACATCATAAGGCGTTAATCCACCATTCTTTGTTGAATGCCATTCTGCTGCAATATCTGGAAAAGCCTCAGCCAATATTTTATATTCATATCCAAATTTTCTTCTGCCTGCGCAATATGGACATCCTCTACCCTTTGTTCTTGAATTTACCCGTGTAGGCCATTCGTGTTCTGGCTGTTCAGCGCAAACCCACCAAACTCTTTGACCACTACTGGGAGTTACATCGCTCGGTTTTAGATCTCCGTTCTTGGTTGGATGCCATTGCTTTGCTATTTCTGGATATTCTTTTTCTAGCGTTGCTTTGTTCATAACCTACTCCCAGATCACCAATCCCTACTTCCCTTCCTTCCTAAATTGCAAACAATAATGATGGAAGGTATTGCTCACTTAGGTTTTTAATTTACCGTGTAAATTGAAAATTGTCCACTAAAAAGCACTGTCCCGCAGGCTGACATAAGCCCGCGGGACAATTTACTAAGAGGTTCTTCCTGAACTATGCTCTACTTCTGTTCAATATACTCGTGAATGGAAGCCGCCGCTCTGCGCCCGGCCATCATTGCCGTTACTACGAGATCGGGGCCTGTGGCCGCATCCCCACCGGCATAGACACCGGGGATGGAGGTCTCTCCCGTTTTATAGTCGGTTGTGATCAAGCCCCAATTATGGGTCTCCAGATCAGGCGTCGATTTGCTGATGGTCTCGTCGGGCCAATATCCAAGAGCGAGCACGGCTGTGTCGGCTCCCACGCTAAAGTTGGAGCCTTCGATTGCAACAGGACGCCGACGACCGGAATCATCCGGTGCGCCCAATTCCATTTCGAGGCATTCGACGGCCACCAACTTGCCGTCTTCATCAGCGATGAATTTGATCGGCTGGGTCAGGAACTTAAAGTTGGCACCTTCTTCACTGGCCATATCGCGGTCTTTGGCACCGCCGGGCATTTCTCTCAAGGTTCTGCGGTAGAGACAAGTCACTTCTTCCGCGCCAAGGCGTACGGAGGAGCGCAAGGCATCGGCAGCTGTATCGCCGCCACCGATCACAACCACTCTTTTCCCCACATCCGTGATCGGTTCCATGCCTTCGGGGAGATGGTCTGCACCAACATTGGTGCGGATCAGGAATTCCGTCGCCAGATGCACACCCGGTAAGTCAACCCCGTCGGCTTTTAGGGGGGCGTCAATTTGGGAACCGACGCCGATAAAGACGGCTTCATAGCCATCATTGAAGAGATCGGCAATTGTTTTATCCTTTCCGATCATGGTGTTGAAGACAAATTTAACGCCTGCTTCTTCAAGGTCTTTTATAGATTCGAAGACGACATCTTTGGGGAGTTTGAAGTTGGGGATGCCGTAGGTAAGCAATCCGCCAGCGGCGGGTTTGGATTCAAAAATGGTAACTTGATAACCTTTTTGGACCAATTGCTCTGCGCAACCATAACCGGCCGGGCCTGCACCGATAATTGCCACCTTTTTTTCGTTTGGCACGGGGATCGGGATACTATACCCTTTTTCCGCACGTTCGTAATCCATTACATAGGCTTCGAGCATCCCTGTTAATACAGGGTCTCCATTGTCTTTGGCCAGGACGCAGGATCCCTGGCACAATTGCTCATGCGGACAAACTCGGCTACAAACTTCGGGAAGCGAACTGGTTTGGCGATAAAGCTCGGCGGCTTCCAGGAATTCACCTTGCTCGATCAGCCACATGGCAGAAGGGATATCGTTGTCGCAAGGGCAGGCAACCACACAACCAGCCGGATCAGGGCAGTGGATGCATCGGGAGGCCGCCATTTGCGCACATTCCTCCGAAAAAGGAATGACTACGTCGTTGAAATCACCAACTCGCTCATGAGGAGGGCGAAGCCGAATGCCGTCACAGACTGTTAATGCACGTTCTTTACGGTCAATTGCCAACTCTTCGCTGGGAATGGACTGAGACATTTTCTACTCCTTATGAGGGTGTGAACAATTTAACTCACATCATAATGATGGCGGAGACCCGCTGTTAGTTCTATTTGTCACAATCGCCAGGGGCAGATGTCATGAGCTAGGGAATCCCCTCTAATTAGTCAAGTTACATAGCATTTGGTAGGGGCGACCCGGCGGGTCGCCCCTACTTTTTATTTCTTGTAGAACATATCCAACCCGTCGATCAGTCTCTTGAACATCACATCCAGCTCATCATCTTCTTCCCAATTCGAGAAGTCGAGAATGTTATATTCCATGATCTGTTCCTTGATACGTTCGGGCCAATTGCAGGTCTTCCAACTATCATCCAATGCGATGGGACAGAGCACATCCCGCCCGAGTTCTTTTTCGAGTTTGCGGGCTAGGCGGGCTTCGTGTTCGACCCAATCACTGGATGTGGAATGCTCTGAAAGAATGAGCAAAACGGTGGGGTTATGGCGAATAGCTCTATCTATTTGGGTTTCCAAACGTCCAGCGGTGGCATCGTGAATATCGCGCCAGAAGCGAATGCCTTTTTCATTGAGTTTGGTTTCAAGTTTGTCTACGAAGGCTGAGTTCGCATGGCTGTATGAGATAAAGAGAGGGGAGATTTGTATTGGGCGGGTAGCTTTTAACTCAAATATTCGGTGAGTGATTTCACTGACTTCTTGCACTGTTAAATCAGGGTTAGCAAGTTTTGCATATTCGATATCCAAATCAGACAGCCCACAACCACGCAGAAATTCAACAGCGATTTTTCCTCCTGATTTCTTGATTGTGTGAATATCAATAGTAGATTGAGTGAAATGATTGGTTGACCTAAGTCCTTTTGACGTACTCAAATCATTGTTTCCGAAAACTACGTTCTCAAAAGAAGCTTTTGAAAAATTAGTTTCTATAAGGTATGCGTTGCTTAAATTAGCTTCCATAATATGTGACTTTGATAAGTCAGCTTTTCTTAGGATACATCTCGATAAATCAGTTATTAGAATGCCTGCTTCTGTTAGATTTGCCTCTTCTAAACATGCACCTGAAAAGTCGGTTCCAGTTAAATCCGCACTTCTTAAGTTAGTTTCTTTTAATTTTGCGTTACTTAGATTTGCGTTAGAACAATCAGCGCCAGTTAGGTTTGCTTTGTCTAGAAAGGCTCCAAAGAGGTTTGCACGGCTTAGGGTCGCATTTTGAAGGTTTGCCTCTCGAAGGTCAGTTCCCTCTAAATCAGCTTGCCAAAAATTTATATTTTCTAAATTAGCATTCCATAGATTTGCTCTTTCCAGATTGATATGTAAATGGAGATTTTCTGCCCTCCACTGATTCCAAACATCAACACCTTGTTTCAAAATCGCTAATTGTTCTTCGTTTGCCATTTTTCTTATTCCCTTTTGCCCGCACGGCGGTAAACACGCCGTGCTATTCAGCCAAAGCCCGCGAAAGCGGACTCGCCGGTCAGCCGACTTTAGACGGCTTTAGCATGTAGCACGGACGTTCACGTCCGTGTGGCGAAAATAAACCATCTACTTCCTTTTTATTCCATCCCGAATTGCAAAGTAAATTATTATCCCTGCAATAGCGGGCAAAATGATAAAAGGAAGCATCGAGTGGGCATAATTCGAGACGAACATATACATAAAAAAGAGAATACTACATATTATTATTACCCACATAAAGAAAATCTCTCGCGGAGAAAGCTTTGTTTTCCAGCCAGCAGGATCGTACCATTTCCCTAAATATCCTTTTGGCGAACTCCTACGATTATTTTCCCATTCCACTTGCTCTCTATATTGCTCAAAGCCAGATTTTTCTGAACGACCTTTGCCCATGCTTTCCTCCTGAAATGGGCGGGAAAACCCCGCCCCTACTCCCTATTTATCTTCCTTCCTGAACTGCAAACAATAATGATGGAAGGTATTGCTCACCCAGGCATTCCCCATCCCGTAGGGCGCCAGGCGCTGGTTATCCTGACACCAAATCTTCTCATCCTTCAGCGTATAGACCTTCCCCAACTCGCGCCCAATATCCCAGGCCAGCGGATAAATTTTGCCACCCTTCTTCACATTCTTGACGATGATCGTCAGATAGGCCCGTTCCCGCAGCAGGGGCTTCATCGCCGCGTAAATATGGATCAATTTCTCCAAAAATTCTTCATAATCGCGGATATTCCCCACATCATCGGGGTTCTCCGAATAGACCACGTCCAGATCGGATTCCTCGCGGCGTTTTTTTTGCGTTTGTGCGCCGCGGGCGTGCAGCATATCCCAGTAGGGTGGGGATGTAATGAGGTAATCAATTTCCGGGATATTGAAGGATGTCGCGTTCGCTGCATCTCCATTCACAATAACCGCGTTCGCACTTGCATCACCACCTGCTTCCCTTATGGATGCTTTTTCCTCGGCGAGAATATCTTGCGCGATCCCCGCGTATTTCGGGTTCAACTCGATCCCGTATGAGTGACGTCCACTGCGTAGGGCGGCAACGAGCGTAGACCCCGTCCCAGCCATTGGGTCAAGGACAGTTTCTCCCGCCTTCGTAAAAAACTCGATGAACTCCTGCACCATCGTCTCGGGGTACTTGGCGGGGTGCGTCAGGACGTCCTTTTTGCGGCGCGGCGGGTTATGAATGAACCATGATTTCTGGAACTTCAACCAGGTCTTATTGTCGAGGTCGTTCATGCGGTTTTTGTAAGCCATAGGGTTTTATTCTCAAATAAGGATGTCATTGCGAGGTAGTTTTATCGCCGAAGCAATCTCCCTCTCTGTCATGGAGATTGCCACGTCGGAAAAGCATCCTCCTCGCAATGACAGATTAAGGCGCTCTCGTGCTTGTCGGCACCGGCGTTTTCGACGGGGTCATCGTCGGCGTCGGGCTGACGTACGCCACTGATTGTACAACCAAATCCGAAAAGGTAACGGTCATCGCCGTATCCGATGCGGATTGCGCAAAAACGCCGACCGAGCCGATGGGCAAATTCACATCCGTCACGGTGAATTGGTGGCGCCCATTCAGAAAGAAACGCATCTCAGGTCCCACTGCCCAAACACCCAAACGGACATCACTGGGTGACCCGGGCGGCACGTCCCCGCTGGGGATGGCTTCCTGGATGGTGCGGGCGCGGTTGACGCTCATCCGCTCGAGACGTACAGTCCCGTTGCAGGAGAGGGCATAACGATAAGATGCGGTGTTATTTGCCCGGAAGAGCAGACCATACGAATCCCCGCCCATGCAGAGGGCGGTATGCGCATCGATCTCGGCGTAGAAGCTCGTTACCAATGGCTCGCTCCGCAAGCTGAAGAGATAGGTTTGCGGGGCCTTCACTGCAATGGTGATGCGGTTACGACTCACGCTCACGCTGCCCTCATCCGATGTGGCGATATTCCAGAATTCGGGCTCTGAGAAATCGTCCACGAGAAAGGTTTCACCGATGCCCGGCGCATAGATCGGCGTTGTGGTTGGGACGATGACGGGGCGCGAGGTTGGCGTAGATGTTGCAGGGAACCATTGGATGGTCGGTGTTTGGATGGGCGTAGCTGTCTCGGTAACGGGAGCAAAGGTGGGCGGCGTTTGTGTCGGCACGCAGGCAGTTAGAGTAATGAAGATGATGATAGTTAGAGCAATGCTTGGGGCGAGACGATATCTGGATTCCATAAAAAGATTCTATCAAATTAAAAAGGCGTTGAGGAGGGCTTAAACCAAAGTGCAACGCACCTCTAAGGTGCGTTGCACTTGATAGGTGATAAGTTTATTTTTCGTAGCGCTTCCGAATATTAGGCACGAGATACTCTGCAAAGGCGCGCTCTGCGTCAAATTTGGGGTCCCAACCCCAATCGCGGCGAGCGGCGTCATCGTTCATGTCGATGGGCCATGAATCGATGATGCGCTGACGATTTACATCGGGCTTGTAGGAGATCTGTGCTTCGGGGAAATGTTTTTTGACGTATGCGGCGAATTCTTCAGCAGTCAGACTGAAAGCAGTGATATTGTAGATCTGGTGTTTGAGGTTCTCGCGCGGTGCTTCTGCGATCTGGATGAGCGAGTCGACGGCATCGGGCATGGCCATAAAGGGGATGGCGGCGCTTTCACGCACGAAGGATGAAAAAGGCTTGTTCTGAGCTGCGGCATGTAGCATTTCGGGACCATAGTCGCTGGTGCCACCGCTGGGAACGGTGAAGGCGGAGATGAGGCCGGGGAAACGCACACAGCGGAAATCGAGCATGGTCGGTTCATCTTCGGCGAGCTGTTTGTAATGGTTGGAATAATAAATGCCGAGAGTCTCACCATAGAGTTTATTACAGCCATACATGGTGATGGGTTTATTCCATTCCCATTCCTGTGGACGGGGGTTATCCGCTTTGTTTTCGAGAGTGCCCATGCCAAAGGCAGCAACGGAGCTGGGGTAGATGAAAATGACGGGTTTGCGTTTCCATTCAGATTGCTCGGCAGCAAGCTGAAGCAAATTCATCGTCCCGCCAACGTTGACATTATGCGCCAACATGGGCGTATATTCTGCACTGGTTGAGAGCAGGGCAGCAAGATGGTAAATATGAGTGATGTCGTATTCGCTGACAAGACGCTCAAAGAGGGCTTGATTGAGAATATCACCGACAATATGATGCACTTTCATCGCCAGTTCGGGGGGCAGAGGATTAATATCCATGCTGATGATGTGCGTGCCATTCGTGTTGTTCTCTGCGAGCTTTTCCACGAGGGCTTGCCCAACTTCACCAGCCGCACCGGTGATGAGAATTGCTTTTCGACGCATTTTTAATCTCCTTAACTAATGTGGGGATATTTCTATTGTAGTGTAGTTAGCTATGTTGCCTAGTGTCGAAAATAATTTTTTCGTGGTGTGTGGATAAGATTTTTGTGTAAAGGTAAATATAAGTTTTGATAACTTTTATGAGAAATCATGATAGATGAGGGGTTTTTTTATCAGAAAACTTGCAAAGTTGTATGCTTATAAAGTGACTTGCATCTTCTCATATAGGAAAGGCGTACTATATAATTGTTAGTTGCAATAAAAGTTTTTTTGTTTGAGGATGCGAAGATCCGTCTGACTGAATTTGGTCGCTGCCTATTTCGAGATGGGCTAAGTCAACGAGGAGCAAGAGCGAAACCGGCCTTTTTTTATTTGCCGTTTCGCTCTTTTTTTGTCCCGTGTGACCGTGGAGGATTACATGCCTGATCGTCGTTTTTCTTATATCCCGAAATTAGTACTGCTTGTCATTGTGCTGACACTTTTGCTTCAATTCCCTGGTAATGTGCGAGCAGCTGGCGAAATAACAGTTAGGCCACTTACATGGAACGTGATCGGCTTGGATAGCAATAAGCCTGTTATCAGCGGCCCGGAATATTTTCCTGTCGGGGCGCGTGTCTGCAATGAATCGGGAGGAACGCTAAATAACATCCAAGCTACATTTAGCTTGGATGATCCATATAATGGGACGACGGCTTTTATTCAAGCTCGCCCGGGAACTTCCAGCACACTTTCTGTAACAAGCTTGGCTGATAGTGCATGTACCGATTTTTATTTTGAGGTTCAAGTAGATCGGGATTCAAATGCTTACGATACGGAACAGGCATATCATATTGATGTCACTTCAACAGAAACCGGGGCAACAAAGTATAGTACCCCTACACCACGTAAGTTATTTGTAGAGCATCTTGTATCGCAGAATCGTAACGCGGTCACTGATGTTCAGTTCAGCAGCGATAGTAATTGTGATACGGCGACTTATACGAGTGTTGCCCCGGGGGGGACCATGGCACTAAATGTGGATGAGACTTATTGTATAAAAGTGCTCGGGACAACAGCGACGAATGGCTATGAACAGATCGAAAGCTTCATTACTTTGCCCAATACGATTTTTCAGACTCTCTCTGTGAAGACAACTTATGTAGCTGATTCTTCTGCCAATATCCCTGATCCAGATACTGCCCCGAACCATGAGATGCTCTACGGTGATGCCTGTTATTGGGAGAATGATCCGGGGAGTGAAAACTATATGGCGTGTAATGGTGTAGGTAAGGCAGGCGGGGATGTTTCTATTACATATCAAGTCAAAATCGTTAGTGCACCTTCAGCCCCATTAGTTAACCCCGAACCGCTAACAACCCTCCTCTACGATTTTTCAGGCAGTAGTTTTCACTATAACTCGGATTTTGAAGTTTCCACACGTTATATGTATATCGTGGATCCCTCACAGGTGACAATCGAAAAACAATTTGTCCCTGATACAGTGACTCCTGGGGGAACATCAACTTTGCAATTCGTGATTAGCAACCCCATGCCCGTTGAAGCAAGCGGCGTTAATTTTGTGGATAATCTTCCGCAAACCCCGAGTGCTCCTGGTGATATGGTTGTTGCCGGCACCCCTAATGTGACCTATGTTGGATGTGGCACTGGCGCATTCTCCCCTGCGCTGAGTGGTAGCGAGAGCTCTATCTCCTTTGCCAACGGAACGATAGCCCCGAACAGCAGTTGTGTGATCAAAGTCGATGTGGTTGCTCCGAACGCGGGAGATTATGATAATACGACCAACAATCTCTTTATCGGTGCTACGGATACCGGTAATTCTGCTAGTGATACACTAACCGGGGCTGCGGTAGCAAGCTGTGTGCCCGGGCAAACCATGGTGACCTGGACTGTGCCAAATGCTACCAATAACCCTCCTGTTCCGACTACACAGGCAGGCAGTGTTGGTACAGCGACAGCTTCAGCATTATTCCCTGTCGACACCCAAATAAATTCATCTATAGGTCAAGGTGATTCCTTCTCTTGGGAGTTTTGGGGATTTAAAAATAATGGTCAATATGCTAACTTTGTTGTTGATACAAGTAAATACAGCTCAATCAGCATGTCTTTTGATGAACAGGTGCAATCAAATGGTCCGACAAGCTTGTCAATTTCTTACGATAGTGGTTCTGGGATAACTGCACATCCAACTACTCCCACATTGACGCCGACGGTAAGCGCTTTTACAAACCGAACGATCGATTTTACAGGCCTTACAAATACTGGCGGGAATACAACTTTCAGGATATCAGGTACCGGTGCCTTGAATGACAATTCAGGGGCTAATCTGTTTTTGGATAACATTACCTTTACTGGTTGTTTGGAAGCTGATCCGCCGCCAACGATCTCAAAATTGTTTTCACCAAATCCCATTGCGGTAGATGCTGTATCAAAACTGACCTTTACTATCAATAATACAGAAATAGGTGCAGTAGACCTGACCAACGTACAGTTTTCAGATATCCTGCCTACAGGACTTAAGATCGCCAGCACACCCAATGCCAGCACAACCTGTACTTCTGGTAATCTCAGTGCGCCTGCTAATGACTCCACGATCTCTCTGACAGAGGCAAGCATGACTGCGGGATCATCTTGCGCTGTGGAAGTGGATGTAACCGCTACCAGTGCAGGCCAGTTTGATAATATCAGCGGAAGAATTTCATCAGACCAAAGCGGTGAGAACAAGGGGACGAATGGCTTTGCTACCGATACATTGACCGCGATCGCACCGCCCAGTATTGTTAAATCTTTCTCCCCGACAACGATCCTGGAAGGGAATACGACCACGCTCTCATTTACTATTACGAATCCGAATCAGGGCTCAGGTTTATCTGGTATCGCCTTTACCGATGAGTTACCTGCTGGCCTTGATGTGATAACAGCTTCAGTGGCACAGTGTGGCGGTACTTTGGACGTGACGGACAACGATCCTGCCAGGGATACGATTGAACTGAGTATAGGTTCGCTTTTAGCAGATAGCAGCTGCACATTTACTGTCACCGTTACCGGAACAGTAGATGGTGATTACACCAATACAACCAGTGATGTGACGGCAACAGGACCCGTTGCCCTGACTGGTAATGCGACGTCGGCAAATTTGATCGTTAATCCGATCACGCCGCAGGTTTCATTTATTAAGCAGATATCCTCTACCAATGCAGGTCCTTGGGGTAAATTCCTGCGAATCGATGCGCTTCCAAGCAGTGTTTATTATCGATTTGTGATCGAAAATACGGGGAATGTCAATTTGACATCACTCAGGATCACAGACCCGGACTTGGTACCAACAGCCCCGAATGAGGTTAGTTGTACCCTTTATGGGTCAGATGATCTGGCTTTTAGTGAACCTCTCGTACCTGGTGATTATGCTTATTGTGTTTATGGTCCGATTGCAGCCAGCACAGGCTCTTTTACCAATACAGCAACCGGTCATGGAACTTACAATAGTGTTGAATATGATTCCAGTGACAAATCAGCGACCTATGGTACAAGTGAACTTTCATTGGAAAAAACTGCTTCCCCAAATTATTTTACAGCCGCAAATGACACGATCTCTTATTCTTACTTGGTAACGAATAGTGGAGATGCGAATTTACTTGGCCCGGTTACCGTTAGCGATGACAAAGTCACTGTTACTTGTCCGAATGTCGACACAGTAGGTGATGGCGATGATTGGCTGGATGTAGGGGAAAGTATTACCTGTACAGCGACCGGTGTGGATGCTTATACCGTCACTGCGGGTGACGTAACGGCTGAGTATGTGAAGAACACTGCAACTGCCAGCGCGGGAGGAATTAACTCGAATACTGTAACCAAGCGTGTTAGCTTGGTCGATTCTGTCAAGTCGGTTGTAACAACATCTGAAGACGGTACGTCTGGCAGCAATGTTTCTATTGGCGAGATCGTTCGATATCGTGTGGTTGTTGATCTTTCGGAAGGAACAACAGATACAGTCCAGATATTAGACAATATTGTAAGCAATATGTCTTATCTTAACGATGGAACGACAAAGGTTGCTTTCGTTTCAAATGACGGAAGCACGTGCAATATCGAGTCTTCAGATACGGTTGCTTTCCCTTCCGCATCCAGCAGCAGTTGGTGTCAGATTGGTGATCAAAGTACATTGTCTGGGGTCACCCCAAGTTATGTTCTCCCCTCTGCGGCTATCACCAATAACGATGGTGGGGCGACGACCAGCCCCTTCCCGGAAGGTGATGATCCGCTCTTTAGTTTGGGAAATCTCACCAATAATGATAATGATGACAATGAAGAATATATCGTGCTTGAATTCAATTCACTAGTACGTAATTATGCGGCGAATCAGCGCACGAATACGCGTGGGAATTCTTTCTCTGTCAACATGGAGGGGTCATCTGTTGATACTTCAAATACAGTGACCGTCACAATTGTTGAACCTATTATCAGCAGTATTACTAAATCCGTGACGACTACCCCGACCGATGCTGGTGATCAAATTGTTTATCAGCTTCAGTTCACCAATACAGGTGATGCCCCTGCTTATGATGTTTCCGTTTCAGATACATTAAATAGTACGCTAACAGGGGGCACTGTCAATGTTACCGGATCAACCACTGGAGGTGCTTGTGGTTCTACAGCATCTACTGTAAGCGGAAGCTTTTCGAGTCCAACAGCCTCAGCGACGGTTACTTGTCTTAATCCCAGTGGGACTGCTACGATCACGATCACAGCTAGTGTTAGCGATACGGCTGAAGCCGGGTATTCTTTTACGAATGCAGCGAGCCTCGTTTACACCAGCTTGCCAGGAACAGGAACTGCAGGAGGTAGCAATCCAACAGGTTCATCTACCCCTGGTGGCTCTGGCGATTCCGATGGTGAACGCAATGGTTCTGATGGTGCCAGTGGCACGGATGATTATGTTGCCTCCAGTAATACGGTCACAACTACCCTTGCTACGCCATTGTTGGCAAAAACCATTAACCCTGCTGGCACGCAATATGCCATTGGGGCAACAATCCCTTATCAAGTGGTTATTACCATGCCTGAGGGTACGATTGAAAACGCCGTTATTACAGATACTATTCCGACAAACCTGACCTATGTTTCCAATAGTTTGTCAGTGACCTTTGGAACCGACGTTTCATCAAATACGACAGGCGGTTTTACAGATAGCAATACGACGAACTTTTTTAGTCTCTCCGGGCAGTTGATTACTCTTGATTTCAATACACTGACATCCACAGCTTCTACATCTGCGAATAATCGTACGGTGACCATTGCCTTTGATGTCACTGTGGACAATGTGGTAGCGAATCAGTCGGGAACATCATTCACAAATTCTTCCACACTAACATACGATAACCCGAATGCGGTCGGCTCCTTAACCATTACTGACTCTGCCCCCGCAGTGTCGATTATTGAGCCTGTGCTGGCGGTAAGTAAAAGCCCTAGCACGACAACTCCTTTGTACAATTCAACCTTTACTTATACCCTTACGGTTTCACATACAGCAGCCAGCAATGCAACTGCCTATGATTTGGTTGTTACAGACACTTTACCTGCTGGCCTAACAGGATTGACCAATATTATTGTGACAAGCACTGATGGAGGGGGGAGCTGTGCCACAGGTGTGGATAGTTCAAGTTCAACCAGCACTAAACTGGATGTGAGAGCCACTTCACTTCCTGACGGTTGTGTCATGACAATAAAATATGATGTGAAGGCTACAGGAACGCCAACCAGCACCCAAGCAAATGATGTGGATGCAGTGTGGACTTCACTGTCTGGCTCTGTAAGCGGAGAGCGTGACGGAACAGATGGCCCTGGTGGGGCGTTGGATGACTATGCAGCTACTGATACTGTAGACGTCACGATTTCAGGAACACCCAATTACACCATTACCAAAACAACGACCGCAGTAGATACAGCGGGCAACGGTGCAATTGATAATGCTAGTGAGGTCATCGCTTATCAAATTGTTATTGAAAACACGGGAACATTGGATATTACAAGTGTCAATGTAACGGATACTTTGATTTCATTGACACGCCAGTCTGATAACCCGGGCAACGATGACAATGTACTGGATACAGGGGAAAAGTGGTATTTCACCGGATCATATACTGTTCCCCAGACTGTTATGGATAACAATGGTGGAGGAGATGGCGATATCGATAATACTGCCAGTGTGACCAGTGCAGAGATTACAACGCCGCGTACTTCTACAGTTAGCGTACCGATTACTCAATCGCCTTCGTTGTTATTGACGAAGACAGGTACCTTGAATGATGATGATGGCACGAGCGGTGTTAGCGCCGGAGACACGATCGATTACAGCTTCAATGTTGAGAACACAGGCAATGTGACGATCACGAATATCACGTTGAGCGACACCTTGCTGACGGGTCTGACCTGCAATAGTATCGCGAGCCTTGCGCCCGGTGCGAACGCAGACTTCACCTGTACGGCCGGGGATTCCTACACGGTCACGCAGAGCGACATCAACACTGGTTCTCGAGACAACACAGCGACAGCGACGGGCAAGGATCCCGGCAACAGCGATGTGAGCGATGATGATACCGAGAGCAAGACCCTGGCTCAAAGCCCTGAGTTGACGCTGACGAAGACAGGTACCTTGAATGATGATGATGGCACGAGCGGTGTTAGCGCCGGAGACACGATCGATTACAGCTTCAATGTTGAGAACACAGGCAATGTGACGATCACGAATATCACGTTGAGCGACACCTTGCTGACGGGTCTGACCTGCAATAGTATCGCGAGCCTTGCGCCCGGTGCGAACGCAGACTTCACCTGTACGGCCGGGGATTCCTACACGGTCACGCAGAGCGACATCAACACTGGTTCTCGAGACAACACAGCGACAGCGACGGGCAAGGATCCCGGCAACAGCGATGTGAGCGATGATGATACCGAGAGCAAGACCCTGGCTCAAAGCCCTGAGTTGACGCTGACGAAGACAGGTACCTTGAATGATGATGATGGCACGAGCGGTGTTAGCGCCGGAGACACGATCGATTACAGCTTCAATGTTGAGAACACAGGCAATGTGACGATCACGAATATCACGTTGAGCGACACCTTGCTGACGGGTCTGACCTGCAATAGTATCGCGAGCCTTGCGCCCGGTGCGAACGCAGACTTCACCTGTACGGCCGGGGATTCCTACACGGTCACGCAGAGCGACATCAACACTGGTTCTCGAGACAACACAGCGACAGCGACGGGCAAGGATCCCGGCAACAGCGATGTGAGCGATGATGATACCGAGAGCAAGACCCTGGCTCAAAGCCCTGAGTTGACGCTGACGAAGACAGGTACCTTGAATGATGATGATGGCACGAGCGGTGTTAGCGCCGGAGACACGATCGATTACAGCTTCAATGTTGAGAACACAGGCAATGTGACGATCACGAATATCACGTTGAGCGACACCTTGCTGACGGGTCTGACCTGCGGCACGATCGCGAGCCTTGCTCCTGGTGCGAACGCGGACTTCACCTGTACGGCCGGGGATTCCTACACGGTCACGCAGAGTGACATCGACACTGGTTCGCGTGACAACACAGCGACAGCGACGGGCAAGGATCCCGGCAACAACGATGTGAGCGATGATGACACCGAGAGCAAGACCCTGGCTCAAAATCCCCTAATAGGTCTAGCTAAACGCTTGGTAAGTGTTACACGAGTTGGCTCAGGAATCTTTGATGTGACCTTTGAGTTCAATGTCGAAAACTATGGCAATATTACTCTGAGCAATGTCCAGGTTACCGACTCCTTAACTACCACTTTCCCGACACCAACGACCTTTGCAGTTCAAAGCATCTCTAGTTCAGATTTTGCAGTCAATAACAGCTATGACGGTGTCGATACGGGCGATACTAATCTGCTGGCAGGAACGGATACCCTTGCGATTGGTGCTTCAGGTCAGATCACTTTTGTTGTACGTGTAATTCCATCTGTTTCTGGACCTTTTGATAACACAGCTGAGGCCAGTGGCAGGGCTCCAGATAACACCACTGTTACAGATGATTCTGTGGACGGTGTAGACCCTGATAATGGCAATGAAACAGCTTGCCCGACCTGTGACGATGATGATGATCCGACTAACAATACCGAAGATACTCCGGTGGATTTCCCATCAAACATCTTCGATCCGCCCTTTGGGGTCAAAACCTTTGACGATGATGGCTTGCCGATCCTTGAGTGGACTATGGTTTGGATCAATGACAATAACTTCCCGTCAGATGCTGCGGTGAGCGACCCAATACCTGTAGGAACCACCTTTGTAGATAATGCTATTCCAAGCGGTTATCCGTTACCAGGTACAACGCCTGCTGGCTCAACAGCAAATGGTGTAAGCTGTACCACAGATAGCGCTGTAGAAACGATTCCAGATGCAGAAACCACAACGACTTATTGTTACTATGAAGGACCTACTGTAACTTATCCGCGTGGGCGAATTGTTTGGGAAGGTGAATTAGGCCCGGATCTAGGAGCAACAAATCAAGCGAATGCTAATGATGAGTTGTATATTACCTTCAATGTCCGTGTGGGCGATGGCGTGAACTCCGTCATGAACACAGCGACGATAGATGCTGATTTGAATAATGACGATGATACAGATGATGCCGGTGAGCAGATTGTTGCTACTGCGCAAGAAACATGGAGTACAAACAACCCGCAGTCACTCCCATCAACCGGCTTTGCTCCGGGACGTGTAACCTTTGTTGAACCGAAAGCGCCGCCTGCCCGCAATCCGGCTGCATCACTGGAATTGGAAATCCCCGCCCTCGATGTTAGGGTCCCGATCGTGGGTGTGCCGGATAACGGTCAGGGCTGGGATGTTGATTGGTTGTGGGAGCAAGCCGGATGGTTGGAAGGTACCGCCTTCCCGACTTGGACAGGCAACAGTGTACTCACGAGTCATGTTTATCTGCCAAATGGCTTGCCCGGTCCCTTTGTCGATCTAAAAACCCTGCGCTGGGGCAACGAGCTTATCGTTCATGCATATGGTGAAGAATATGTATACAAAGTTCAATCGGTGCGCTACGCCATGCCGGATAATATTTCAAGTCTCGGGCATGAGGATGAAGCAGTGCTGACTTTGATCACCTGTGCAGACTACGATGAAGCTCAAGATACCTACAAATATCGCATTGTGGCAAAAGCAGTTCTTGTAGAAGTGAGATAGAAAGCAAGATCGCACAAGATAAAAAACCAACGACTATTATTTTCTGATAGTCGTTGGTTTTTGTTTTCCAAACAACTCAGCAAAGAATAACAAAAATGCAAACTAATTCATGAACCCAAAAGTGCCTTTAATGGCAACTTATATATAGAGAGGACTTTACATTCTCTCAACAAATAAAAAGTTTGTAGTACGCTGTTTTATACTGTACTGCATAGGAGACTAAAATGAGAAGAATCGTTCTGGTTAGCATTGTCGTGTTGCTAGCCCTATCAGCTTGTGGTACACCACTCGATTTGTCTGGTGCAGCAGTTCCAATGACAGAATCTGCCTCTTCTGGGCCCGAACAATCTGCTGAAGAAGCGGCAGCAGGGCAAATAGATGAACAAGCAGGCAATCAGTCATCTAATCCTGTCGTTGAGTTACCGGCACCAACCGGCCAGATCGCTTTTGTCTCAGATCGAGAAGGAACCAGCAATATTTATATGATGGGCGCGGATGGTGCGAAACAAGTTCGCCTGACAGAGCTTCTTTCAGAAGATCACTATCCGCAGTGGTCACCTGATGGCTCGCGAGTTGCCTTTGTATCCACCGTTGATGGCAATACCGATATCTATACTGCCAGCGTCAATGGTATGGATATCATGCGTCTTACCCAGGATGCAGCCAAAGATGGTTCACCAGCCTGGTCACCGGATGGGACACGCATCGCCTTCGAAACTTTCCGTACAGGGGATTGGGAAATTTATCTTGTCAATACGGATGGAACAGGTCTTGTCCGGTTGACGGTTGAGCCTACAGGTGACACGAGTCCTACCTGGTCTCCAGATGGGGAGCGGATCGCTTTTGTTAGTGGGCGAGATGGGAATGCCACGATCTATATGGTCAATATCAACGGGAGCGAACTGACCCGCCTCACACATGGCGAGGCGCCTTTTTCCGACCCAAGCTGGTCACCCGATGGACGCTTGCTTGCCCTCCGCATGTGGACAACACCTGGCCTGGGCGATATCTGTGTGCTCACCCCCGGGTTGAATGATTTGAAATGCTTTACATCATATATGGAAACGGGTATCCCCGCTTGGTCACCCGATGGGACAAAATTAGCATATCGTGTCAAGCGCGGTGATGATTGGTTTATTGAAATCTCTAATATAGATGATAGTGGCGGTTACAAACTGGAGACAACAGCCTCGCCCAAAGGCGATCCGATTTGGTCTCCCGATGGAAACTGGATCGGCTATCAGGTCGATCTTGGCGGGAATATGGAAATCGTGATCAGAAGCGTTGTTGGCGATCAAGAAATGCGTCTGACGACAACTTCTGCCTATGATGGTGAATTGAACTGGTCGTGGCGATGATCTCAGATATATTTTCATTGAATAGAAAAGTCCCCTCCTAGTAGGAGGGGACTTTTTTTATGATTTTCTGGGAGAGCTTTTATTTCAGATCAACAACCATGCTCTCGTCTTTTGCACCAAGCCAATAATTGGCGAAAGGTTCCAAGAGTAGGTTATCTGCATTTGCTTCGCCGACGATATAAGGGCCGGTGCCAACAAATTGACCTTCTGCCAACGAAGTGGGGCTAAGAATGGCGAAAGCTGGATTGCTCATGCCGTTCATCAACTCAGGAACCGGACGGTTCAGATGAACGAGAACGGTGAAGTTATTGACTTTTTCAGCGCCATCAAAAGCTGAACGTGGCTGTCCGTCTGCATCCATTTCGCCTTTGAAGCCGCCGAATAATGCCTTCCAGGCAGCGTACTCGCCTTCTCCACGTAATTCGTTCTCAGCGTCAAACCAACGGTTGAAGTTGGCGATGACAGCATCCGCATCCATCAGGGAGCCGTCCTGGAAGAGGACGCCTGTGTGGAGGGTGAAGATGTAGTCGAGTTCATCGTCTGAGATCTCGCCGGATTCTGCAAGAAGGGGGGCGCCTTCTCCATCTACCAGAGTTTCAAAGAAGTAGGCGGTATCAAAGGGAGCGGTGCCGCCAGTGGCGGGATCATATTCGATATCGACGACCACGCTGCTCGGCATCTCAGCAGCTCCATCATCCGCGTTTGCAGCGGGCGTATTTGCCGCTTCCGGTGCTGCTGAGTCGGGAGCGGGAGCTTCCGGTTGGCAGGCTGTCAGAGCTAAGATCATGGTCAAAAACAGGATGAAAATAATAGTAAACTTTGAACGGTTATTTTGGATATTCATTCTCTCTCCTTTATGAGTATGAGTTGGTTGATTGACTTGTAAGTTGGTTTGGTTAGATTATAATGTTTTTATGCTTCCCATAAAATCTTCTCCGTTAGAGACTATTGAACCTCGATTACGACCTTTTCTCCCGGCTGACCTTTATGCTACAGCCTGGGTGGATCCTTCTCCAACGACCTTAGAGAAGGTTTTTGAGCATTTGCGTACCCTACAGCGAATTTTGAATGATTACACTTCGCGCAGTACAGTGCAAGATCCGCCACGCCCTGGGGAGGAACGCCAAAAGTGGCAACGTGGCACGCTCATGTTTACGGATTTGGCAGGGTTTACGCGCTTGATGGAAGCCAATGCTTCGCAGGGACGTGCGGGCGCGGGGACCTTGTTGGGTGTCTTGAATGCCTATTTTGCCAAAATGATCGAACTTATCAGTAAGTCGGGTGGCGACTTGCTGGAATTCACCGGTGATGCACTGCTCGTTCTTTTCCCGGATAACGCTCGTAAAGATGATGCGGTAAAAGCGGTGCGTGCAGGGTTGCGTATGCAACGTGCCATGAGCGAATTTGCAGAGATCGAAACACCACAGGGAATGTTGCATTTGGGTATGCGTATCGGTATTCACACCGGGCGTTTCCTTTCCGCTGATATTGGAACGCCACGTCGTATGGAGCATGTTTTGCTTGGCAGAGCTGTGCAGGATACAAAACTTGCTGAAAGCGCAGGAGTGAAAGACAGGGTCTGTCTTTCTACTGCTGTTTACGAGCGCATCAAAGATGAGTTTCAGTGTGAAGATCATCAATCAAAAGACGGAAAACGTGACTATAAGTTGGTGATCGACAATCTTTCTGATGACCAGCTTGGTGAATATGAACTGACAACTTCGATGCGTCGTCGGCAGGCAAATCTGGTGCTCTTTGAGCGTAGTGTTGCCAGCCTGATCGAACAGATCGAGTCCTTACTTGATTCGCTTGAGCCACTTGCCAGTTTCTTCCCGCCGCCGATATTGAACTTGCTGGTGGAAAGTGCTGCTGATCGGCATATCCCGCCGGATTTCCCGGAGCCAACGGTTGTCTTTGTCAATTTTATCGGCTTGCCCGAAACAGTTGATCGGGCTATGCCGGGTGAAGAACGCAAGATCATCAATGCTTTCTCGCGCGCTTTTGCGCAGATCAATGCGGCAGTGGAAGCGCGGGGCGGTGTGCTCAAGAAGATCACTTATCACCTTTCAGGCTCCGATATTGTGATCTATTTTGGTGCCCCGATCGCTCATTCGAACGATACAGAACGGGCAGCCTCAGCAGCGCTGGCAATTCGCGATATTGTGATGAATTTGAAAGCGCCACGCGTTGCCGGGAAAACACCCGAGATCATTTGCCAGATCGGGATCAATTACGGCGCTGCCTTTGCTGCTGAAGTGGGCGAGCCACGTGGACGACGCGAGTTCAATGTTCTTGGCGATACGGTCAATATTTCCGCTCGTTTGATGAACCGCGCCGAACCAAATCAGATCCTTGTTACCGGACGCGCTTTCGAAAGATCAAAAGACGCTTTCGATTATGAATTCATCGGTGATGTTTCGCTAAAAGGTAAAGCCGAGACAACGCCGATCTACGAACTGCGTGGGGTTCAGCATCAGGAGTAGATTTTTAAGGTACAGAAATATAGTGAGCTCGTTGGATTGAAAAAACCAGCGAGTTTTTTTATTCTTCTTCTTTTTCTTCTATCTTTTCTCTGAGGGAAGACCAGATATGGCTCTTCAAATTACTGCCTGCTTTGCGACGCAGATTTACTTTGTAAAGAGCTGTATCGCCTTCTCCCAGACGGATCAGCCAAAATTGCTGCGTAAGCAAATTTAGCGCCTTCTCAAGTTCCTCGTGAGAGATACGCTGTTTTTCGGGCATTTTATCTACAGCTTCGCAGAGTTCAGGGTAAGTCATCTTTAAACGGCGTAACATCAGGCGCATGATCGTGCGTAAAGTTGGTGACAACTCCACGAGATCCAGCGCGGTGATGCCTCCCTCTTCCCGCTTATCTTCTATTTTATTTTGCAGTCGGTCAAATACGCCAGCCATAAGCTTTCCTCATCAATATAATTCCGGCATTTCGATTGGTTCGGGCTGCGGTTCGCAGATCCCGCACCAAACAACATTTGCGATTGCCAAACCTTTTGGGGTGTTATTCGCCCCAACAAACATGGTGATGAAAGTGGACATGGTGCTGGCATGTTCCTTACAGACAAAACGTCCGCAAAAATGGCAAGCCGCGCGGGCTGATTCTTCACATTCCCAACATATCATTGTTTTATCCTTCTGCGGCGAGAACCATCTGGGCAATATCTTTTAGCGCTTTCGACCAGGCGTGTTCAGGCTCTTTGAGCGAGAAAAGATCGGCGCTGCCGTTATCCACCAGGTCTTCAGAGAGGGGCATCACGCCAGCTACGGGCGCATCGAAGAGTTTTTCCATTTCAGCTTTGATCGCATTTGGATCATGTCGTGAAAGTGCCTTGTTGACACCTAAAAGCAAATTCGGCACTCCTAAATTTCGGGCAATATCTACTGTCACAGCCGTGCCCTGCAGATCCTGTTGATCGGGGCGCAGGAGTAGAACGAGCACATCTGAAATGGCAACAGAGAGCAATGTTTCCTCGTTCAAGCCGGGATGTGTGTCGATGAAGAGATAATCGAGGTCAAGCACTTCCAACAAAGTTTGCAAACCTTCATTGAGACGATTGACGTCGTAGCCTTTGCGCAGAACATGACTGATTTCACCGCCATGAATACTGGAGGGGATGAGCCACAAGTTAACGCCCGCGAGTTTCGACCTGCCTGGCGCGTCAAGAGCGTTTTCTCCAATTGAGAAAGCGACATCTCCGATCTCACACCGATCATAGAGGAAATCGTTGAGCGTTTTGCCCATCTTATGCTCATCCAGCCCAAAAAGGACATGGATGCCGGGCGACTGAATATCAGTATCCACTACGCCTACGCGTTTACCAGCCAAGGCGACTTGTGCGGCAAGGTTTGCGGTGGTGTTCGATTTTCCCGTCCCTCCCCGAAAAGAGTGGATGGAAACGATCTTCTTCTCGTTCATTTTGTCTCCTGCTTTTTCTTTGCATATTTTTGTGCACGCTCGGCGCGTTTTTTGCGCAATTCTTCAGCCTGCGATTTCAGGTCGGTATAAAATTCGCTGCTGGTTAGCTCTTCATATTCCTGTTTTCGGCGTGCCTGATCGATCTCAAAATTCAATTTCTGGATCTGTTGTTTTAGCTCGTTTTCACGGGCTTGCAATTCTTCAACCATCTGGAAGAAAGCCGCCAACATTTGATTGGCTTTGGCTTCGTCGCTTACCTCATCAGCAGATGTCGATTGTGACGTCTGGATTTCTTGCATGGCAGATGAGTAATCGCCTTTGGCGATATGTCCGCTCCACTCGATGGCTTTTTCAATATAGGTGGTTGCAAAACGCAAACGTCCCGAAATATTACGAATGAGCAAATTTGCCGTGGCAGGGTTCTGCTCGAGCATATCGAAGAAATCATCCCGCTTAAGCGAGAGAATATGGGCGTCTGTCTTTGCGACAACACTCGCAGAGCGTGGCTCCTCGTCGAAAAGGGACATCTCGCCAATTGTCTCGCCGGGGCCACACTGATTAAGCAGGAGTTTGCTTCCTTGTGCATCTTCAGTGACGATGTCGAGCAGCCCTTCATCGATCATGAAAAGGGCGTCACCCACATCCCCTTTACGAAAAAGGGTTTCGTCTTTTTTTAGATCTTGCGTTGAGATCTTCTCTGCGACGACCTGAAGGGCTTCTTCAGGCAGTCCGCAGAAGAGAAATGATTTTTTTAGTTGGGCAATGGTTTCTGTGGTCATATTCACTCTTCGTTTTTGATCTTTGTGTCAAGAGAGCCCCATAAGCTGGGAGCGTTACTTTTTCGGGCAACCTGAGAGCGTTCTTCAATAAGCCCTTGGAGACGATCCCAAAGGGGGCTTGATTCTTGTAAAAATGTACCACGTAAATAAAGCATACAGTAGGTGCCAACCTGCCGACGGAGTTCGTCCATATCGGAGCGGAGGGCGCTAATCTGGTTTTCGGTTGCCTGGCGCAAGTTTTCCTCGCCTGATTCGGCGAATTTTGCAAGGGTCTTGCGCAAGATGCCCAGCTTTGCTTGCATGAGCAGGAATTCTTCGATCTGGGAAGCTTTTTCCGCGCCAAATTTTTCAACAACGGGGGCAAGGAATTTTTGCATGCTACTAAGCTGTTGAACGGCAGTGGCTTCCTGGGCAGTGACGCCTTCCTCTTCGCTGAGTTTTTCCTCGATCCATTCTTTTTCTTCCTTGAGACCGCGTAGGATCATATAGGCGATAAATCCGGCTCCGGAAAAGCCCGCGACAGCGGCATATAACAGAAGCAAGCCGCTGTTCACGCGCGTGACGAGGTTGTTGAAGGCGATATGGATGCTCATCGCGAGTCCCAATCCTGTTAGCAGGACAAGAATGCGTTTTGTTGAGCGGTCAAAGCGGGCAATACCCAGAGCGATGCCGATGATGCCGCTACCGGTGGCGTGCATTAGGTTGGTGGAGAGGACGCGCCCGACTGCCTGGATCACGGCTGTTTCGGGATTGCCCAGAACGTATTCGAAATTTTCGATGATGGCGAATCCGATCCCGGCTGCGAAGCCGTAGATGGCGCCATCTACAAAATAGGTGAAGCTGGCTTGGCGAATAAGGATAATGAGAATAATGCCTTTTAGTATTTCTTCGACAACGGGGGCACTGAAGCGAACCATATTTTCTTGGCTAACTAGCCCCATTTTGATCATCGCGGGATTGATCTGTGCGGCGATGAGATATGCGATAAGCCCCCAAATGAAGGATGTAAATATAAAACGAAAAGCCCCTGTTCTGTATAAGTCGAGAGCTCGAACAATATAGAGAAAGAGGATAGGAATAAATGTAGCAATGGATAAAGCTATCGCAATGACCATAAATTTAAAGGGTGTGGCGAGGCGAGAGATTTCTCTCGCCTCGCCTTTTTCTAACCTAGTCTAGTAACCCTGACTTGCCAATTCTTTGGAGGGTGACCATTCAGACCATTTGTCTGTGAAGGGTGAGGTGGTGATGTTGGAGATGTCGCCACCTGTCCATTTGACTTTGAAGATGTTGGGACTACCATCTCGTGTGGATGTGAAGGAGATGTTGCTGCCGCCACAATCCCAGCTTGGTCCGCTATCTGCTCCAGCGAATTCGGTCAATTGATATTCTTCTTCGTTGATCAGATCGTAGGTGTAGACATCGGTGTTGCCAGCGTACTCGACCTGGTAGGCAATGCGATTGCCTTCAGGCGACCAGCTCAGGTTGCCTACATTGCCGACACCATCAGTGACTTGGATCATGTTTCCGCCATCCAGATCGGAGACAAAGAGTGACCATGTATCACCAAGTTGGGTCAGGTATGCCAACTGTTGTCCGTTGGGCGACCAGGAGGGGAAGATGCTGTCTGCTGCAAAGTTTGTGACCTGGTATTCCGTACCGGTGCTGACATTGAGGATGTAGACATTCCAGAAACCTGAGCGGTTGCTTTGGAAAGTGATCCAGTCAGTTGTCGGTGACCAGAAGGCATTGATATCATCAGACGGGCTGCTGGTGAGCTGGCTTTCTTCACCTGTCTCGGTGTTGAGCAGGAAGAGATCCCAGTTACCATTACGATCGCTTTGGAAGACGACCATCGTGCTGTCTGCGCCATACATTGCGTTGATGTTATTGGCATTGGTGTTGGTCAACTGCACCTGTGCGTTGCCTTCGCTATCCGAGACAAAGAGTTCTACGTTGCCATTGCGGTTGCTCTGGAAAACGATATTCTTGTTATTCGGGGAGCGGCTCGGGCGGGAGTCGGTCGCGTTGCTGTTCGAGATATTGATGAGGCTTGCATTTGCGTCGCCTTCGGTGCCGTCCAGACGGAAGATCTCGAGGTCGCCTTCACGGAAGGAATGGAAGACTACCCACTGCGGACAACTTGCCGATACCGGGGGTGCCGGAGGCGGCGGCGGAGGCGCACAGCTTGTGCCATCCGGATAGAGCCAGCCAGTGGTTACATCACATGTGGGTGGTTCCTCTGCACAGCTTGTCCCGTCAGGATAAGTCTTGGTATTGGGGTCACAGACATAGCAGGTGCTTCCATCCGGGTAGACCCAACCCGTGCTTTCGTTACAAACCGGGGGCTGTTCACAGCTTGTGCCGTCAGGATAGGTTTTTGTATTCGGATCACAAACGTAGCAGGAATTTCCGTCCGGGTAGAGCCAGTTGGTGCTTTCATCACAAACCGGGGGTTCTGCACAGCTTGTGCCATCAGGATAGGTTTGCGTGCTCGGGTCACAAGTGTAGCAGCTTGTGCCATCGGGGAATACCCAGCCAGTGCTTTCATTACAAACTGGCGGTGGCGGTGGCGGAGGAGGTGTTGGGCAGTCGCCACTGGGCGCAGGGATAATGTCGCCGGAGTGGTCAATATGACCATTGTAGACACCATCATCTGCTACTGTGATTTTGACGTAAGGATTCTTCGTGCTACCGGTTGCGTGACAAATGGTGATCTTTTCATTTGTCTTCGGGGGTTTCTCAGGTTTAGGACATCCATCAGCCGGAGCGGGGATAATGTCACCAGAGTGCTGCATGTGATCAGAACTACCATCACTATTAGCTGCATTGATGCTTATAGTAATCTTGACGTAGGGATTGGTTGCACTGCCGGTTGCATGACAAATGGTGATCTTTTCATTCTTCTTGCCATTGTCATCATCGTCGCCGCTGTCATCATCGTCGCCGCTGTCATCATCGTCGCCGCT
>CAZASG010000001.1:0-81309 GCA_964487745.1 uncultured Anaerolineaceae bacterium | reverse complement strand
GCCGTTATTACCGTTGTTGCCGTTATTACCGTTGTTGCCGTTATTACCGTTGTTGCCATCGTTATCATCGTCGTCGTCATCGCCATCGTCGTCGCCTTTGTCATTCTTGCCGCCTGAACCAGCGAGGTCAGGCATTGCACAGGCTGAGAGAACTAACGATGCGATGACAAAGAGAGCAATAATTATAAAAATTATTCTTCTCCGTGTCGATTTCTTTTTTAGAGATTTCATGTTCGTGCCTCCTTTTTTGATAAAAAAATGCAATAGTAGGGTTGGTTTTGTGCTAGGTCAAAAATATTTCCATAGTTTTGTGTCTCCTTTAAAATATGACCGGTGTGGAGTTGGTTAGCTATTTTTTGTTTCTTAGCCCCCAAATGAGTGCTATCGCAAAAATGATGCCCAAAATAAGAAATGTGAACCTTTGTGTTGTGATGGCTCCTGCACTGCCTGCAATGCCAGGTACCATTGTTAGAAAAGTTGGTGCAAGAACCAAGAAGAGAAAAACCATTGCGAAGGCGATTGCCAAGCCAATTTGGCGTTGAGGCTGCCATCGGAAATTATGGAAGAAAGAAGACTTTTTTGTTCTTTTGTGGTTCTCTTCTGTTTGAATTTCCATCCAGCTTTTTCGCAGCTTGCTGCGAATGCGTTTTTTTGCAGCTTCTTCCTCGTCATCGGTAAAAGCGGTATGTAGAGCAAGCATTGTTTCGCTCATTGCACGGATTTCTGCATCATCACTGGTGATTCCATCCAAATTGCCATTGGCAATCTGTTCTGCAATGGAAGCAATCTTTTCGTCAGATGGATGAGATTCGTTTTTACGCGTCATGGTTGTTTTTTAAATTATTGCGAAGAGCAGCAATAGCTCGACGAAAGAGAGACTTAACCGCCTCGGGGTTTTGCCCCAATACACTGGACACTTCCTTGAAGCTTAATCCTTCTGCAAAACGCAGAAGGATAACTTCCCTGTAGTGGGGTGGCAATTGCTTGAGTGCCTTGCGCATTGCAATACGATCATCATGCTTACTATCACCGGCATAGTGGGGTTCCGAAAATTGATCAAATTCCTTGATAGAACTTTCCTTGATCTTTCTTTCGCGCTGACGATAATAATTGGCAACTTGGCGGTTTATTAAGGTTCTGAGCCATGTGCTGAATTGAGAGCGCCCTTCAAATTTAGGTAATGATTTTAAAACAGCAATAAAAACTTCCTGAGTAACATCATCGACATCAGTATCAGGGATCGTATATCTAACTCGTTTATAAACGACCGAAAAATACCGATCATATAGCGTATTAAAAGATTCTTGATCGCCACTTTGCATGAGTTGGATGAGATGCTTATCGTCGTAAGCTTCGTAATTCAGCATTTTTTTCGTGTTCTATTTATTTAGTTGTGCTAATCAAGGAAAAAGGGTCGTGGGGTTTTATTATTTGGTCAAAAAAGGTCTGAAAATAGTTTATCATAATTATGGTGTGTTTTATGGTAGTTTGACTCATCGAATCAATATCAGTATAATCTTTTCAATCTCAAAATTTCAAGAAGAACTTGCTCCTTATCGAATTCATCTTGCAGGAGAATCATATGCCAAAGATCGTTTCAGTTCATTCCTTTCGCGGTGGAACAGGCAAATCGAATACAACCGCAAATATTTCAGCCTTGCTTGCACAGCAGGGATTTCGTGTTGGCGTTGTAGATACAGACATTCAATCGCCGGGTATTCACGTTCTTTTTAATTTGGATGAATCTGAAATGGTTCATTCCTTGAACGATTATCTTTGGGGCAAATGTGAGATCAAGGATACAGCTCATGATGTAAGTGGCCGGATTGGGGCTGATATTAAGGGGCAGATATTCCTGATCCCATCCAGTATCAAGCCGGGCGAGATTGTACGTGTCTTGCGTGAAGGATATGATGTGGGTTTGTTGAACGATGGTTTCCGTAGCCTGCTCAAAGAACTCAAGTTAGACTTTCTCGTCGTTGATACTCACCCCGGCTTGAACGAAGAAACGCTGCTTTCTATTGCGATCTCCGATGCCTTACTTCTCATCATGCGCCCGGATCAACAGGACTATCAGGGGACGGCAGTAACAGTAGATGTGGCTCGCAAATTGGATGTCCCCGAGTTGTTGCTTATCATCAACAAGATACCGGATGTATTCGACTTTGACGATACACGTGCTCGCGCTGAACAAACTTATGAGTGTCCCGTTGCAGCTATCTTGCCACACTCCGACGAAATGATGGCATTAGCAAGTTCAGATATCTTCTCTCTGCGTTTCCCTGATCATGAGATCACTCGCGGTTTGCAAGATGTTGCCGCACGTCTTCAAGGGTGATGATAGAACAAGCACTTTGATCTTCAATAAATGCTTGGGGTTTTCCCCAGGCATTTATTTTTATTTTCTATTAGGTGATGGGTGAATATGAATAGCTTTTTGCAGAAAATATTTCGCGTGAAACCCGCAGAACTAAAAATAGTGCTAACACTGGGAGCGATTCTCTTTGTTAACTATGCCGCAATGGGAATTGTAAAAGTCGTTTCTGTTAGTGGTTTTCTCAGGGAAGTCAAGGACCAATATATTTTATTGGTTTGGGCTGTCGATATGGTCTTGCTTATCCTTGCAACTGGGATTCAATCATTAATAATTGATCGCTATAACCGGATTAAATTATTCGGTGGCGTGTTACTGGCCTTTACAGGACTGTATCTTCTTTTGCCACTCACATTCATGTTTGACAATTTCCCTTTGAAGATCAGTTACTCTTTGATCTATCTGATGAACGATCAGCAATGGCGATTTTTTCCCATAGTTTTTTGGATTTTAGGGAACGATGTTTTTGAACCTGCCCAGGGGCGTCGTTTACAGCCAATTATTGCAAATTTTGCTTTCGTGGGGATGATCTTCGGACTAGGTGTTGCCGCACTTGATGCGCGTGTCAGCTTTGGTCCAATTAAACTGCTCTACTTCAATGCCTCAATTTTCTTTCTAGCATTTATATTGGCTTCAAGAAATCTAAAGGGATTGAAATTTTTACAAAGCAGAAGCAAAAGTGTCACCATGAAAGAAGCCCTCACTGAGGGTTGGACTTTTATCAAAACAGTACCTTCATTCGCGTATCTCACAGCAGGGATGCTTGCCACAGGTATTGTTATGACCATTTTGCTCTACAGTGTTCTCTCTGACGCAAAAATGGATCTGGGAGATGGCTTTCAATCATTCTATGCTCAATATAGTCTGATGATCGCCATTGGCTCTATTGTTATTCAAAGTTATGCCAATCGCATCATCCAAAAGCTCGACCTCAAAAATAGCTTCCTGATCCAGCCAGTTGTAATGTTCATTAGCACGATCGTCAATTTCTTCGTTCCTGGATATTTGGGGAGCGGGACAGCTCAAGCTGTCTCTCGCATTTCTTATGATACGGTAGATGTTTCTTCCCGAAAAGCACTTCAAGCATTGGTACCCAATGAACGTCGCGGTCGTGTCAGTATGTTCATCGATAGTTATCTGCCTTCTCTCGGCACGATTATCGGAAGCTTGGTCACATTCGCGATCGTCTCTTTGGGTATCTATCTGGCGGTACCGCGTGAAACTTATACGAGTATTTATCTGGGCTTCGGTATCTTTGTCGCCGCAATATCCATTTTTACTGCATTGCGTGTTCGTAAAACATATGACCAAAGCATGATGAACTGGCAACTAAAACGCCGAACCCGTGGAGCCAGTGTTTTGGATAAACTCAATTTTGATGAATAGGATGGGGCAATCAATGACAGCTGAAATTGTTTTAGAACAAGATTCAGTCACGATCCATGAGTTGCTGGGATCAAATGATCAGGAGCGTATTGAAGCACTCCTGAAAATGTACGCAGCACTTTTTCCTCAGTATGCGCATTATCTTCCACGCATGCGCGCACGAGTTGAACACCCGCAGAAAAATGAACGCGGACATATAGTTCATTACTGGCTGATCGAAGTTGATGGTCAACCAGCGGGCTTGCGGATATTTCGCTATATCCCGGCTCGTCAATGCGGTATTGCTCAAGCTTTGGCAGTCTATCCGGAGTTTCGGAAAGTGACAGTGGATGGTCAGCGTTTGGCGCGCTTCATCATCTACCATTGTCTTGATCAGATCATCGCTGATGGAAATGACCCCGGGACGCCCCCGACCCTCGGCATGATCAACGAAGTGGAATCAGATCGGCTGATGGAACATTACATCCGCAATGGCATAATCAAATTGCCGGTAAAGTATAAGGAACCAATTTTTGGTTCCCCGGAAGATAATACCGACCAGGTCGAATTTTCGCATATGTCCCTTGGCTTTTTAGCAAACCCCGCTCTTGCCATCGTGTATACTAAAAAGCGGATCATGGATTTTACAATGGCGTTTCTGGTCGATCATTATGGTTTGGCAGAAGACCACCCTGAAGTACAATTAGCATTAGAATCTATTCAAGTGAACTAGAAGAAAAATAACAGAAGCTTATCAGGAGATAATTATGGCAGAGAAGAAAAAGGAAAAACGGTTTTTCAGCCTGAAAGTTAAGATCTGGCTGGCATTCATCTTTGTCTTTACCCCAGTTTTCATCGGGTCTTATATCTGGTTTTACAACTACACCAGTGCGCGAGTTTTCACAACGATCACAACTGATCTGATCGAAACTATCGAAGCCGCGGCAACAGGCATGGATACAGAAGGGTTCCTGCGGCTTTTGGAAGAAGAGCAGGCGAATGATCCACGCTGTATTCCGGAATTAGATGATCCGGAAAATGGTTATTACCCAGAGAACGAGTTGTATTGGGAGCATGTAAACTGGCTGCGCACTGTCCAGACCGTTGCCCCAACAACACGAATGTATACCTACGTTGATGGCATTGAAGAAGGCGAGATCATTGCTGTTGGCAGCACAGGTGTCTTCCGTGAACCGCGCGGCGGGTTCCGTTTTTGCCAGCGCTATACATCCACCGGCTCCCGCATCTACGACGGTTTGACCGAGCGTATAGATGCTTGGGAAGAGTATGATGACCAGGCTTTCGGCAACTGGATCACAACCTATATGCCCCTTACCGATGCGGCTGGGAATAATATCGGCGCCATAGGCGTTGACATTTCAGCTGACTACGTAGGCGAGGTTCGCCGTGGGATTTTGAACTCTGGTGCCATCGCCTTTGTTTCCAGCTATATTCTGATCACGATTTTGGTCTTCATTACATCGGGTGTAATCACAAGACCTTTATTGAACCTAACAGAGATCGCAGAACAGATCGGTGAAGGTAATTACGGTGAAGATATTTCTTCCCTGACGACACAAGGTCGTTATATCGACGAGATCGACAAATTATCGAGTGTTTTCGAAGTCATGGTCGGTAAAGTGCAGAAACGTGAAGAAACCCTGCGTAAACGAGTGAAACAATTGGAGATCATCGTTGATAACACCAAACGCCAGGATGAAGTGAAGCAGATCGTTGAAAGCGATTTCTTCCAGGAACTTCAGGGCAAAGTACAGTCAATGCGCAAACGTTTCAAGGATGGCGAGGAAGAATAAAATTCCCCCCGCCCCCCCAAAAAAAGTAAATAAAAAGGTCTGCTTTCACAGCAGACCTTTTTATTTACTTTAGCGGTGCTTTTGTTGCCTGATCGTATAAACCGTTTTCCAGTTTGCTCTGACTTTATGAACCCACTTTTTTTCTATTAGAGCATCTAGCGCTTTTTTCATTTCTGTTTTGCTCATCTGTTTACTTTCAGACAGTTCCATAATTTCACTGTAGAGCGCTTTTTCTGTCATCTCTGATTGACGTAACAAGATGCGCGTTAGCGTTCGTTCCTGCGGGGTTAGGTCTCCCAACAAGTCAAAAGTATTCAAGCCTTTGGATGAAAAATTTGAAGACATGCAAACAGTGTATATGATTTAAAAGCACATGTCAAATTCCTCAATTTTGATGTGGGGGTAGATTTCTCCTACTTTTGGATTGAGCGTTATTGCACGGAGTATAATCAAAAGGACGCTTTATTCATAAAACTATTGTGAGGCTATTATGCGTTCATTCCCTCGTTCCATATATAAAAGCTTATTTGTCTTGATCGTCGTTTCGCTCTTGTTTTCGGCTTGCTCGATGCCGAGTACATCAACTGAACCCCAACAACCTGCCGCCACACCGACCGCGCTTCAGCAGACCTTTGCGCCCGCCGTTGTGGAAACGGTTCCATTGGCTGGCAGCCAGATCGGTGTGCAGGAAGCGATCACCTTCTACTTCAACCAACCCATGGATCGGGTGTCAGTGGAATCTGCCTGGAGCGCCGATCCCGCTGTGGGTGGTGAATTTGTCTGGGCGGACGATGCCACCCTCATGTTCACGCCAGATCAACCTTTGGAAGCGGGAGCAAGCCTGAAGCTGGGTGTGAATACGAGCGCACGTTCCTCCAATGGGGGAGTATTTCCTGAATCCGCAGAATACACCTATTACGTGGCAGATGCCCTGCATCCCGTCCAGTTTTTGCCGACTGATGGCAACGTGGATATCAGTGTGGACGCAGCCGTCGCCGTCACTTTCGATCAGCCGGTGGTGGCGTTGGGCGCTGACCCTGCCTCGATGCCCGCTGCTTTCAGCATCCAGCCCGCCGCGCAGGGAAGCGGGGAATGGTTGAATACAAGCACTTATATTTTTTATCCCGAACCAGCCTTTTCGGGCGGCGAGACCTATCATGCGTTGCTCAACCCTGACCTGATCAGCGTAGCGGGGACCACGCTTGCTCAGGACGATGGCACATCTACCGCCTGGTCTTTCACGACGGCGAAACCGCGCTTATTAGAGATATTTCCCTCGACCGAGCTGCCGCTGCCCCTCGACCTGGATTTGACCTTGACCTTTAACCAGCCGATGGACAAAGCCAGCCTTGAGAGCAATTTTGCCTTCCAGAGCGCGGATGAGACCTTACAGGGCAGCTTTGAGTGGGCGGATGATTCTCGCTCGGTGACCTTCACACCCAACGCTCTTTTGGCGCGCGAACGCAGCTATTGGATGCGTCTGAACGGGGCAACGCAGGCTGTGGGTGGTACGCCCCTCGGCGAAGATTGGGATGTGGAGCTGGTTTCTGCGTTGAATTTCTCCGTTACATCGACTGATCCTGAACAGGGTGGCTTGGCTAATCAGTGGGGGGATGCCTATTTGCATTTTTCCTCAGATATTGCAGATGATATTGACGCGGAAGATTATCTTTCCATCAGCCCAGCGGTAGAGAATTTCCAGGCGAATGCCTATAGCAGCACGATCCACTTTAGCGGAGATTTTGATGCGACCAAGACCTATACGCTGACTGTTTCCGGCGAACTCTATGATGAGTGGGATGGAAAACTCGGCAATCCTTATGAGTTGGTCTTCGCACAGGAGCCTCCTGAGCCGAAGATCTATTTCTCTTACACGGGCACCACTCTTTATTACACAGCAGCAGAGCAACCTGCTTTTTACGTGCAATCGGTCAACGTTCCCCGCGCGGATGTGAGCCTCGGCGCGGTTGCGTTGGATGATATTTTCCAACTCTTTGGTTCGAATGGATATGCAATTCGAGAAGCCTACCTGCCTGCCTCTGTCGATTCGTGGCGGCAGCCACTGAACAGCCTCAACCACCAGAGCGAGACGACAGCCATTCCGCTGGCGAATGCCGATGAAAAGCTGACGCCCGGTTTCTACTTCTTGCGCGTCTGGAAAGAAGGCGATGATGGTGGCAAAGCGCCTGCCTTTATCGTTTCGAGCAATGTCAATCTCGTTTTCAAATTTGGTGCGACGGATGCCCTCGCCTGGGCGACCGATCAGCGGACGGGGATGCCTTTGGTGGGTGAAACGGTATCCGTTTACGATGAAGCCGGTGTTCTTCTCGCCAGCGGGCAAACCGATGTCAACGGGATGTGGCGCGGCGAGATCCCTGCGCAGGAAGATACCTATCAGAATTTCTACGCGATGGTCGGACAGCCCGGCGATGATCTCTTTGGCTTTAGCGCCTCCATGTGGGGCGACGATATCACCCCGTATCGTTTCGGGCTTTCGATGGATCGCCGTCCGCCGCATACCGAAGTTTATCTCTACACAGATCGTCCGATCTACCGCCCGGGGCAGACGGTTTACTTCCGCGCGGTGGTGCGAGAAGGCTATGATGGGCGCTACGAACTGACAACACTCACTTCATTGCCGCTGACCATTTCGGATGCCTGGGGGGAGAATATTCAGAGCCTCAACCCCACCATCTCCGCTTATGGTACGGCGCATGGTTCCTTTACCCTCCCCGAAGATGCGATCTCGGGATATTATCGCTTCTTCAACGAGGATATTGAGTTCTCCACTTCCTTCCAGGTTGCCGAATATCGCAAACCGGAGATCAATCTCTCTATTGCGACGGGCGGTGATTCGCTCCGGCGTGGCGATCCCTTTGGCGCGGAAGTTTCTGCCCAATATTATTTCGATGCTCCGGCAGGCGATCTGCCCATCTCGTGGACGCTTTACGATGACAGCGGTTATTTCCGCTTGCCTGGCTATCGTGTTGGCGATGTCAACCTGGGCTGGATGAGCGGTTCCTATGCCGATTACAGTTATTACGGCGGCGCGATCGCTTCCGGCGAAGAAAAGACTCGCCCCGATGGAACTCTCTCCATCGTGCTCTCCGACCTTGACCTCTCTGAAGGCATCCGTGAATTGACCCTCGAGATCACTGCTCAGGATGAAAGCGGACAGCAGATCAGTGCTCGCGAGAGCCTCATCGTTCACCCCGAAGATTTTTATATCGGCGTACGCCCTGATCTGTGGGTGGGACGCGAAGAGACCGAAATGGGATTCGATATCCTGACCGTAGACTGGAAGAGCGATCCGTCCGCAGACCGGAACTTGCACGCCGATTTCAAACAGGTGACCTGGGAACGACAGGATCCTGCTGAACCTTACGGCTATCCGATCTATGTGCCCACCTATACCCCAGTTAGCGATGTGGACTTCGTGACCGGCAGCGACGGCGCAGCCCGTCTCTCCTTTACGCCGCCCACGCCCGGAACCTATATGCTCGAAGTGAGCGGTGGCGACGCCTCCACACAGGTGCTGCTCTGGGTGACGGGTGCAGAACGCGCCGTCTGGCCCCGTTTGCCAAAGAACCACGTCCGCCTGACAGCAGATCGTGATTCCTATCAATCGGGTGATGTAGCCCAGATATTCATCCCCAACCCGCTCGAAGAACAGACCTACGCCCTCGTTACCGTCGAGCGTGGCACCGTCCACAAAGCCGAGATCATGGTGATTGACCCCGGCGGCTCGACCTATTCGCTACCCCTTAGCAACGCCGATGCCCCGACCGTCTACTTCTCGGCGGTCCTGCTGGCAGGGAATGAATTCCGTGTCGGTTATGCTGAGTTGCCGGTCAACCCCGCTGCGCAGATATTGAATATCAACCTGACTTCTGAACCGACTCGCTCTGAACCAGGCGGCGAAGTCACCTTTGGAATCCAGGTCAGCGATGCGCAGGGTGTGCCCGTACAGGGCGAATTTTCATTGGCAGTCATCGACCTGGCAGCCCTCGCGTTGGCAGACCCCAACACCGACCCCATTGACGAAGCCTTCTATGGCGATGCGCGTATCGGCGTTCGTACTACCCTTTCACTGGCAGGTGACAGCGTCTATGGCGTCTTCCTCGATGGGGGTCCCGGAGGCATGGGCGGTGGTGGCGGTGGTGGCGCGATTTCGGTCGTCCGCGAAAACTTCCCCGATACCGCCTACTGGAACGCCGAGATCGTTACCGATGCGAATGGGCAGGCGCAGGTCAGTGTTATTTTGCCTGATAATCTCACCACCTGGCAGGTCGATCTGCGCGGGCTGACAACCGATACCCGCGTTGGCAGTGCCGAGATGCAAGTCGTTAGCACTAAAGACGTGCTCATCCGACCCGTCACGCCGCGTTTCATGGTCGTCGGCGATCATGTTCAAATCTCTGCCATTGTTCACAATAATACGTCGCAGGAACTCAGCGGACATGTGACTCTCCAAGCCATTGGCTTCTTGCTCGACGACCCGAACGCCATCGAGCAGCAAATTACGCTCCCCGCGAACGGCCGCGCCGAAGTGACTTGGTGGGGTACTGCCCAGGATGCCGAAGGCGCCGAACTGCTCTTTGACTCACAATTCGGCGAATATCATGATCTAACACGCCCCACCTGGGGCACGCTCCCCATCCTGCACTATACCTCGCCGCAATCCTTTGTTACGGCGGGCGTCCTCGAGTCGGCAGGTACGAAAACGGAAGCCATTTCCTTACCGCGCAGTTTTGTCCCCAGCGGTGGCAAGCTGGATGTCGAGTTGTCGCCTTCGCTGGCGGCAGCTATCCTCGACGGGCTCGAGGCCATCCCTGAGCCGCCCGTCCACGCCAGTAACGAAGCTATCCTGTCCTATCTGTTACCGAATATCGAAGCCTATCAAGCCCTGCAGGCGGCCGGTCTGGATGAGCCAGAACTCAAGGCACGTCTTGAAGAATCGCTGAATATCGGTGTCAACCGCCTGCTCTCACGCCAGTCTGAAAATTATGGCTGGGGTTGGTACGGCACCACTGCCAGCGAAAGTTACGGCGGGCTGCTTGGTGCGCCTGCACGTGGCGGCGGTGGAACCCACGAAGATTCCTACCTGAGCGCCTATATCGTTTTTGGGCTCTGGCGCGCGAACGAAGCCGGGGTTTATATTGACGAAACGGTTTTCGCCAACGCGCGCGAATACTTGCATACGGCTTCGCTCAAATACCTGAGCCTTGCCAGCCCGGAGACTTGGGAGAAGGATCGTTTAGCTTTCATCCAATTCGTGATGCAGATGACTGGTGGCGCGGATGCGGTTGCTGTGGACCAGCTGGACTTGTGGCGGGATGGACTTAGCCCCTGGGCGCAAGCCTTGCTGGCGTTGACTCTCGAATCCCGCACGCCCGGCGACGCCCGTGCCCAGAGCTTGCTTGCCAACCTCGAGACATCTGCCCGACGAAGCGCGAGCGGCGCAAATTGGGATAGCGATAGCTCTACCTGGCGAAACCCGGGCACGCCCACCTACACCACTGCGACTGCGATCTACGCCCTCGCGCAATTTGATGCCGCCAGCCCGCTTTTACAGGATGCTGTTCGTTATCTAGTGGCGCACCGCAATGTTTATGGTTACTGGAGCTCGACCTATGAAAATGCTTGGTCACTCTTGGCATTGACCGAAGTGGCGAAACAGGGCAGCGAATTGAACGCCAGTTTTGCCTACTCTGCCCGTTTGAATGGCAATTTCCTTGCCGATGAATTGGCGAACGCCCTCAACCCCGTCACCGCAACAGCCACCCTTGATGGAATGCAACTCTCCCTGCCGAATGCCTTGGATATCACACGCGGCGAAGGGGTGGGGCGTCTCTATTATCGCGCTGCCCTGCTTGTGGATCGAGCTGCCGAGACTGCGCCTGCCATCAATCAGGGCATGGAAATTGCCCGCGCCTATTATGATGCCGCCTGCGAGAAAGATTGCACCCCGTTGAACGGTGTTCAGTTGACCAACGGCATGAAGATCAGGACGCAAGTAACATTGACCATCCCTGAAGACAGCTACTTTGTGATGATCGAAGACGCTATCCCTGCCGGGACGGAGATACTCAACCAGAATTTGAAGACATCCGAGCAAGCCTACGATGCAGACCGTGTTGAGCTCTACGACCCCGATAATCCCTTCAGCAATGGTTGGGCGTGGTGGTACTTCCGCGCCCCGCAGATCGGTGATGAGCATATCGAGTGGTCGGCAGATTATCTCCCCGCCGGGACCTATGTACTCAGCTACACCCTGATCCCCTTGCAGACGGGTGAGTATCGCGTCTTGCCTGCCCATGCCTGGCAGTCCTTCTTCCCCGATGTGCAGGGAACCAGCGAAGGTGAAGTATTTGTGATACAGGAATAACTATAAAGTGCCCCTGCTGAAAGAAGGGGGCACTTTTCTTATGATTTATAAAGAAATTGAAAGTCAGGAGTGTATATTTTTTGCTATAATCTTTTTATTCGTTTTTAAGGACTATTTTTATGACTCATCGCGTTTTACTCATTGACGATCATCGGGATGTGATCCGCCTCATGCAGTCAGCTTTGGAATCGCTGCCTCATGAGTTTGAGATTTTGGAAGCCCCCTCGGGGGAAGAAGCTTTTCTCGAAGCCTCCGGCAAGGAAATTGATCTTTTCGTGATCGACTACCTCCTGCCGGGCATGACCGGCTTGGAATTGCTCGAAAAAGTTAAAAAACGCAATGAAGATGCGCAGATCATTCTGATCTCAGGAACAAAGAATCGCAAAGAACGCCAGCAATTATTGGATGCGGGTGCCTTTGCCTTTTTCGAGAAACCCATTTCTCTAACGGATTTCCTCGACGCTGTTGAGCGATGTCTTGGGCTTGAACGCACCGTTCTCCCTGATGAATTGGATGATGAAGCCGAAGCCCACAAAACCATGTCTGGGCTTTTGGCGAAGTTCCGCCAGAATATGGGTGCACAAGTCATCGTCCTGCTTTCTGATATGGGACATGTGCTGGCAAAGGCAGGTGCATTTCAGGATAGCACTGTCGAAGCCTCGCTTTTGGCTGGTTTGATGGGTATCTACCGTGCCGGGCGTAAAGTCTCCGGCTATATTCATCAGGAAACACCCCTCAGCTATCACATCTTCCCCGGTGGAGATCAGGATGTCTTGCTTGTGCCGGTCAACAACACTCATGCATTGATCGTCGCTGGCGAGCGTATCGCTGACCGCAAAAAAGTGCTCGATATTACTGACGCAATGATGATCCTGAAAAGCGAAGTGGAACACGTTCTCAACCAGATGGGTGTGACCCGTCTAGTCACAGAAGAAACGGGCGAATATGTTGAGAGCAAGGATGTTCCTGAAGAACTCGTTGAAGATGAGGTTTCACCAGAAGAACTGGAAGCACTCTTCAAACAGAAAAAGAAGATAGAAACTTCAGAGATCGAATCCTTCTGGGAAGATGCGGTTGATAATCATGGTGCTCCTCAGGTTGACGCTGATAAACTCTCCTACGACCAGGCGCGTCAGCTAGGGTTGACCCCCGAAAATAACGACTGAGGCTTTGCGTAAAGGCTCTCCCTATGATACAATTTCGCCCGCTCAAAAGAGCAGCATAGGGGCATGGTGCAACGGTTAGCACACCGGCCTTTGAAGCCGTTGATCTTGGTTCGAATCCAGGTGCCCCTGCAACTTTTTTATGGATACAACTGACCCCGCCCAGGCGGGACTTTTTCTCTACCCCAGGCAAGCTCACCGCCGTCCTTTTGGATGCGAGGCTTGTCTTTTTTTGTTCTTGTTTGAGAGAAAGAAATTATTGTTGAAGGAATAAATATGAAAATCACATCCGTTATTCTCGCAGCGGGACAAGGAACCCGCATGAAATCTGACCTGCCAAAAGTTTTGCATCCCATATCTGGCAAGCCGATGGTCTGGCACGCCCTGCAAGCTGCCCGAGTAGTTAGCAAAGAGACGCCTGTGATGATCGTTGGACATGGCGCGGATGGTGTCCGTGAAGCGATCGGAGATGCTGCCCGCTTTGTGGTGCAGGCAGAGCGATTGGGAACGGGACACGCGGTTCAACAGGCAGAATCTACACTCAAAGGGAATACCGATCTTGTACTTGTCAGCCAATCCGATATGCCCCTGTTGACGGGGGAAAGCCTCTCGAAGTTGGTCGAAACCCAAAAGGCGAATAGCGGTCCCATGAGCATGTTGACGGTCATGGACGACGATCCGCGCGGATTTGGTCGCATTGTTCGTGGTGATGACGGCGGCGTGCGTGCCATCGTCGAAGAGGCGGACGCGACCGACGAACAGAAAGCCATCAAAGAGCTGAATGTGGGCGCGTATTGCTTCGACGCTGACTGGCTCTGGGACGCGCTCTCAAATATCCCGCTTTCGGCGAAGGGCGAGTATTACCTGACGGATACGGTTGGTTTGGCGGTCGAGGCCGGGATGCGCGTGGAGGCGATTGTCCTTGACGATGCGGTCGAAGCCATCGGTGTGAATACCCGAATCCACCTTTCTGAAGCGGAAGCAGGCATGAGGGCACGTGTGAATCGTTCACATATGTTGAACGGCGTCACCTTTATTGATCCCGCATCCACTTATATCGGTATGGATGTAGAGATTGGGCAGGATACCGTCATTCAGCCCAACACATTCCTGCGTGGCGAAACGAAGATCGGCAAGGGTTGTGAAATTGGTCCAAATACGATCATCACCGATTGCATCATTGGCGATCGCTGTGAGATTTTGTCATCTGTGCTTGAGAAAGCCACCCTCGAAGATGATGTGGATATGGGGCCTTTTGCCCGATTGCGAAAGGGTGCCTATCTTTCGAAGGGTGTCCATATGGGTAACTTTGGCGAAGTGAAAGATTCTGTGCTGCGCGAAGGAGTAAAGATGGGGCATTTCTCGTATATCGGGAATGCTGATATTGGTGCGGATTCAAATATTGGCGCAGGGACGATCACCTGCAATTACGATGGTGAGAATAAGCATCACACCAAAATCGGTAAAGATGTGTTTATAGGTAGTGATACCATGCTCGTTGCCCCGCTGGAGCTCGGCGACCGTGCGCGCACTGGCGCAGGCTCGGTGGTGACGAAAAATGTAAAGGAAGATACGCTCGTGGTCGGGATGCCGGCGCGGGCGATAAGGAAATTAGAAGAATAAGGAACGAGACGTGATAGAAACCGAATGGGGCTTGTTGATTATTGCCCTGCTGATAATTCTAGACTTAATGATCGCTGCGACGCGTGTTAGTTTATCGAATGCACGCACATTAAAGCTCGTCGCATTGAAGGAAGAAAAACCTGCCAGCGCAAAACGGGCAATTGCCTTGCACGAAAGTTCGCGCCTTGTGGCGGTGTTGCGTTTAAGCCAAACGCTGATGCGTTTTGGCATTGCCATTATTGCCTTTTTGCTCCTGCAAAACTGGACGCTCTCTTCCCCGCGCCCGTGGCTTGTTCAGGTCATTGGTTTGAGCGCTCTCACGATCATCCTGTTGCTGATCGAATTCACGGTCGAATCAAATGCATTGGCAAATGCTGAAGAATGGGCTTTGCGCCTGTCTTCTTTTGCGAATTTACTGGTATTTATTTTTACCCCTTTTGTGCTTTTGCCACTGCTTTTGCTTGATCCGCAGCGTGTTTCCAAGGGAACGATGGCGCAAATGACCGAAGACGAACTCAAGGTCTGGGTCGAAGCTGACGAAGGAAGCGGCAGCCTCGAGCGTGAAGAACGTCGCATGATCTATGAGATCTTCCAATTTGGCGAAACAATGGCGCGTGAGATCATGGTGCCGCGTATCGACGTTCTTGCCTTCGATGAAGATGACACTACACTCTCATCAGCCGTTCAGGCTTTTCTCGATTCTGGCTATTCGCGCGTACCCGTTTACAAAGAAACCATAGATAACATCCTTGGCTTGCTCTATGCCAAAGACCTGTTGAGTACATTGGGTAAGTCAGATGGCGAGATCCAATTGCGTGATCTCTTGCGCGAACCTTATTTCATTCCAGAAACCAAAAAAGCCGACGATCTGCTTGCCGAAATGCAGGAAAAACGCTTCCATATGGCAATAGTTGTCGATGAATACGGCGGCGTTTCCGGTGTTGTCACGCTCGAAGACATCATCGAAGAGATCATCGGCGAAATTCAGGATGAATATGACGAACGTGAAGAAGCACCCTATAAAGAAGTCAGTGAGAACGAATATATCTTTCAGGGTTTGATCGACGTAGACGATTTTGCGGATGTGACTGGTGTGACCCTCCCTGAAGGCGAGGCAGATACACTGGCGGGATTTCTCTACGAGCAACTGGGACGTGTGCCCCAGGGCGGCGAAAGCATCCGTGTAAACGGCTTGCTACTGACCATTGAACAGGTGTCCGGCAGACGAATCCGTCGTGTCCGTGCCCGAAATGCATCTGAAACCCCCGCAGAGGAGAAAACCGATGAGCGAACTGACGAGTGAGATTCGTCAAGCCCTGATCGATCTGGGTAATGAAGCCCGCCGACGTGCATATGTGCCTTATTCCAATTATCAGGTTGGGGCAGCTCTGCGCGGCAAAAGTGGAAAGATCTACACAGGCGTAAATGTAGAGAACGCAGCCTATCCCGTCACAATGTGTGCCGAGCGTGTCGCGCTTTTCAAAGCCGTCTCTGAAGGCGAACACGAATTCGACGTCATCTCGGTCGTTACCGATAATGGCGGTTTTCCATGCGGCTCATGCCGCCAGGTCCTGGCAGAATTTGGGCTCGACATCATCGTCCTGATCGCTGATGGCAACGGAAATTTGGTGCAGGAGACCACTGTCCGCGAATTGTTGCCAGGTGCATTTGGCCCTGAACATTTGACATAAAAAACGTAAGGGCACAATATATTCTGCCCCTGCAAATTATTATGAAAACTCCCCGCTCATTCCGTGCTGAAGCTGTTGTTCTCGATCATCGTGATTGGGGTGAGGCCGATCGTCTCGTGACTCTCTATACCCGTCAACGTGGCAAATTACGTGCGGTTGTGAAGGGCGCTCGTAAGACCCGCTCGCGCAAAGGGGGGCATCTTCAGCCATTTACCCACGTCACCTTGCAATTGGCGCGCGCGCGTGGTCCCTTTATCATTACCCAAGTTGAAACAATTGAAGCCTTTCTGCCCCTACGCGAAAACCTCACCCTGACAGGGCAGGCAGCCTACATAGTTGAGTTGCTACATCGCTTCTCCTACGATGAAGAAGAAGCCAATTCTGCCATTTTTCGTTTATTGACGGATAGCCTTCATCGCCTCGCGCGCGGTGACGATCATTGGTTGGTTGTGCGTTATTATGAGATGCGCTTGCTCGATTATCTGGGCTTTCGCCCACAATTACAGAATTGCATTAGCTGCGGTGTAAAGATCGAACCGGAAGACCAGTATTTCTCCGGCAGCGAAGGCGGGGTGCTTTGCCCCGATTGCGGAACCCAGCATCCAGCCGTACGTCCCGTTAGTGTAGGAGCCTTAAAATATTTGCGTCATTTTCAACGTAGTGCCTATGCTGATGCACACCGCGCAGATCCTGATCCCAAAGTGCGGGCAGAGGTGGAAAACCTGATGCAGTTTTATCTCACCTACCTGCTGGAGCGCGGTTTGAACTCGCCGCGTTTTATTCGCGAAGTGGGGCGGTAATAAAGCTGTTCTCCCCTAAATTCTGTTTTTGCATTTGGGGGAGATGCCCGAAGGGCAGAGGGGGTAATAAACAGGATACTTATTTGTAAATGCTGGTGAGTTTTAATTTCTTGTTTTGTTCTTCTTCTCCCAACCGATCACAAATAAAAGCCCGAGCAATCCCGCCAGCCATTTGAAATAATGCCAGATAAGGCGTTGCCGAAAATCGGTTTTGAGGCGATAGAATAGCTTGGCGATAAAGGTGCGCCGCCATAAAGCCCCGCCCAGCCGAGTTCGCAATAATCTCCCTCTGTAATCTTGAAAACTGAAGTCATCTTTCTCGAAGGCATTAAGAATTGTCTTTGCCCCAACACGACCATAACCCAATGCGATGCTGATGCCTTCGCCGAGTAGTGCATCCGCGCCGAGGGCATCGCCGACGAGCAACACGCGTGGAATTGCAGGTGTATTGCTCGGCTCATACCAGCGGATGGGGTGCCCTTCCAGTTTGTAATCATCAAGATCGTGGCCGTGGGCTGCCATCTCCTCGGCGAGAACCTGTCGTAAGGGCGTGCGTTTGGATTGGGAAATAGTGTTGCTATCATAAATTCCCCAGCAGCGCATTTCTTTCCCGTCGACGAGAGCAGGGAAATCCCAGACGTAGCCAGAGATACCTTTTGGGACGGGGAGGAAATCGAAGGTGGCATATTCTTGGTTGTCATCGCAAGCGGAGCGACGCGATCTTTCTGCTAATTTGAAGACTGCCGCGTCGGACTTTGCCCTCCTCGCACGAGTGCCCGAAAGGGTAGTGACATGTGTTGGGGTAATCACCTCCAACGCCCGCCCCACATGTGGACGTGCCTTCCCCATCACACTGCGACGTACGATGCTGTTCGAGCCATCAGCACCGACGACGACTTTGGCATGATATTCGTCTTGATCGGTGTGAACGAGGGCATAGTCATCAAAAGTCTCTATTTTTTTAACGGTAATTCCCTCTTCTATCTCTATTCCGCGTTCTTTGGTTTTATCTGCCAGCCAAGCATCAAATTCGTTTCGGCGCACAGTGCGGAAAAGGGGGCGTTTTCCCCAACCAAGTTTGAGCCCGCGTCCCTTGTAGTCGAAGTGGGCTTTGTCCACGTCCACGTGGGGAACTTCGCGTAGATCTAATCCCAATTTGGCGAGGATGGCTTCTCCTTCAGCAAGGATTCCACCTGCGCAGAGTTTATGCCTTGGGTGGCGAGCTTTTTCCAGGATAACGATAGAAAGTTCACGTTTAGGAGAAAGTTGTTGGAGGTGTAGCGCGGTTGAGAGTCCAGAAGGGCCGGAACCGATAATAATGATGTCGTAGGTGTTTTCCATCTGATGATTTTACCTGATGGACAGAATACCTCCCCCAAATCCATGATTTGGGGAGGTGCCCGCAGGGCGGAGGGGGCTACGGTATAATTTCAGCGGGACACATACCATGACCGAAACCAACCCTCGCCCCCTAAAAGTCTTCCTCTCTCACGCCCACACAGATGCGGATGCCGTCCACGCCCTCTACGACCGCCTCGTCGCGGACGGGGTGGATGCGTGGCTTGACAAAGAAAAGCTCATCCCCGGGCAGGATTGGGAACGCGAAATTCGCAAAGCCGTTCGTGAAGCGGACGTGGTCATCGTTTGTCTTTCAAAGCAATTTAACCAACGTGGCTATCGCCAAAAAGAAGTCAAAATAGCCCTTGATGAAGCTGATGTGATGCCCGAAGGGGAGATTTTTATCATCCCCGCACGTTTAGAAGAATGTGAAAATCTTGAAAGTCTTCGCAAATGGCATTGGGTGGATTTGTTTGAAGATGGTGGTTATGAAAAGCTATTGCGTTCGTTGCTCTTACGGGCACAAACTACAAATGCTTATCTAAATCTCAAAAAAGAAGTTACAAATGGGTTTCAAGCCGAAGAAGAAAACAAATCTAGTGAACCCATAAGGCAAACTGTAAAGTTAGAAGCTAAGAATATTGAAGGTGTTTTTTCTTTTTTAGATAACATCTGGGGACGTATAGAACCAAAGAATCGTATACGAACAAAAAAACTTGATATATATCCAGATAATATTGTTAGAGATGTTACTTACTCTGAAAAACTAGCCAGACCATCTCGAAAACAAAACAAATTAATAATAACGAATCAGTATTCTATTGTTGTCTTCCCTGGAAAAATTGATAAGAAAGCTTCAGAAGTTGTTCAGAGTTTCAATACGGAGGGAATAATCATTAGTGGGTGGAATACCGACCCAGTAGTTTTAGAATTCGAATATGAGGACACTTGGCAGGAAGCCGTAGAGAGCCTGCTCTCAGAATTATATGGAGTATTTGGTAAACACCAAGATAAGCGCGATGTAGAAGAACCAAATTTTAGAGAACAAATCTCTTTACCGAAGGAAAAAAGAAAAACCATTAAAACAGAATATATTGTTGCCTTCATCGGCGCAGCAGCAACTATTATCGGAGCAATCATTGGATCCCCCCTAATCGAAAAGTGGGGAAATACTACTTCAGAGCCTACTCAAACGGTTTTCGCAGATATTTCAAACACTCCGACTTTGACCGCAACGGTGACGGCCTCTACAACTCCCGCGCTACTAGTAACAGCCACGCCAACATCAACCATCTTTATATCGCCATCCCCAGTGCAGCCTTCAAATACACCTGTTTTCACATCAATACCTTTCTCTCTTCCCACAAGCTATACTTTAAAGAAAGGGGAATACCCATACTGTATTGCTCGACGCTTTAATGTCGACCCAGGAGAGCTGCTTTCTTTGAATGGTATTTCATCAGGAATGGCAAGCATTCCTGAACTAGGAATGACATTGAAGATTCCTCAAACAGGCAATCCATTCCCTTCTAACCGCGCTATAAATTCTCACCCGGTTACATATACAGTTCCCGAAACAACGACTGTTTATTCTATAGCTTGCTTTTTTGGAGATGTAGATCCTATCTCCATATTGAAGGAAAATCCTGAGATTATCAATCCAGACTCTATTTCAGCAGGTACTAAACTTCAAATACCTTGATGCCCCCTAATCTCCGAAGGTCATCTTCGGAGATTATTCTTCTACGGTATAATCCCCCCGCATAAAAACTTCGTGAATCTTCGTGTCCCTTCGTGGACAAAAAACTAATCCCTGATTACCTAATACCTAACCTCTATGACCAAAAAATCCCTCCAAAGCATCATTCTCGAACTGCAAAACTTCTGGGCAGGGCATGGCTGCACCATCGCCCAGCCTTATTACACCCAGGTTGGGGCGGGGACAATGAACCCCGCCACCTTCCTGCGCGTGCTCGGTCCCGAGCCATGGAGCGTGGCCTATGTCGAACCCTCCGTCCGTCCCGATGACGGGCGCTATGGTGAGAACCCAAACCGCTTCCAGCAGCACACCCAATTTCAGGTCATCCTGAAACCCGATCCCGGCGACCCGCAGCAGCTTTACCTTGACTCGCTCAAAGCCATCGGCATCGACCCGCGCGAGCACGACATTCGCTTTGTGGAAGACAACTGGGCGCAGCCTGCCATCTCTGCCTGGGGCTTGGGTTGGGAAGTCTGGATGGACGGGCAGGAGATCACCCAGTTCACCTACTTCCAGCAGGTCGGCGGCGTGGCTCTCGATCCCGTTGCGGTCGAGATCACCTACGGCCTCGAGCGCATCCTGATCGCCCTCAACAACGCCGGTGCCATCTGGGATGAACCCTGGAGCGATGCCGTCCCCTACGGCGCGATCCGCCATCAGGAAGAGTTCGAACACAGCAAATATTATTTTGAAGTTGCCGATGTCGACCGTCTGCGCCAGATGTACGCCGACTTTGAAGCCGAAGCCAACGCCTGTCTCGATGCCGGTCTCGTCCTCCCCGCGCACGACTACGTCCTGAAATGCTCGCATACCTTCAATATTCTCGATACTCGCGGCGCCGTCGGCGTCACCGAGCGTCAGGCCTTCTTCCGCAAGATGCGTGGGTTGGCGCGGCGTGTGGCGGAAAGCTATTTGGAGCAGCGTGAGAGATTGGAATACCCCTTGCTTATGCAGACGGAGGACAGAGGACAAAAGACCGAAGTAAAAGAACTCTCCTCGGTCAACCGTCCTTCGTCCTTCGTCCTCGAAATTGGCGTCGAAGAAATGCCCCACTCCGATGTGGAAGCTATCCTCGCCCAACTCCGTGATCGCATCCCCGCCTGGCTGGATGAACTTCGTCTCGGACATGGTGAGATCACGATCCACGCTACACCTCGACGTGCTACCGTTTATGTGCAGGATCTTGATCCCAAACAGGAAGATCTCGAAGAACTCGTCAAGGGACCGCCTGCCGCTCGAGCCTTCGACGCTGAGGGCAATCCGACCAAAGCCGCCGAGGGGTTTGCGCGCGGTAAAGGTGTCGATGTCGCCTCGCTCGAGAAACGGGAAATTGATGGAGGCGAGTATGTTGTCGCTGTCGTGAAGCAAGCCGGAAAAGCGTCCGGCTCCGTTCTTCTCGAAGCACTTCCCAAACTGATGAAGGAAATCCACTTCGTCAAAACCATGCGCTGGAACGAATCCAAAGTCGCATTTTCCCGCCCCATCCGCTGGCTCCTTGCCATGCTCGGCGAGACCGTCATCCCCTTTGAATATGCAGGCGTCACCGCTGGCAAGACCACACGCGGTCTGCGCCCCTACGGCTCACCGACTGTCGAAGTGCCCTCCGCCGATGCCTACTTCAACGTGATCGAAAATATGGAGATCGTCCTCGACGAGGGCGTGCGCATGGCGCAGGTTTTGGCGCAGATCAAGGCTGCCGCAGAAAGCGCGGGTGGCGAAGTGCTGCTTGATGAAGACCTACTTCTCGAAGTGACCCATCTCGTCGAAAAACCGACCGCCTTCCTCGGCAAATTCCCCGCCGAATATCTCGAGCTCCCGCGTGATGTGCTCATCAAGACCATGCAAAAGCACCAGCGTTACTTTGCGGTTGAAAAGAGTGGCAAGTTATTGCCCAATTTCGTCGGCGTCCGCAATGGCGATAGTGAACATCTCGACAAAGTCATCGTCGGCAACGAGCATGTCATCAACGCCCGTTTTGCGGATGCGAATTTCTTCGTCCGCGAAGATGTGAAGAAATCCCTCGAAGATTTCCGCCCCGAACTGAGCGCACTGACCTTCCAAACCGAACTCGGCTCCATGCTTGATAAATCCGAGCGTATGCTGACCTTCTCCGCCAATATTGCTGAAAAGTTCAATGTAGATGCAGACACGCTCAACCGCGCCGTCTACCTCGCCAAAGCCGATCTCGTCACCCAGATGGTCACTGAAATGACCTCCCTGCAAGGCATCATCGGCCGTGAGTATGCACAGCGCTCCGGTGAAAACGACATAGTCGCTACCGCTATCGGCGAACAATACAAAACCGTCCCACAGAGTGAGATCGGCGTAGCTCTGGCACTCACCGATCGTCTTGATTCTTTGGTTGGATTATTTGCAGCAGGATTAGCGCCGACCGGGACAAAAGATCCCTTTGCGCTGCGCCGTGCCGCCATCGGTGTCGTTTCTCCGCTCCTCGAACACGACCTTGATTTCAGCTTGGCTAACGCTGTGGGAAAAGCTGCCAAGCTCCAGCCGATCACCGTTTCAGATGAAACCAAGGCACAGGTGCTCGACTTCATCGCTGGACGCCTGAGCGTCGCCCTCAAAGAATCCTACCGCTACGACGTCGTGGACGCCGTCCTCGCCGCCCAATCTGATAACCCCGCAGGTGCCAAACGTGCTGTAGCCGAACTCCAAACCTGGGTTGAACGTGAAGATTGGGACGATCTGCTCCCGGCCTACTCACGCTGTGTGCGCATCATTCGCTCTGCCAAAGTGGAGAGTGGAGAGTTCTCCATCAACGAGAGCAAATTCGTCGATGGTGCCGAGAAAGAACTTCACGCTGCTGTGGGTAAAGTCACCGCGCCCAACAGCATCGACGACTTCCTGAAAACCGTTGAGGGCCTCGTCCCCACCATCAATAACTTCTTCGATAATGTCCTCGTCATGGACGAAGATGAAGCCGTCAAGCAGAATCGTCTAGCCCTCGTTGGCCAGATCGCTAGTCTGGCAGACGGCTTGGCAGACTTGAGTCATTTGGAAGGTTTTTAGAGATAGTTTTATCAATCAAGAGCCCGCTTCACATATGAAGCGGGCTCTTTCCTTAAATAGTCTCTTCCTTGAAAGAAAAGCGTCTATAATTCACAATGCCATGTCCAATATTGACAAAATCAAAACCCGAATTGACATCATCGACCTTGTATCCGAGAGTGGCGTAAAGCTGCGTCGGTCGGGACGGAACCACACTGGTTTTTGTCCCTTTCATAGCAATACCAAGACCCCGGCATTCGTCGTTTGGCAGGAAACGGGCACCTGGAAATGTTTCGGCGAGTGTAATGAGGGTGGCGATATCTTCAAATTCGTCATGAAAAAAGAAGGCTGGGATTTTAAAGAAGCCCTGCGCTATCTTGCCGAACGGGCAGGTGTTGAACTAAAGCAATACACGCCCCAGCAGGAAGAACAGCGCGAAGCGGCCGACCATCTGCGTACCCTGCTTGATGAAATTGCCCTCTTCTATCACCAACAACTCAAAACACCCGCTGGTGCACACACTCTCGCCTATTTGCGTGAGAAACGCGGTCTCAATGATGAGACCATCGAAGCCTTCATGCTCGGATATTCGCCAAAAGGTTGGGATAACGTCCTCAAGCACTTCACAGGGCGCGGCTATAGTGAAAAAGATCTGATGGATGCAGGGATGCTCTCCGAAAACGATCAGGGACGTCGATACGACAGATTCCGTGACCGGTTGATGATCCCCATCCGTGACGCGCGCGGACGAATGGCTGGCTTCGGTGCAAGGACAATGGACCCCGACGGAATTCCGAAATACCTAAACTCGCCCCAAACGGTTCTCTTCGATAAAGGGCGGATGCTCTATGGGCTGGATCGGGCGCGAAAAGCTGTCCGTACCCTCGATCAAGCCGTCATCGTTGAAGGCTATATGGACGTGATCGCGCCACATCAGGCGGGCTTCGAGAATGTCATCTCGCCGATGGGCACAGCGTTGACTGAAGATCAACTGCGTATCATCAAACGCTATACCCCGGGCAATCATATCGTCCTCGCTCTCGACCCCGATGCGGCGGGGCAAAAAGCCATCTTGCGTGGGCTGGAAGCTGCCCGAAAATCGCTGGATCGTGAAGGGGAATTGAAATTCGATGCGCGCGGGTATCTGCGTCATGAAGCCCGCCTGCAGGCAGATCTGCGTGTTGCCAGCTTGCCCGATGAACTTGACCCAGATGAGATCGTTTTACGCGATCCCGATGAATGGGCAGCGATCATCGCAAATGCAAAGCCCATCGTCACGCATGTCATGGAAACTCTTGCCGAGGGACGCAATCTCGATGATCCGAAAGTGAAGACTGACATCGCTGCGCAGATTCTGCCCCTCATCGCCGACCTGCCGAATCCTATTGAGCGGGAGACTTTCCGGCAGCAGTTGGCACGGATGCTAAAAGTGGATGAACGTGCCCTGATCGGCGGGCAGCAAACGCGCGGGAAGCGAGGAAAACGGAAACAACCTTCTCGCCGAAAAGATGCCCAGAAAACGATCGCCCAGCCCCAGGTCGTGGGCGTTGCGGCAACGCATCCCGCTAAAAAGATCGAGGAGTATTGTCTCGGAATCCTGCTTCGTCAGCCTGATTTGCTATATCGTCTTGATCGTGCCTTACAGGAAACGGGTCTAAACGCCTTGAGCGCAGAAGATTTCGGGTATACTGAGAACCAGTCGCTCTTCAAAACCATCGCTGCATCTCTTGAGCAAGATGCCTTGGATGCACATGATTTTGTTTTAGCCAATCATGCCGATGCATTGGGTGGGTTGGTGAAAGGGCTGCTGGATGCAACGCAGGAACTCAGCTCTGTTATTGAGCGTTTGTTGGAAGAAGTGTTGCGTGGCGTTATCAAATTACGCCGTTTGGGGTTGAATGATGCGCTGAATCAGCTTCGCTTTTTCCAGGAAGACGCACAGCAACGTGGTGAAGCCACGGGGGATGAGTATCAGGAATTGGTCATGCAACATGCGCGTATGCTGCGTGCGTTGGATGAAGCACAACGTCGTTTAAGCCTTCGTCGATTGGAATAAAGATGGGTTCTGAAGAAGAAAAAGACAAAACACAATCGCTTGAAGAGGAGACTACCGAACTTTCTCCTGCCGAAAGAAAATTGCTCCGCCGTTTGCAGAAAAAGTCCTTGGAGATGGATGAGAAGGAGCCGGATGAGAAGAGTCTTGCGCAGCTGGAAGAAGAAGAGAAAACGGCTGAAGCAAAGGCGCCACCTACTAGTGATGTTTCAGATGACCCCGTGCGGCTCTATCTGCGGGAGATCGGTCGTGTGGAATTGCTGGATGTAAATAGCGAATTCCGCCTTGCGACAATGATCGAGGGGCAGCGTTTTGTAACCTCGTCACGCTGTCAGGTTGCACGGGGGAATATGTCTGTAGAAACCAACACCTACCGTATGATCGTGGGGGATTTGCTAAATTACTGGCATGATTTGAAAAGTGCCGCCAAAAAAATCAAAGCCGATTTGCCAGACTTGGGGTTGATGTTGGCTGAAGCCCAATCGCTGCAGCATGGTTGGGAGACGGATGTCCCCTCTTATACACGTGCTTATCTTGATAACGGTACCTGGGGCAAGGATGAGAAGTGGAATAATCTGGCGCATCAGGTTTATCAGATATTCCTTTGTTTCTATCTTTTGCCCTTTTCCTATGCCGAATGGCTTTTGACTTATATTGACAAGCATCAAAAGATCCCGACGCGTCCAACGCTCTATCGCAATTTGCCGGATGATGATAGTCTGCGTCTGGAATTGGGCCAGATTTCCTTCCGGAACGAACTCGGAAGCCAGGCGCTTGCCCGCTCGAACCTGCGGCTGGTGGTGAGCGTGGCAAAACGCTATATGGGACGCGGGGTCTCGTTTTTAGACTTGATCCAGGAGGGGAATTTGGGTCTGCTACGTGCGATTAATAAATTTGATCCGCGCCGAGGTTTTAAATTCAGCACCTACGCAACCTGGTGGATCCGGCAGTCGATCAATCGCTCGATAGCTGAGCAGGCACGTACGATCCGCATCCCGGTACATCTATTCGAAGCGATCAGTCGTATTTTTCGTATTCAACGTCAATTAATGCAGGATCTGGGACGCACACCCTCCTCGGCAGAATTGGCTTTGCACTCGGAGTACCTTGAAGACACAGAACGCGAGTCTATTCAAAGAGCGCTTAAGGAAGATTCTAAAGTTCCGGAAAGCTTGCAAGTCAATTGGGATGCCGCCTCCAAAAAGATCGAAGAGGTTTTAAAGGTAGCTGAGGAACCGATTTCGCTTGAAGTTACAGTTGGCGGCGATAACACAAGCCAGTTGGGTGATTTCATTGAGGACGTGGATGCTATTGCCCCTGTTGATGCCGCTGCCCGCGAAATGTTGCGAGAGCAGGTTCAAAATGCGCTCTCAGCGCTTTCTGAACGCGAGCGTCAGGTCCTGGAGTTCCGTTTTGGTTTGAATGATGGTAAAGAGCATACTTTGGAAGAAGTGAGTCGTTTCTTTAACGTGACACGTGAACGCATCCGCCAGATCGAAGCCAAGGCCTTACGAAAGTTACGCCATCCCACGCGCAGCAGAGAATTGCGAGATTATCTTTACTAAAAGAAAAACTCCCCGCCTAAAATTGGGCGGGGAGTTTTTCTTTTGTCTAAACTTTGTTTACTTGAATGTACTTAGGGAGCAAGAGACCAAGGTGCTGCAGTCTCGATTTCACCTGTTTCCATGCGCATTTCATAAATCTCGGTGGCGAGGTACATCTTCTGCTGGAGCATGAAGAAACCGTGCCAGTGTGCCCAGTCTGGCCCGCCCATCAAGGAGCCTTGGCGGGCGCGGCGCCCATCGTGATGCCAAATATGATAGTGCTGGATCATGAAACCATCTGTCCAGGGGTTTTCCTTGAGCAGACCAGCTTCAGCCAGTTCTAGGCGCATCGCTTCAACTGGGTACCAGTATGCTTCGTTGTAAAGCTGAACAGCCTTATCGCCACTGGCGAAGAAACCTTCAGTGTGAGATTCGGTGTGACATTCAGCACAAACCTGCTTCATCTCTTCGCGACCGGCTTCGCCATCGCCATAGAAGACCTCATTAATATCAGCCTCTGTGCGAACCTTGGATTCTTTTGCCCACAGGTTCCAGTAGAGGCGCTGGGTCACGTTGTGGGTGCTCTGCAGTTCACCAATACCAGCCATGTGACAGGTGGCGCAGGTCGGGCCACGGTAATCACCAGGCTCCCATTCGTTCAAGGGGCTATCCCAGGTCCATTCTTCGCCTTCAGTAGCGTAGATATGACCGTGTTTGGAGTTCTCGAAGATCTCAACGTCAGGATGATCAGGGCCAATATGGCAGCCACCACAGGCTTCGACCTTGCGAGCTTCTGCCTTTTCAAAGCGATGGCGGGTGTGGCAGACAGTACAGTTGCCAATTTCGCCATTCGGGTATACGTTGCCGATACCAGCGGTGGGATAGCTATCGGGGGTGGGGTGACCGGTTTCATCAACGGTGAGATCGGTACCATGACACTGTGCACAACCAGTTTCGTCGGGGGCAGTCATGAGCTCAGGATGGTTCTGCGCTTCGTGAACCTGAACGAGAGCGGTCAGGCTGTCTTTCGGGATGCGCTGGGTGTGGGCTTTGTAGTGACCACTCGCGATGAATTCAGCGACCTGATCTTCATGACATTCACCACAAACAGAAGGGGGAACAAGCATGGAGACGGTAACGGTCAGGTCTTCGTGACCTTCCACATCACTCAAAGCCATCGGGGAATCGGCTTCGACTTCATGACAATCAATACAGGAGATACCCTCTTTTTGATGCGCGGTATCATCCCAATCCATGACGATGCCAACGGTTTCATCGGCATGACAATCAATACAGGCTTTCGCTTCTTCTGTAAACTCAACAGCAGAGTCAGCGGCAATGCCTTCTTCAGCGGTTTCAGCAGGTGCTGAGCCACAAGATGCAAGTGCTGCTCCGATTAGAAGGACGAAAACGATTGTGGCTAAAATATTTAGCTTTTTCATTATTTTTCTCCTCAAAAGAAATTTTTACACAATTATTTATACTTGTGCTGCAGTAAGTGCTTTTTCACATTCGAGTGTCCAGCCTCCTCATGACAAGTTACACATTTAGATGTTGTTTCCCCAGCAAAATATCTTGTATGTTCTTCTTTATCTTTGGTTGCTTCTTCCAGTTCTACATGGCAGGTCAAACAACCAGAGTCGTAAACAAACTCTTCGCGATGCTCGGTCTTGGCAAGCCAGTCAATTTCATCCGGATTTCCAAAATTTTCCACCCACATATCATGGATGCCAGTGCGGGCTTTCACATAGAGATAGTTTGCAGAATTATCGTGAGGTAAGTGACAGTCTGTACAGCTTGCCTTAACGCCTACGTCATTATTCCCCCCGTGATGATTGTCGGCATTTGCAGCCACAAATGGCTCCATGCTATGACAACCTACACAGAATTCGGCACTTGATGTTGCTGTAAAACTTTCTTCGCCGATCAGCCATGAAAGAAAGGGCAATACAAAGAAAGCCACAATGGCAATGATCAGGTAAATACCAACGCGGGCAAATTTGTTCATTTCATTGATCTTTTTCAGCATAGTAATTTTCCATTCGAATAAGATTTATGAGATTTCTTTAGCAAGAATTAATATTGAATTAATTTTCACTAATCTTACTCATCCAAAACATCCGCCGCTATCGTTAAGATGGATGATATTAACTAAAAAACGGGCTTTCATAACGAAAACCCGTTGAAAATCGTCGATTAAGACTAGTCCATTTAGACGGTTAGGTTTGTTTTTTCTGATACCACAGAGCTGCTTGCACGCGATTATTCATATGCAACTTATCCAGGATAAAGCGCAAATGTGAGCGGACAGTGTTTTCAGAAATGACCAGTTTTGTGGCGATCTCTTTATTTGTTAGGCCTTGGGCAACCAACTCAAGGACCTCATTTTCTCGAGGGGTTAGAAGATTAATTTCAACAGATTCTGTTAGGGGAGGGGAAGAAGCAGGCTCATTCTTTTCTTCTTTTTCTTCGATAGCTTTGAGTGGAGCTTTTGACGGAATGCCTTCCGAAATATTGGCAAATTCGTTTAAAAGACGTGGCACCATTGCGGGAGGGATAATAGCTTCACCTGCAGCAACTTGAATGATCGCATCGCGCATATATTTTGAATCTGTTACAGCCTTCAATATATATCCTTGCGCGCCCGCTTTGATCGCCTCAAAAAGGTCTTGATCCTTCTCCGATGCTGTGATCATGACCACTTTCAATCCAGGGTATAGTGTCAGCAGTTCACGTGTGGCTTCGATTCCGTTAATTCCGGGCATGTTTACATCCATAAGGACGACATCGGGCAGATTCTCTTTTGCCAAAGCTAAGGCAGTCTCTCCATCACTTGCTTCCCCAAGGATTTCAAAACGATCATCTCGCTTTAAGAGGCTTGAAACACCTTCTCGAAAAAGAAGGTGGTCGTCGACCAACATAATACGAATAGGCTGTGATTCTTTTTGCATACCGATCTCCAAACTAAACGCCCAAGTTTGTGCCACTACGCATCTTGGGATAAAGTGGCAATTTTGCAACAATGATTGTGCCTGACCCCAAAGAGCTCTTGAGCTCAAAGGAGCCACCCAATCGTTCCGCTCTTTCGCGCATAATGCCTAAGCCAAAATGTCTGTCAGCTTGCTCTGTATCATAGGCAAAGCCACTGCCGTCGTCCTCAACGGTCAGTTCAGCAAAATTCTCCTGGACATCTAAACTGACCTGCACCTCTTTGGCGCTAGCATGTTTGCGTACATTAGTAAGCGCCTCTTGCAGGATACGGAAGAGCTCGGTCTCGACAATGGGCGATAACCGGACTTCACCATCACGAGCGTGGAAACTTGTTTCTATCCCGCTGCGTTGGCGGAATTCCGCTATCCATGCGGCAGCGGTCACCGCGAAATTTCCCGTTGGGTGTGTGCGTAAGCCATCAATAGATTCGCGTACATCATAACAGGCATCTCGGACAACGCTGCGGATCGCCTTGATTTCGGCATTACTTCTTTCCACGGCACCAAGCATCAAGTCCTCTTCGAGCATTTCTGTTTTAAGACTGAGCCAGCCTAAGGTCTGGGCGAGGCTATCGTGTAGCTCACGTGAAATGCGTGTACGCTCTTCAAGAACAGCTATTTGCTCCACGCGTTGATGATAGATCGCATTTTCAATTGCTACACCCAGTTGATTGCCGATACTTTCCAAAAGTTGCATGATCTCGTTTGAAAAACTTCCCTCTTTTTTGCTGAAGAGAATCATCGTGCCAAGCGGGCGACTGCGTGAACGAAGCAAGACCGATGCCAGACGTGCATACCCGGCAGAAGCCGCCTGACATGCTTCGTCATTCGGACATTCCTTTTGCGGATAAAGTGTACGACAGACTCTTTTATCGATCGACCGTACCAAGATCGCCTCTTTTGGAGCCGGGATATCGTCTTCATGTTTGACCTCGGAAAAACACTGAATGATTTGAGATGGTAAATTCTTGTGAGCAGCGATCCTGATCTTCTCTTCGTCAAATAGTTGTACAAGTCCGCCAGCTGCTTCTGATGCGTGGATCACCTTTTCGAGCGCTTCTTCAAGCACATCTTCGAGAGCGCCGGCTCTGCTGATGATGAGTGCAACTTCAGAGATGGTGTTGAGCTCTTGTGTGCGTTGCGAAACCCGTCTCTTGAGCGAACCTTGTGTCTTTTTTAGATTAGTGATCATTTGGTTCAGTGTTTGCCCGAAAACCTCAAGCTCATCCCCGGTATTTAGCTGGCATTCTGTTTCGTAGTTTCCATCACTTACTGCAAGAGCCACGTCTTTTAGCTTTCCGACCGGAGAGATGACCATGCGATGAACCATGACATAGAGCGCGATCATAACAAAGCTGACCAGACTGATCGCAGAAAGAGTTAGCATACGACGGCTTCTGGCGAGAGATTCATCCATTTCACTCACTGGGATGAGTACACTTAGCCCGCCGCGTATATCGCCTGCTTGGTAACCTTGAGCGTCATGGCATTCCAGACAGCTTTCCTGTACCTTCAGCGGATTCATTAAGCGATAAACGGGCTCTGAACCAGATCGATCAACGGAGGCAACAGGAACAGCTTCTTCTTCAAACTGAAGCAGGGCATCGTGTTCAAAATCATCAGGCGTATTCTCTGGGTTGGTCAGGATCAAACTGGTAATGTGAAAGCGATACTCTCCTCGCCGGTTTGATAAATTTGAAAGTTCTTTTGTAACCATCGCCGGTGATTTTTGATAATAACCATTTTCTGTTTTCAGGTAATAGTCACCAGCGGATTTTGTCCACACGCCGTTATAAGATGAGACCCATTCTCGGGCAACGGTCATTTCAGAAAGCAGCGCCTCTGCCTGGGTGTGGATCTGGTTTAGATGCTGCTCCTTTTCGTTTTGATAAATGCTGATAAAAAGGAAGATGATCGTGAGCGTGATGATCACCCCGATACTGAGAGTAAGGCGCATACCTATGCTGGAGTAGGGGGCAAACTTATTATGAAGTTTTTCAAGGTGGGGATTTTCTGTCATGGTTTCACCTGGTAGTTAACGGATAATATTATTTTAGCCCCTTATTTTTATTTAAGGGAAGCAAGCTAAAGATGCGTGCGATCCGTTCATTCCTTGTTAATGTAGACGCGGCATTTTTTAGTGTTTTTTTTTATTTTAAAACGTTGATAAAAAGAGTATATATTGTTTTATATTTGTGATATACTAGTGCTTTGTATCACAACCTGTTACATACCCATGTTTCATATCCAGAGGAACTAAATGCTATTTCAATATGTTGCCATAGCGATTTTGCTTGTTCTTACGACGGCTGTAGCGGTTATCGCAATTTCACTGGGGGCGCTTTTTGGTCCAAAACGAGAGACCAAAAGAAAGTCGATGCCCTATGAGTCGGGGATGGTGCCCATCGGAAAAGGCACTCGCCGAATGCCGGTGCGCTTCTATCTTATTGCCGTTTTATTCATCCTTTTTGACATTGAAGTGATCTTCTTCTTGCCATGGGCAGTTTCCTTCCGTAATTATATAGAGATGGGGAAGGGAACTTTTATTTTTGTCGAGATGTTGGTTTTCATTGCTATCTTGCTCATTGGCTATGTCTATGCATGGAAGAAAGGAGCCTTTGAATGGGAGTAGAAGAAAAACTTGCCAATATGGGCGTGGTGACCACTACACTTGAAAGTGCTGTCGGGTGGGGACGCACACGAGCAATGTGGCCCATGCTTTTTGGTTTGGCTTGTTGCGCCATCGAAATGATGGCTGCCCAGGCCGCAGACTATGATATGAGTCGTTTCGGGATGGAGCTGATGCGCCCCAGCCCGCGCCAGTCGGATTTGATGATCGTCGCAGGACGCGTGAGCCGCAAGATGGCCCCCGTTTTGCGACATCTTTATGACCAGATGGCTGAGCCCAAATGGGTGATCGCCATGGGCGATTGTGCCTCATGCGGTGGCGTTTTCAATAATTATGCTGTCGTACAAGGTGTTGATGAGATCGTTCCCGTTGATATTTACGTTTCCGGCTGCCCCCCGCGCCCTGAAGCGTTGATCGGCGGTGTGATGGCTCTCCACGAAAAAGTGGAGAAGCTCAAGATCGAAGACGTATTATTTAAAGACGCTGAATAGGGACGAATCACTTATGGATAAAGAACTCCAACCGATCGTTCAAGTTCTGGAAAAGGATTTTGGCGGGGAAGCCAAAGAAGCCTTCGGAGAAATGGAAGTGACTATCTCTGGAGAAAATCTTGTGGCTGCCAGCCTGAAATTGCGCTATGATTTCGATTTCGATTTCCTTTCCACGATAACGGCTGTTGATTACTTCCCTGAAGAATCACCACGCTACAATCTTGTATATGTGCTCAGATCCCTGAGCAAGAACCTTCAGCTTAGCTTGCGGGTTCCTTTGGCAGACGATAGCCCTGTAGCGCCCACATTGACCGAAGTTTATAAAAACGCCAATTGGCGCGAACGCGAAGCTTGGGATATGTTTGGGATCAAGTTTGAAGGACATCCCGATATGCGTCGCATTCTCATGCCTGATGATTGGGATGGGCATCCCTTGCGGAAAGACTATCCTCTGGGTTATGAAGAGCCGCAATTTACCTTCAACTTCGATGAAATTGATCTTAGCAAACCACACGGGGAGATTTAATTTATGCCTACACCTTATGCCCTCCCTGAAATGACCCTTGATCAGGTCAAACACCTCGTCTCACAGCGTGCACTGGATGGTGAAACAGTTCTCCTTAACATGGGACCTCAACACCCTAGCACGCACGGTGTCTTGCGCCTTTTGCTTGAATTGGATGGCGAAACAGTCATCTCCTGCATTCCCGATGTTGGTTTCTTGCATACCGGCATCGAGAAAAATATGGAGGCGAAGACCTACCTCAAAGCAGAGGTTATGACAGATCGCCTTGATTACCTGAATACCGTTGGCAACAATCTTGTTTATTGTTTGGCAGTGGAGAAAATGCTGGATATCGACATCCCGCCCCGTGCCCAAGCCCTGCGTGTGATCCTCGCTGAGTTACAGCGTCTCGCTTCGCACCTGGTTTGGCTTGGTACCTCTTCACTAGATGTTGCCGCGATGTCAGTATTTCTTTACGCGTTCCGCGAACGAGAGATCATCCTCGATGTCCTCGAGTTGGTTTCCGGTCAACGGATGATGACCACTTACATTCGCCCCGGTGGTCTTTGGCGCGATGTACCCGTTGAGTTTGATGATGCTGTTCGCAATATTTTGGATACTTTCCCCAAACGTATCGACGAATATGAAGACCTGCTCACAAAGAACCCCATCTTCCTTGATCGTACCCTTGGCATTGGCAAAATAACTGCTGAAGAAGCGATCCAATGGGGTATGTCAGGCGCTTCGCTGCGTGGCTCTGGCTCCGATTGGGACTTGCGCAAGAAACGACCTTATAGCGGTTACGAGCAGTACGATTTCATTGTTCCCACCGCTACTGAAGGTGATGTCTACGCTCGGTACCTGGTTCGCATTCAAGAGATGCGTGAATCGTTGAAGATCATCCAGCAGGCAATGGATAGCCTTCCAATGGGTCCCGTACGCTCGAATGATCGCAAGATCGTTCCGCCCCCGCGCTCTGAGATCGGGACCAGCATGGAAGCTCTTATCCATCACTTCAAGTTGTGGACTGATGGTTTCGATGTGCCGAAGGGCAGTGTCTACGCTGCGGTTGAATCTCCGCGTGGAGAGTTGGGTGTCTTCCTTGAAAGTGATGGTGGCCCGAAACCCTATCGTGTTCACTGGCGCACACCTTCCTACAATAATTTGGAAGTTCTATCTCAACTAGCTAAACAACATATGATCGCTGATCTGGTTGCCATCATCGGCAGTATTGATATTGTTTTGGGAGATGTGGATCGATGAGCCTAGTAGAAAAATATCCACAAGAAGTTGAAAAGATTCTGGCAAAATACCCGCCGGAACAGAAGCGCTCGGCTGTGATGGCGTTGCTTTATATGGCAATGCGCGAAGAAGGTTATGTGACCAAAGCCGACAAAGCCGATATTGCCAATTTGCTCGATATGACCACCACCGAAATTACGGCGATCGTTGGCTTTTATACCTTGTTCCACGACGAGAAGGCTGGGCAGTATCGCCTTCAGGTTTGTACCGACATTGGCTGTGCCTTGCGTGGCGCCGACCAGTACCTCGCTGAACTTTCTGAAAAATTGGGTGTGAAGCCAGGCGAAACCACTGCCGATGGTCTGGTGACCCTCGAAGAAGTGAAATGTCTGGCAGCTTGCGACAAAGCTCCCATGTTCCAGGTACAAAGTAGTGAGGGGATCAAGTATCACGAGCTAATGACGGTTGATACCACCCTGGAATTGATCGAGACGTTGCGCAAGGAGGCAAAATAATGTTCTATATGCTTCTCCGCCATCGTGACATTCTAGATCTCAATCAGATCGACGTCTTCATGAAAGAAGATGGTTTTGAAGGCTTCAAGAAAGCCCTCAAAATGGAAACATCTGCTGTGACCAACGAAGTCAAAGAAGCTGGCTTGCGCGGTCGTGGCGGGGCAGGTTTCCCCGCTGGTGTGAAATGGTCCTTCATGGACAATAATAATTGGCCCCATTATGTGGTCGCCAATGCCGATGAATCTGAGCCGGGTACCTTCAAAGATCGTGAGATCATGGAAGGCAATCCTTTCCAATTCCTTGAAGGGATCGCCATTGCTTCCTACGCTGTTGGCGCGAATGCAGCCTATATTTATCTGCGTGGCGAATTCTGGGAAATTGCTCATTCCCTCGATGAAAAAATCGAAGAGATGGAAAAAGCCGGTTTCCTCGGAGAGAAAATTCAAGGCACCGACTATTCGTTGAAGATCTATACCCACTTGGGGGCAGGGGCGTATATCTGTGGCGAAGAGACGGCGCTGCTTGAATCTATGGAAGGCAAACGTGGACAGCCGCGTGTACGTCCACCATTCCCGCCTTCGCAAGGTTTATATAACAAGCCGACCGTTGTTAACAACGTCGAGACTTTGACCAGTGTGCCCTACATCATTAAGAACGGCGCTGATGGCTACCGCAAATTCGGCACCGAGAAAAGCCCGGGCACAAAAATATTCTCCCTTTCAGGGAATGTCAACAAGCCTGGCAACTATGAGCTTCCGTTGGGCAGCACTTTCCGCGAGTTGATCTTTGAACATGGCGGCGGTATCCCGGATGGAAAATCAATTAAGGCGATCATGCCTGCTGGCGCTTCTTCCTCGATGGTTGTGGCTGATGACAAAGCGCTTGATACGCCAATGACTTACGAGGATGTTCGCGAAGTAGGTGGCGACCTTGGTTCTGCCTCCGTTATTGTCGTGGATGACTCGGTCAGCCTCGATTGGCTTATCACCAAGACGATGGACTTCTTTGCTCATGAATCCTGCGGCAAATGTACTCCCTGCCGCGAAGGTACCTACTGGATGAAGAAGCTGACCAAGCGTATCAACGCTGGTGAAGGCACCGAAGAAGATGTAGCACTGCTCAAGGATGTTGCCAAACAGGTTCAGGGTAAAACCCTCTGTGCTCTCGGCGAATTCTCGACGATGGCTGTAGTGACCTCCATTGAGCGTTTCGCTGAAGATTTCAAGAAATAACCGTAACGAATAGGTATTTTTTATGACCAAAGAAGTTACTCTTACGATTGATGGAAAAGAAGTGACCGTTCCCGCTGGTACTTTGGTGGTGGATGCCGCTAAAAAAGCCGGGATCGACATCCCTGTCTTCTGCTACCATCCCAAAATGGAACCGGTCGGCATGTGCCGCCAGTGTTTGGTCGAGATCGGTCGGCCTGCTTTTGATCGCGCCACCGGCGAACCGGTTATGGAAGATGGTAAACCGAAAATCAACTGGGGCTGGAAACTTGAAACATCCTGCACCAATCTGGTTTCTGAAGGCATGATGGTTGAGACCAAGAGCGAAAAAGCAGTTCAGGGGCAGAACGATATGCTCGAATTCCAGCTTACCTCTCATCCGCTGGACTGCCCGATCTGCGATAAAGGTGGTGAATGTCTGTTGCAGGATCTAACCCTCGCACATGGCAGCGCCGATAGCCGATATCGCTTTGACGAAAAACGCCACGCCAACAAGAACGTTGCCTTGAGTGATCTGATCTGGTTGGATCGCGAACGCTGTATTGCCTGTGCACGCTGTGTCCGCTTCCAGAGCGAGGTGGCTGGCGAAGCCGTATTGGATTTCGATCATCGTGGCGCCCACTCTGAGATCATTACGACCTCAGACCCCGGGTTTGATTCCGTTTTCTCTGGCAATACCACTGATATTTGTCCGGTGGGTGCGTTAACCACCTCGCAATTCCGTTTTGGTGCCCGCCCCTGGGAAATGGAAGCTACTGCATCCGTTTGTGCAGAATGTCCCGTTGGCTGTAATACGATGCTGGATACCCGCCGCGATGTGAAGAGGGGCGGCAAGGTGGTTGTCAAACGTGTGATGCCACGCCAGAACGAGGCTGTGAACGAAAACTGGGTCTGCGATAAAGGTCGCTTTGCTGACCTGGACGTAGATAACCGTTTACTGGCTCCCAGCCCTGACGAATGGACAGAAGCCATTGGTGCTGCCGCTGAGAAATTGAGCGCAGCCAAAGGTGATGCCGTTTATCTCGTGGATGGCACCCTCCCAAATGAAGAGCTCTACAATATCAAATCCCTTGCGGATGAAGTTGGCGCAAAAGCCCTTTGCTATAGCGAAGTCGGCGGTGGCGCGTTGACCACAAAATCCGGTACCTTTGGTAAATCAGGTGCTGGCGATGCCATTCTGGTGATTGGCAGTGACCTTTATACTGAAGCCCCGATCTTCTGGCTGCGTGCAAAACAGGCTGCTGATCGCGGTGCGACTTTGATCGTGGCGACCGAATCTGAAACCCGCCTGGATGCTTTTGCGACCACTGCGGTACGTGATTTTGGTGAGGGATTAAAGGCTGCAAAAGAGGCTTTCGCCAAAGCTGAAAATTCTGTTGTGCTTTACAGCGGTGATGACGCCCTTGCAAGATCCTGTGCTGATCTGAACCCCACCACTCTGATCGGTGTTTGGGCGGATGCCAATACACAGGGCGCCTGGGAAATGGGCTACGAAGCAGTTGCCGATCTCTCTGTTTTGAAGGGCAAGACAGTTTATGTTGCTGGGGCAGAGGCTTTGGTGACGGCTGCGGTTGAAGCGGCAGATGTTGTTGTTGCGCAGACTGCTTATGCAACGGAAGCAAGTGAAAAGGCGAGCGTTGCGCTCGCGTCCCGCAGTATATCCGAAATGGATGGTACCTTCATCTCCGCTGAACGACGTGCCCAGCGTTTCTTCTCCGCTGTTCAACCGACTGGTGAAGCATTGCCCGGTTATGTGATCACGGCGCAGGTCGCCGAGAAGATGGGTGTGACATTGGATGTGGACGCCGAAGACCTTTTCGCGGCTTTCTCTGATCTGAGTTATGCTGATCTGGCTAAAGTGAACGTCGAAGAAAGACTGAGTATCGGCGGTACTTGTTATGTGAATGAGCAGGGTGTTGGCATTATGCTCCCTGCGAAAGCGTAAAAAGGACGTTTTATGGACTCTGCTTTGTTTTGGGAAATGGTCATCAAGGCACTGATATTGATCCTTGTGCTTTTGACGAGCTTTGCCTACCTTACTTATTATGAACGACGCGGCTTGGCACGCTTTCAGTCTCGTGTGGGACCGAACCGTGCTGGTCCTGCTGGTCTTTTACAGCCGGTTGCGGATGCGGTGAAGTTGATCTTCAAAGAAGAAGTGATACCGGGGCAGGCGTATAAAACTATTTTTGTTCTGGCTCCAATCCTGACTGTTGTGCCTGCGATCTTGATCACAGCGACTGTTCCCTGGGGTGGCACTATAATGGTCGGTGGACGCGAAATCTCTTTGGTGATCGCAGATATCAACGTGGGTGTGCTTTACATTATGTCTGTGGCATCCATTGCCGTTTACGGCGTCGTTTTAGGCGGTTGGTCGAGCAATAATAAATACGCCATGTTGGGCGGCTTGCGTTCTTCTGCGCAGATGGTTAGCTATGAGTTGGCTTTAGGCCTTGCCTTCGTTGGTGCCATTTTGTTGGCAGATACGATGAATATGGGCGGGATCGTTGAAGCGCAACGTAACCTTTGGTTTGTTATCTTGCAGCCTGTCGGTGCGATTGTCTTTTTCATTGCAACCTTGGCTGAATTAAACCGTGCGCCTTTCGATATGCCCGAGGCGGAGCAGGAACTTTCTGCCGGTTATAACGTTGAATATTCGGGAATGAAGTTTGCACTCTTCTTTATGGCTGAGTACACCAAGATGGTCTCGATCTCGGCGATCATCGCCACACTGTTCTTTGGCGGTTATCGTGGTCCTTTTGTAGATGCCGTTCCCTTGCTTGGACCGGTCTACATGTTTGCCAAGATCATTATTTTGCTCGGTATCATGATCTGGGTGCGTGCTTCCTGGCCCCGTCTGCGCTATGATCGCCTGATGGCTTTTGGCTGGAAGATCTTATTGCCCCTTTCCCTGGCTTTGGTTTTTATTACAGCAACCGGTATTTTGTTGGGGATGATGTGGCTGGTTCCGCTTCTTTCCATCGTGGCTGGTTTTATCGCTGTGCAATCCATAAATCTTTCTCTAAGGAGGAAGGCAAATGCTCGTTGAGTTGCTACGTGGTCTGAAGACCACGTTCAAGATGCTGATCGATAAGCCGGTTACGTACCAGTATCCGGAAGTGAAGCGCGAAGTGCGCCCACGTTATCGCGGTCATCATGAACTGAAGCGTTACGATAATGGTTTGGAAAAGTGCATCGGCTGCGCCCTTTGTGCGGCAGCCTGCCCTGCAGACGCGATCTTCGTGGAAGCGTCGGAAAACACCGATGAGGAACGTTATTCTCCTGGTGACCGCTACGCCAGCACCTACGAGATCAACTTCCTGCGTTGTATTTACTGTGGATATTGTGAAGATGCCTGTCCGACTGAAGCAATTGTTTTGGGCAAGGAATACGACATCACCTATGCCACTCGCTTTGAAGCGATCGCGGATAAGGACCGTCTTCTCAAGAATTCCACCGAAGGTGTAACTCCACAGAAAACAGAGCCGGATACTTTCACGCGCTCTGTTCCTGAGATGGACGATCCCAAGGATTACTAAAGGTGAGTGTTGTATGACAGTTGATCTTATTCTCTTCCTGATACTCGCTACTATTGCAGTGATCACCGCCTTGGGCATGTTGCTCAGCCGCAATGCTGTTTATTCTGCATTGTTCCTGGTGCTCAATTTTGCAACGGTCGCAGTCTTCTATCTACTTCTGGGTGCGCCTTTCATCGCCATTACACAGGTGACTGTGTATGCCGGTGCGATCATGGTGCTCTTCCTCTTCGTCATTATGCTTTTGGGTGCTGATCCGTTGCCTGAAGGGAAGGAACTCCCCTGGCAGAAGCCTTTGGCAGTTTTCCTTGCTTTTGTTTTGATCGTGGAAGGTATTTATCTGATCTCTGCCCAAAAAGGCGCGGGCTACATAAATAACGCCCCGATTGAAAGCACTGGGAGCCCCCAGGCAATTGGGGAATTGCTGTTTGACAGCTATCTATTGCCTTTTGAAGTGACCTCCATTTTGCTTTTGGTGGCGATGGTCGGTGCTATTGTGCTGACAAATAAAAAGAAAAAGGGAGGGCAAAGCTAATGGATAGTGGTGTATCTGTAAATCTTTACATTGGGCTTTCTGCCATTCTTTTTGTTATTGGCGCACTGGGTGTCCTTGTACGCCGCAACGCCTTGATTATTTTCATGTCGATCGAGTTGATGCTAAACGCGGCAAATCTAGCTTTTGTGGCTTTTGCCAGTGTTTATAACGTGTTGGATGGACAAATTTTTGTCTTCTTCATCATGACCGTCGCCGCCGCAGAAGTTGCCGTCGGCTTGGCGTTGATCGTGGCGATCTTCCGCTCGAAAAACAGCATCGATGTTGACGACATCAATATGCTGAAAGGATAAGCCAATATGAATTTTTCTGAAGCTGCAAATACCGGCTTGTTCTTCAATTTGGCGCCGTGGCTCGTTTTCTTCCCCGTGATCGGGTTGTTGATCAACATGATCTTCGGTGGCAAAATGAGCGAAAAAGCTGTGGGTACGGTAGCAAGTTTGGCATCGGGAGCGTCCTTTGTCGTTTCTGTTTTGCTGGCCTACTCGCTGAACGCCGTTCACGGTGAAGTACATACTGTTCCCTTTGCAGAGTGGATCCACATTGGTCAACTCCAACTGGATTGGACATTCCGTGTCGACACACTCTCGACAGTGATGATGCTGGTCGTCTCCGGCGTCGGGACGCTCATCCACATTTACGCCATCGGTTATATGCACGAAGATGTGCGTTTCAAGGATGATGAAAAGCGTTTTCGCCGTTTCTTCGTTTTCCTGAATCTCTTCATCGCGATGATGATGATCCTGGTCAGCGGCGACTCCTACCTGATGCTCTTCGTCGGTTGGGAAGGTGTGGGTCTTTGTTCTTTCTTGCTGATCGGTTTCTGGTACGACTTCGACACCCTCGGGCGTAAAAGTACTGCCAATGCTGAAGCAGGCAAGAAAGCCTTTATTGCCAACCGTGTGGGTGACTTTGGTTTCCTGCTGGCGATCTTCACTACATTCTGGCACTTTGGCACCCTGCAATTTGACGGCGTCTTCGAAGCCGCCGCAGCGCACCCGGACCCGGTCGTGATCTCGGCGATCACATTGTTTATGCTCATCGGCGTGACCGGTAAATCCGCCCAGATCCCGCTCTATGTCTGGCTCCCGGACGCGATGGCTGGCCCGACCCCGGTTTCCGCGCTCATTCATGCGGCGACGATGGTCACCGCCGGTGTCTATTTGGTTGTTCGCTCTGCGCCGCTCTACTCTTTGGTGCACGGCGCATCCTATATCGTTGCCATGATCGGTGCGGTGACAGCCCTTTTCGCTGCGACCATCGCCGTCGGGCAATATGACATCAAAAAAGTTCTTGCATATTCCACCATCAGCCAGCTTGGTTTCATGGTCGCTGCTGTGGGTATGGGCGCTTACGTTGCAGGTATCTTCCACCTTGCCACACACGCTTTCTTCAAAGCCCTGCTCTTCCTCTCCGCTGGTTCTGTCATCCTCGGCATGGAACGTGGTCACCACGCTCATGCGCATCATGACGACCATCACGGAGATGACCACGCGCATGTTGAGCACCACGAAGAAGAAGTCTTCGATCCCGGCGATATGCGCAATATGGGCAACCTCCGTAAGCGCATGCCCGTTACCTTCTGGCTCTATATGATCGGTACCTTGGCACTTGCAGGTATTTTCCCCTTCGCAGGCTTCTGGTCGAAGGATGAAATCCTTCTTGATGCCAGCCTCCACGCCGATCATTTCCCCGGTGTTTACATCCTGCTTTCCATTGCCGCATTCATGACCGCCTTCTACATGGGACGTCAGATCTGGATGGTCTTCTTTGGAAAGGAACGCACTGAAGTTGCCGAACACGCTCAAGAAAGCCCGCCTGTCATGACCGTCCCATTGATGGTCTTGGCTGCGCTCTCTATCCTCGGTGGCGCGCTCAACCTGCCCTTCGATGGTTTCCACAGCCTCGGACACTGGCTTGAGTACACTCTCGGCCATGTTGAAGCCTTGGGCTTCGATCTCGGTGTCGCTGGTATCTCCACCCTCCTGGCGTTGCTTGCTATCTTCCTTTCCTGGTTGATCTATGGCCGCAATCCGCTCAAGGAAGGTCAGCCCGATCCGCTTAAGAAACCACTTGGTTTCCTCTACACGGGTATGGAAAATAAATGGTTTGTCGATGAAGGCTATGGGGCCCTCGTTGTTCAGCCATTTGAAAAACTGGCTAAATTCCTTTCCGTCACTATTGATTGGAACTTCTGGCATGACTGGTTCCACGATAGTGTCCTGTATAAGGCGTTCCAGGGCTTAGCCTACTTCTTATCTGAACCTTTCGATATGGGTATCATCAATGCCATTGCCGATGGGCTGGCAAATATGACCAAGCGTTCCGCTGAAAGTTTGCGTCGCTTACAAACTGGTTTTGTACGCAGTTATGCTCTCTCCGTTCTTCTGGGTGTGGTTGCGATCTTAGGATATCTTCTCTTCAAGTAAGAGAATAAAAACGAGGACCGATTATGGAATTTGATCTTCTCCCCAATCTCGTCACATTTTTTCCGCTGGTAGGTGTACTGATCCTTTTCTTCGTCAAACCGGAGAATAAGGTAGCCGTCCGCTGGATCTCGCTTCTGACTTCTTTAGTCACCTTTGGTATTTCTCTCAGATTGCTCCAGCTATTCGATGCCAGCAATCCTGAGTTGCAAATGGTCACCAACCTGCCCTGGATCCAGGTCAATAAATGGGATATTTCCTACTACATGGCTGTGGACGGATTGAGCATCCTGCTCATCCTCCTGACCACCTTCCTGACCCCGATCGCTCTCCTTTCAACGTGGTCGGCACTCGAAGAACGTGAGAAAGATTTCAACATCTTCTTCCTCATGCTCGAAGTAGGTATGCTCGGTGTCTTCATGGCGCAGGACCTCTTCCTCTTCTACGTTTTCTGGGAATTCACCCTCGTTCCGATGTACTTCCTCATCGGCATCTGGGGTGGTCCGCAGCGCATTTACGCCGCCATCAAATTCTTCCTCTACACGATGGCTGGCTCCCTGCTGATGCTCCTCGCCATCCTTTGGCTGGGACTCAATCAGGGCACCTTCGCTGTCCCCGCCTTGATCGAGATGGGCGGTATTGATCCCGGCATCCAAAAATGGCTCTTCATCGCCTTTGCTGTGGCATTCGCCATCAAAGTGCCGATGTGGCCCCTCCACTCCTGGTTGCCCGATGCGCACGTCCAGGCGCCCACTGCAGGCTCCGTCATTCTTGCCGGTGTTCTGCTAAAGATGGGTACTTATGGCTTCCTGCGCTTCAACCTGCCCCTCTTCCCGAATGCAGCGGTTGAATATGCACCCATGATGGCGGGACTCGCAGTAATCGGGATTATCTACGGCGCAATTGTCTCTTACTACCAGAGAGATATCAAGAAACTGGTTGCTTACTCTTCAGTCAGCCACCTTGGTTTCGTGATGCTCGGTCTCTTTGCCCTCAACTCGCAGGGTATTCAGGGTGGTATCTTGCAGATGATCAACCACGGTCTCAGCACCGGCGCATTATTCCTCTTGGTCGGTATGATCTACGAACAGACCCACACCCGTGACTTCGACGTCTACGGTGGCTTGTGGAAGATCATGCCGGTCTACGGTACCATCATGCTCGTTGTAGCGCTTTCCTCGATGGGTTTGCCCGGTCTCAACGGCTTCGTCGGTGAGTTCACCATCCTGTTAGGTGCTTTTGGCTCTGAAGCCATTGGCTCTGCCTGGTATGCTGGTCTTTCCGCCATCGGTGTCATCCTTGCTGCGATCTACATGCTCTACATGTACCAGAAGATCTTCCTCGGTCCCGAAGGCTCCATCGTCGAGACCGTCAAAGAGCATGGACACCCCCTGCGTGACCTTAGCGTCCGTGAGATCATCACCATTGCTCCGCTCTTGCTCTTCATCTTCTGGATCGGTCTCTACCCGAAACCTTTCTTTGAACTGATCGCGCCAGCCGTTGACAACCTTGTCACCATTTTGCAAGCGGCAATGCACTAAACCTTTATCCCCGTGTCTGAGCGAAGAATACTCTTCGCTCAGACGTAGGAGAGAATGATTTATGAACCCAGTCGATTTCTCAAATTTCTCCCCCCTTATTACGCTAATAGCCTGGGCGTCTGTCTTGCTTCTGGTGGATCTTTTCATCCCGAAAGAACGCAAAGGTTGGACAGCATTTCTGGCATTTGTCGGGCTAGCGTTGACCATTGGTTTAACTTTGCTTAATGTTGGTCAAGAAGGCTCTGGCTTCAACGGGATGGTCGTCTTTGATGGCTTCTCAACCTTTGTCAACGTCCTGCTGCTTGCCTCAGGTATGGTCGGTATCTCGCTTGCATATAGCTATCTCCAGCGAATGAATATCGAGCGTGGCGAATACTACACCCTGATGCTTTTTAGTATCGCTGGCATGATGTTGATGGTACAGGCAGCAGATTTGATCGTGGTCTTCATCGCTCTCGAATTGCTGTCTATTCCACTCTATGTGTTGGCTGCCTTTGCCCATCCTAAACTGGATTCTGGCGAAGCAGGTATCAAATACTTCCTTTTGGGTGCGTTCTCTGGCGGTTTTGTTGTCTATGGTGTTGCCCTTGTTTTTGGTGCAGCTCAGACAACGGCGATTGCTGGCGTTGCTGCCGCAGTCACGGCTGGCACAGCCAATCTTTCGCTGCTTTTGGCAGGCGCGGCCTTGATCCTGGTGGGCTTCTCCTTTAAGGTTGCTGCAGTTCCCTTCCACATGTGGACCCCGGATGTTTATCAGGGTGCCCCAACCCCCGTGACCGCTTTCATGGCGGCTGGCGCTAAGATCGCTGGTTTTGCAGCGCTCATGCGCGTTTTCGCAACCGCCTTCCCCAGCCTTGCCGTAGATTTGGCTCCTGTTCTGGCGATACTGGCAGCCCTGACGATGATCGTCGGGAACGTCGTTGCTGTAGCACAGACCAACATCAAACGTATGTTGGCGTACTCGAGCATTGCGCACGCGGGCTATATCATGATGGCCTTTGTCGCCTTTGGTAACCCCGACGTTTCCGCAACAGCTATCGCATCAGGCATTTTTTATCTCGTCGCCTATGCTGTGACTAGCTTCGGGTCTTGGGGTATTGTCATTGCGCTTGAAAATGAAGAAGGTAAAGGTCTTGAAATTCAGGACTATGCTGGTTTGGGAAAATCACATCCCCTCATGGCAGCCGCGATGACGGTCTTCATGCTCTCGCTCACCGGTATCCCGCCCACACTTGGTTTGGTCGGTAAGTTCTATCTCTTCAGCGCTGTCGTGGATGCAGGCATGTACTGGTTGGCGATCGTAGGTGTTCTCACCTCGCTGATCTCTGCCTACTACTATCTGCGGGTGGTCGTCGTCATGTACATGCACGATGGTGAACCCAAAATCACCTCCGAAGCCTGGCTCAATATCAGTTGGGTCGCGATGGCCGCACTTACTGTTGTCTTCAGCTTCGTACCCGCTTCACTTTTCGATTGGGCAACCGCTGCGGTGATGAAACTTTTTTAGCGAAAACTTGTTTACACTAACGAGCGGGGCGCACAGATATTGTGTGCCCCGCTTTTATATATCTAGGGCACGATAATTGTGCCTCTACAGGAATTCCTATGACAAAGAAACTTGAAGCTCTCATCTTTGATTTTGACGGCCTTATTCTCGATACTGAAACCCCTGAGTTTGATGTTTTGAACGAGATCTATGCTGAATATGATACGGTACTCTCCATCGAAAAATGGGGGCAGATCATTGGTGGGAGCGACGCTGTGAAATTTGATCCTGCTTCCGATATAGAGAAGTTAGCCGGAATGAGCATTGATCGTCAATTCGTGTTGGACAGGTGGCGCGCGGAAGCCGATGCGCGTATTGCCAAGAATCCCATCTTGCCCGGTGTGGTTGACATCCTCGATGAAGCGAAGCAACGTGGCTTAAAACTTGCCATTGCTTCCAGTTCTCCGCATTCCTGGGTGGATACTCATCTCACGCGTCTGGGGCTTTTTGATCGTTTTCAGCATATCATCTGTGCGGATGATGTAACGCATACCAAGCCCTCGCCGGACTTGTTTTTATTGGCACTGAGCAAGTTGAACGTAAGTGCGGATCGGGCTATTATTTTTGAAGATTCGCCGAATGGCGTTAGAGCGGCCAATGCTGCTGGTATCCCCGTTGTTGCTGTCCCCAATCCTGTTACATCTCAACTTATATTTAATGGTGAAAATCTTCTCTTGGGATCTTTAGCAGAATTTTCTCTAGAGAAGTGGATAGTGTAAAATAAATTTATAAACCAATTTTGAAGGAGTACCCATGAGTATCAATGAACTAAAAGGGGTAGACTGGCGAAAGATCATCAAGGAGTATGAACCCGAAAACTGGCGTAGTATTTGGCAAATTGTGAATACGCTCGTGCCTTATATCGGGCTCTACGCGCTTATGTTTTGGAGTGTGAATATTTCCTATTGGCTGACATTGCTGTTGGCGATTCCCACGGCTGGATTTATGGTACGCACCTTTATCATCTTCCACGATTGCGGGCATGGCTCTTTCTTTAAATCACACCGCGCAAACCTGATCGTGGGCATTATTACCGGTATCCTGACCTTCACGCCCTGGCAACTTTGGTGGCACGAACACAATATCCACCATGCCAACGCCGGGAACCTCGATAAACGTGGCACTGGCGATGTCGATACCTGGACAGTCGAGGAGTACCTCGTTGCGCCTCTTTGGAAAAAGGTCGGGTATCGCATCATGCGCCATCCCTTGGTAATGTTCTCTATTGGCGCCGTGGTGGTTTTTGCCATTGTAAAACGCATTCCATTACCTTCACACAGCAAAAAGGAAAAAGCCAGCATCTGGTGGACAAATGCAGCCCTGGCTGCGATCATTGCCGGTTTGATCATGCTGGTTGGTTGGAAAACCTACCTGCTTGTTCAACTCCCCGTTTTGCTTCTGGGCACTTCTGCTGGTGTCTGGATGTTCTACGTACAGCATAATTACGATGGTGTTTATTGGGAACGTCAGGAAAATTGGGATTTCTACAAAGCCGCGATGGACGGTAGCTCCTTTTATGAGCTTCCCGCTGTTTTGCAATGGTTTACCGGCAATATCGGTTACCATCACATCCACCATTTGGGGTCGCGTATCCCGAATTACAAATTGCAGAAGTGTTTCAAGGAAAACCCGATCTTCCAGATCAGGCCAATGACGATCTGGAGCAGCTTCAAAACCCTCCGCTTGCGTCTTTGGGATGAAGCTAACAAGAAGATGGTTGGTTGGGAGATCCTGAATAAATATCGTAAGGAAGCTGAAGCAGGCTGATATTGTCACTGCGAGCGGAGTTTACGGAGCGTGGCAGTCTTCATCTTTTCTAGCTGGGAGATTGCTTCGCTCGCTTTGCTCACTTGCAATGATAAATTGTTATCTAAAAAAAACTCCGCTGAGTTTACTTTTCAGCGGAGTTTTTCTTTTGGATCTTCTTCTCTAGCCTGTTAAGCCGATGTTCTAATTCCCCGATCCAGTGGGTACGCTCATACTCCTGTAATTTGCTCTCGTTGACCAGGCTGAGTGCCCGTTGAGTTAGCTCCTCTGCCAAAGCGTGATCTTTGGCGCGGTGTTCGTAGTATTTCGCCAACTCCACATAGGCATAGATATGACCATCCTCTGCGGCTTGCTCCCACCATTTCACCGCTTCAGCTACATCCCCTCTTCGTCGTTGTAAGACAGCTAAACGTTTGACGGCTTTAGCAAAATCCCCTTCCGGAAGCCTCTCCTTTAAACCGTGCTCATAGAGCTTGGCTGCTTCATCCCATCTTTTTAGATCTTCAAAAAGCTTGGCAATGGCGATCACATCCAAGCCATGCTGTACCGTTTCCCCGAAGGGATCGGCAAGCATCACCGCGGCATGATTGAGCAAAGCCGCTAACGACAGGATGTCGATCTCGTTATGGTAGAAAACACCTTTGAGTGGAGCTGCATCTCCATCACGAAGATAGTCGAAATAGAGATAGGGGATTTCGTAGCCCGGCACTTCTTCAGATGTACGCTCTACGCCGAGAATATGTGCCTCGATGGATTGCAGCGTACGCGAAGCGAGACGGTCCCGCCATAGGCGGCGGGCGAGATGCAGTAGGTCGAGATGGGCATAATCATCAAAAGGAGAGGGGATGCTGTGCAGCTTATAGCGTGTTTCGAGCAGGGGCGTATCAAAAGATTTGCCGTTATAGCTCACCAAAACTTTGCCATATGCGAAGAACTCTGCTAGCGCTTCGAGCACGGCAGGCTCCTCACCTGGGTCGCGCACAAAGAATTGTGCCAAGACGAATTCGTCTCCCTCGAAGCGCCCTGCCCCGATCATGAAGGCGTAAGTGCCCGTGCCACCTGAGAGTCCGCTGGTCTCTGTATCGAAGAAGATGAATTTCTCGATGGGCAATTCGTTAATGCGTGCATCTTTACCCCATTCACCGAGAATTTCGGGCAGGGCGGCAGGGCGCAGGGATATGCGTCCATGCGGGGCAGTAAGCGGAAAACGCTGCTCGTAGACGAAGCTCTCTCCATAGCGCGTTTGACGGAACTCGCCTGAAAGGAGATTTTCGATCTTTGTCCCCTTAGCAGGCTTGGGTCGCGGGAGATCCGTTGCTCCCGTTTTTACGCCAAGCGACTTTAATTTATCTGCTAAAGAGCGTTTTGGAGAAGGCGCTTTTTTCATCATCCCGGAGATTATAGCCGATTGACGCGAAAATCGCTTTTGTTGTACACTGGGGCGTATCTATACGTGTTTTTTCGCGTCATAAAAAGTGAGTTGACTTGTGAACGAAGCTGAATTAATCCAACGCGCCCGTCGGCTGGAGGGGCAAGCTCTGGCACAGATCTACGATGCCCACAATGAAGCCATCTACCGCTATGCCTTGCGCCTGCTGGGCGATGTGCTTTTGGCGGAAGATTGTGTTTCAGAGACTTTTACGCGCTTTTTATCGGCATTGAATAATGGCAAAGGACCGCGTGAGTATTTGCAAGCTTATCTATTCCGGATCGCCCATAATTGGATCACCGATTATTATCGGCGTGGTGCTCCCGAAACACAGCCGATCGACCATGCGCTTTCTGTAGCTGCACGGGATAATCCTGAAAACGAAGCTTTTGATTCAATACAGATACGCCGAGCGCGCGCCGCGCTTAAATTATTGACTCCCGACCAACGGGCTGTTATCAGTTTGAAATATTTTGAAGGTTGGGCAAACGCCGAAGTTGCAGCGATGCTGGGAAAACCTGTTGGTGCCGTTAAATCTTTGCAGCAGCGCGCGGTGGCAGCTCTAAAACGAATTCTATTGGATAAAGATGATGAAGACTGAAAATCAAATTGACCCGAAACTGGAAGCGGAACTGGATGCTTTGCGCGACGTACCCGCACGTGACCCGCGGCGTGCTGCCCAAGGCAGAGCGCAATTTTTGTCCCAGGCAGTTGAGCTCCGTTCCCAAGCCGTATCTCGTAACCCCGTTTTGCGTCTTAAAAAGTGGTTTGACAAATCTCAGAAACCAAAGGAGAAAAAACGTATGACCACTTTAGCTTCTATACTTGCCGTTTTGGCTCTCATGTTTGGGGGCGGGGCAGGAACGGTTTATGCAGCGCAAGATAGCTTACCCAATGAGACGCTCTACCCGGTGAAACTATATAGTGAAGAATTCCGCATGAATATGGCCGGAGAACCCGATGACGCCTTTGCGTTGGCACTACAATTTGCACAGCGCCGTGGCGATGAGATCGAGACGATGATGAACGAAGGCGTGGAACCGACCGCCGAAAATATGCTGCAACTTGCCCAGCAGACTCAAATGGCGGTCCAACTGGCTGGGGAGTTGGATGGCGAAGCCAAACTCAAAGTCCAGAATATGATCCAGAACCAGATGCAGCGCATGCTCAACTTGCAGGAACACGCGCCTGAAGATGCGGCAATGCTCATGCAACAGACTCGCGCAGCCCTTCAAATTCAATTAATGCTTGCTGGTGGCGAAGCTGGTGCCGGAGAAGGACAAGGCCAGAACCAGGATCAAGGACAGGGGCAAGGTCAAGATCAAGGACAGGGTGGCCCTGCTGAAGACCCAGGCCAGGGACAGAACCAGGGTGAATCCCAAGGACAAGGTCCTGCTGATGGCTCCGGTCAACCGGAAACCGCTCCCGGCGAAGGGAACGCAGGGGAAACAGGCGAGCAGTTCCAGAATCAGGGCGAAGATCCCTGTGCCGCTTATTACGCATCCCTTGCAAAAGCTGGCTCTGGCGGACAGGGCAGCGGTGGGCAAGGTAAAGGACAAGGAGATGGAGACGGTCAGGGTGAAAGCCAGGGTCCGGTCTACGGGCTGAACGGGCAGATCTGCGTTCCACCGACGGCTATTCCCACCCCTATTTCCTAAGTAGTATAGAATAAACAAAAAGGGCTGAGATTTCTCAGCCCTTTTTTGCATTTTAGAGAAGGTACTCCAACTGTATATCTTCTGGCTCAAAGGCAAAGAGCTCTTCGTTGACTTCCTCTGCCAATCGACAGCCGAGATGAAAATAAAAGTTGACCGTATTCTCCGATGGGATGGGCGAGATATACATTTTCTTCATACCCAGCAACCGGGCGATCTCGGCCGCTTTTTGATTTACGAATAGCGATCTTGGAAAACGAAACGTTTACTGGTCATTAAGCTCCAGCCCCTAATCTGAGAGCCTTAAATCCAAAAGAAATAATGGGATTAGAATCGAAATATAGGCAAGAAAATCCAATGGGTCGAAGGTAGCCTCATACAAATTAAAATACTGTGCACCTTCAATGCCAAAACAAACTAATAGAAATATGGCTAAAGTTCGTTTGGCAGTAAAAAATCGTGTCCATGCGTTTTCGGCATAAGATGTATGAAGACCCCGAAACAAAATGTAATTCCAAGCTGGACCAGTCATATCTAATACATACCCATGCCAAAAGGGTCCTAATCCTTTAATCCACACTGTAGCTAATCCAGTCCCGCATAAAAGAACTAAACCAGCGGCCCAGAAAGGGGCGTAGGTATCGTGCGTGGTTTTCTTATTGGCGGTATGCATTGAGATATAAGTATTGTGTCATCAGATAAAAATAGTCTAGCATTTTTGTTATCCGAGGACAAATTCTAAATGAATATCATCCGGCTCAAAGGCAAAGAGTTCGGGGTTGATCTCTTCTGCCAGCCGACAGCCAAGATGGAAATAAAAGTGGACTGTATTCTCCGACGGCGTGGATGAGATATACATCTTCGCAGCGCCCATGCCCCTGGCTTGTTCGGCTGCGACGGAGAAGAGTCTGCGCCCCAAGCCTTGTTTGCGATAGCCGCTGCTCGCGTGCAAAAATTTAAGTTGGAGCGTGTCTTTCTCGCTGCCAATGAACTTCTCTTCAAGTACCGCCACCCCAGCTAATTTCTCTCCATCAAACGCCCCCCAAAAGTGACCGCCGCGCGCGAAGCAATCTTCGAGATGCGGATGATAATGCTCCTGCTCGCCGGGCGACCAACCTTGCATATCGTAATGCTCGGGCTCAAGGACAAGTTCTCCGTCACGGAAGTAGTAGATATTCTCAATTACTTCGGCGCGATCAATTGTCCAGATGAGGGGGAGTTCAATTTCTTTTAGTGTGCGAATTGCTATCATTTTGTCCATCCCAATGTGTAACTTAAGGGATTATTTTTCTCCACGGTAACTTGGAATATCAATCAGTGGATGTTTTCCTCTAACAAATATTCCGCTGCCTCGCCCGATCTCTTTTCCATCACCGTTATAGACGGCTGATTCTGCCATGATCTCATTTTTAGTTATGCCAAGAACTTTGCCAATGGAACTCATCAATCCCGAAGATATGGGGCGTTTAAGATCAGTCGTGAACTTTTTCGTTAGCACAAAGGTCTCAAAGACAATTGAATTAACAGCAAAATATGCTGCATCATCAAGCATTTTGAAGTAAACAGAACCATGGACTGCATTCGCCGCATGAAAGAAAACCTCTTTTATGGCGATAGAGATCTCGGCTCTCTCATGGGAAACTTTTATTTTTGGTTCATAGATCATATTGATTGGAGCAGCCAGGTACATATTCTCTAAAGCTTGATAATGTTCTTCAGCTTTCATAATTTCTCCAGATAAGAAGGGGTGAGATAGGGTCTGTCAAGGTATGAGCTTCAATCATCCATCGAGAACCACTTATGCGAACCAAATTGATTTTTACGCACAGGCTCCCCCGTCGTGATGAACCATTCAAAGCCTTTTAGCACGGATTCAAGGTAGCTTTTTAGCGCTGGGCGAATGATACCGAAATACGGAATCCATTGCAGCATCGCGGGGATATTTTTCAAAGGCTGAGGGTAAATCGTGATCGTCAAAGTGCCTGTGCCATCTTCTTCCTCCGTGATGCGCCATGAAACATAAGATTGACTGCCGCCCTCCCTGCCGATGACGAGATCGTAGCCTACGTCCTCGATCCAGTTTACGAATTCTCGCTGCATGACCCATCCGCTGTAATAGTGGATGGTGTCTTTTGCCCCAACGCCGGGCCATTTGATGACAGGATTTTGCTCGCAAAAGGGATGACAGTCTTCCAGATTGCCTGGTTTGGTGATAACAGCCCAAATCTCTTCAGGAGAAGCCTCGATCTTTTGGCTGACCGAAATAGAGTGTTTGTACTTTTCGGTGCCTTTTGCTGGAGATTTCATTTTTTTCCTGTTATTGAGTTGCCGTTGCCTATCTAGGTGATGAGTAGCTTTTACTTGTTGAATACATTCTCATGGATTTTAGCACCACTATATTTTAGATAAGTTAGGACAAACACAGATGCACTAAATGCAGAATAGATGATAGAGCTGATTCCACTTAAAAATTCAAATAATAAGTTGTTATTAAGTGAAGCAGATGGAATTAAATAACTGAAATCACGAAACGCTTCACTATCAAACCCCGATTGAATAATTAGAGTTAATATTCCAGAAATGGTGTCAAAGAGTCTAAACAGGATTATTAATAGTATTCCTAAGAACGCAAGGACTAAAAAGTTTTTCGAAAAAAGCGCCCAAGCTTCTTTTACGCCTTGCTGAATCCCCCAATCATTTGCGAAGAAACTGAATATCGTAAAATCCCATAAAGCGTTGAAGATTGAAAAAGGAATAGCTACCAAGATCATGTTATCGGTTAGTTGGGGAACTTCATTAGGATCGTTGATAAAGAGGTATAACATCAAGAAAATAAGTGGAGAAAGTAAAATTGTTCCTAAACATGAACATCCTATTACTCGTCCAGAGAACTTCTTTATTGCTGTTAAAGTCTCAGGAACTGTAACTGACTTGCCTATTGAAAATGAGTAAGCAAGGTACGGTACTCCAATGTAACTAACAAAAAATAATAGAATAGGGATAAAGGTTATTGCAAAAAATAAAATTGCGTCTGATAAAGTTCTATCATTTCTTAATTGAGAATATTGAAAGAATTCACTTAGAAGAGGAAGAGAGCTAAATATCCAAATAGTCTTTTGTTTCCAAATGCTTTTCCATCCATATCTCAAGAAAAATTGTACATCTTCCATTGCGATTACCACCTTCGTTTAGAATGGTTACTATTCTACCCCACCAACTCCCTCAAAATCGCCACCGTCTCCCTCTTCCCGCCAGAGCCATTTTCCCCGCCCGGCCCCACACAAGACGGGCAGCCATCATCACAACCACACTCGCTCACCAACTGTAGTGCGCTGGCGAGCAGGGTCTCCTGCATTTCGAAGAGTTTTTGGCTGAAGCCGATGCCTGCAGGCACCTGGTCGTAGAGCACAACGGAGGACATCCCATCGGCGGCTTGCCAGGCTGGGTCGGAGAAGACGCCGAGGTCGCGGTTATCGGTCATCAGATAGAGCGGGGCAAGATGTCCGAGCAGTGTGGCCAAGCCGCCCAAACCCGAGCGCATCCGCACGTTTTGCTCCGCTTGCTGATGGCAGCTTGGGCAGAGCGTGATCAGATTTTCCATCCGATTTGCTTCATCCCGATGGGCAAAATTTCTGAAGGGGATTTTATGATGTACATGATGTTGCCGCTCGCCCTCGGGTAGCCCGCAGATGGCGCAAGTGAAGTTATCCCGCGCCCGCACAGCCTCACGGATGCGCCCCCACTGCGGCCCGTAATTATTGGCATCGTTCGTCCACGCGCCGGTTGCGCGCAGTTTTTCAACCGTGCTCTCGTTGAGCGAAAGCCAATAGCCCGTGGTCTCAAAATCCTTTTCGGGCAGGTCGAGCGGCTCCTCGCCGAGATTTTCGCCCGTCTCCCAACTGCGTTTGCGAAAACCCGCCACCTGCTCGCTCACCAGCAGCTCGCCATAGGCCGAGCCCGCCCGCTGCTCGATGGTCGATAGAAGCGAAATCTCGGTTTGGCGCAGGGGCTGGGTGTAATAATCGAGCGCGACGGGGATCAGCGCGGCCACATTCTGCTCAAGATCGAGCGACTGCACAAAATATTGCTGGCCCTCGTGCAGGTAAACGGCGCGCGGATGCACCATCCACGTGGCCGATGCCAGATCGACTTCGCCGAGCGTGCGCGGATTGCCGCCCTCGTGGACTTGTAGCAAAACATTTTCGGGGGATGCAGAACGGAGCGAAACGCTCGCCGCCGGATACTGGTCGGCCATCCAAAAATATGCCTGCTTGGAGGCATGTAACTCGCCCCCCGCGCTAAGAAATTCGAGAAAATCCCCGAGCATCTCGGCATCGAGATTGCCGAATCCGTCGCACTCTTTGAAGGGCAGCTCGAAGGCCGCACAGCGTAGGTGATTGAGCAAAATAATGAGATGATTGGGGTTGATAAGCGCTTGCTCAGGCGAACGCGAGAAGAAATATTCGGGGTGATGGGCAAGGAACTGGTCGAGCGGCCCATCAGACGCGACGAGAATCGTGATCGCCGCGTCATCGCCACGACCGGCGCGCCCCGCCTGCTGCCATGTGGATGCGATCCCGCCCGGGTAGCCGACGAGCAGCGCCGCCCCCAACCCACCGATGTCGATGCCCAGCTCGAGGGCGTTGGTGGCCACGACGAGACGGACGTCACCATCTCTTAATCCAGCTTCTATTTCTCTACGTTGGGCGGGGAGGTAGCCTGAGCGGTAGCCGCGTATTAATGCAGAATTTTGAATGATGAATGAAGAATCTTTCTTCTCGTTCCATCCGCTCTGCGGTGGAACGCTATTCTCTCGTAACTGTGTCAAAACAATTTCAACGGCTCGTCTTGAACGTGCAAAGACAACGCTTTGTACATTTTTTAAGAATAAATCGCCAGCAAGCCGAATTGATTCCATGAGCGAGCTTTTACGCAGCCCTAATGCTTCATCTACCACGGGCGGATTGTAGATCAGGAAATGACGTTCGCCTTGCGCCGCGCCATCTTCGTCGATCAGTTCGACGGGTTCTTCGATTAGATTCGATGCGAGTTCAGCAGGGTTGCCGATCGTCGCTGATGTAAGGATGAATTGTGGCTTTGCGCCGTAGAAAGCGGCGATACGTTTTAAACGACGGATGACGTTGGCGACGTGCGAACCAAAAACCCCGCGATAGGTGTGCATTTCATCGATGACGACATAGTGCAGATTGCTAAGAAAACCCTCCCATTTAGTGTGATGGGGCAAGATCCCCGTATGGAGCATATCTGGGTTTGTGAGCAGAATACGAGCGTTCTCGCGGATGGCGGGGCGATGGGATGCAGGGGTATCGCCGTCGTAGATGGATGTTGCTAGTTCAAGATTAAACGAGTGAAGGTTGTTGAGTTGGTCTTGTGTGAGTGCTTTTGTGGGGAAAAGGTAAATGGCGGTGGCGTTGGGGTTTTGTGTGAGATTAGCGAGAACGGGAAGGTTGTAGGCGAGCGTTTTTCCCGAGGCAGTGCTGGTTGCCAGAACGATATTTTTTCCCGCGCGGGCGTGTTCCCATGCGAGGGATTGATGGCTGTAGAGTTGGTCGATTCCGCGCTGGTGGAGGGTATCCGTTAGGGATTGCGGCAGATTTTCGGGGATGGGGGCGTATTTAGCGGTACGCGCGGGGGTGGTGCGCCATGTTGAGATATTGGGAGCAGTTTGAACATCCGTGCGCCAGCGGTGGAGAAGATCGTCTAAGGGCATGCTTTATCCAATCCCCAATGCTGAACGGAGAGCATATAAAACCCCGACACCGGCAGCCCACGTTCCGTACCCAGCGATTAGAATACCGCTCAGCTTCCATCCCGCACGGGCGGCCAGCCAGGCAGCCACCATGAAGAAAAATGTGGGAATAAAGCCGAAGATCATGCTCAGACTGAATTGTGTCGTGGCTGTTTTTTCTCCGTCAGATGATGCGTAAACAATCCACAGCGCGAGGGCTGCCGTGAGGGGCATGGTGGCCGTGATCGCGGCGATGACCTTGCTTTGTTTTTCAAGGATGGCAACGAGGATGATCACGATGACGGAAATGGCGACAGGCAGAATATCTTGAAATTTCATGGGTGCTCCATGGTGTGTGTGATGGAGCGATTATACAGTTTTTTGTCGTACAAGGATATTGGAGCAAAGAAAAAGGCCTCCCGATTTTCACGAGAGGCCTGTAATTTGACGTGATGATCCTGCAGCTTTATCGTCGGCGTCCAGTCAGCAGGCTGGCGTAATAGAGTACCTGTAGTAAGGCGGTGACGAGGGCTGCCACATAGGTTAATGCAGCGGCATTAAGCACGTTGTTCACACCGCGCTGTTCTTCTTCTGTTTGGATGATGCCTGTCTCAGCGAGAAGACGTTTGGCACGAGCGGATGCATCAAATTCAACGGGTAGGGTCATGAAGGCGAAGAGAGCGCCGCCTGCAAAGAAGAGCACACCCAGCCAAGCGATGTTGATCCAGTTGAAGAAAAGCCCGGCCATGATCAATATCCAGCCGAGATTGGAGCCGATATTGACCATCGGCACCATTGCGCCACGTACCCGCAAGGGGAAATAATCTTCGGCATCCTGCATGGCGTGACCCAGTTCATGAGCGGCGATCGCCAGCGAAGCAACCGAAGCCCCCTGGGCAACGCCTTGTGATAGACGCAGGGTCTTTGAGCGCGGATCATAGTGATCGGTCATTTCGCCGCGAACACCCTCGATCTGCACGCCGTACAGGCCGCCGCGTGTAATGAGACGCTGCGCAGCTTCGTGACCGTTGATGCGGCTGCGGGCTGGCACTTTACTCCACTTGCGGTAGGCGGATTTGACATACCACGATGTGAGCATGACCAGCAAAATGCCGGGAAGCATATATATCCAGTATGAGGCTGAGAAGTACATATTTGAACTCCTGTTTTTCTGTCTTGTCATCGTAAGCGAAGGACTTTTCAACTCCGCTTCTAATGATCTAAAGTTTCTTTTTTATCTACGCAGAATATGCTGAAAAAGTTCTACTCTGCGTTTATTTTCTCGAGCAATAGTTCAATTGCTTTTTCTAATTGTGTATCGTTTTCGGCGGCAATATCTTCGTCGCTGATCTCAATTTCCACATCCGGGGCCAAGCCGATGTCATGGATGGTACGCTCGTTCGGGGTCAGCCATTTGGCAATGGTAACGCGGACTGCACCCTGGTCATTATTGAGCGGGATCCAGTTCTGAACAGAACCTTTTCCATAGGAGGTCATACCGACCAATTCTCCACGCTCGTGATCTTGAAGGGCACCAGCGACCACTTCTGAGGCAGAGGCGGAGCCTTCATTGATGAGGATCACGATCGGCATTTCCGTTGCCAATCCACCAGCGATGGATTCATGAATATCCTGTCTGCCATCGCCATAATTTTCGTAGAGTACAACTTCGCCTTCAGGGAGGAATTCGGAGGCAACCTGGATGGCAGTGGTTAACAAGCCGCCGCCGTTATTACGGAAGTCGACGATCATTCCTTCTGCTCCTTCATCCAGTAAATCCTGGATTGCAGAACGAAGCTCTGGAGTGGTATTGGAACTAAAGGTAAAGATATGGACGTAGCCTATCTGGTCTTCGAGCATTTCACCTTCGACGCTGGGAACAGTGATCGTAGCGCGCGTGACCTTGAAAATGAGAGGCTCCGATTCACCTTCTCTATGTACCGTGAGTTCTACCGTTGTTCCGGCGGGCCCCAACACTTTTTTGATGACCAGATCACCGTCGATGCCGGTCATGTCTTCGCCATCAATGGCGATTACCAGATCGCCGGGTTTTAGCCCCGCTTCTTCGGCAGGGGAACCGGGCATGGGGCTAACGATGGCGAGATAATCACCGGTTGTGTCAACCCAGGCACCGATCCCTTCATAAGAGCCTTCGATACCGCTGTTGGCCTGCTGATATTCGTGCGGATCCATGTAGGATGTGTGTTCATCGCCAAGCGAATCGAGCATACCGCTGATGGCGCCCTGCATAAGTTTCAGGTCGTCTACAGGTTGATCCACGTAGCTATTGTGGACGATCTGCCAGGCTTCCCAGAAAGGTGTGAAGAGACTGTCTAGCTCATTTGGTGTTGCTGCTTCCATTTCCGGTGCAGGCGTTGGGGCTGCGACTTCGGTCAGCATGTCTGCTGGAAAAGCTTCTTGCATGAAGTAGCCAGCTGCGAAACCACCCGAAAAGATCGAGATGACGAGAATTCCAGCAAAAATGCCAATAAGCAGGTAACGGAGGGTTTTATTCATTAGAGACTCCCAGGATTTTTAGCAATAATTACAAACAGAATGAGCATATCATGCTCTGATTAGAACAATCTAAATATCATAGCCCCCAATTATATGAAGAATATATGTGTTTGGGGTGCCAGGTTGATCTATTCCTCGTCGGCTTGAGAAAGGTCTTCGACACGCTGACGAAGTTCGTTGAGTTGATCTTCTTCTTTTTTGAAAGGCTTGCTGATACCATCTTTGGTGGTGTTCAACCAATCGAATTTCATGCCACGTGAACTGCGCACCAAGCCGAACATAGCGAGATTCGCAAAGATGACGATAGCGAGGATAAGGAGAATAACAAGGTAAATATTCATAATTTTAGTAACTAGAGATACCGTAGCCAGACATAAAGGCTGGCAAGAGTCAGCGACATCATCGTAACAGATGCACCGTATTTGAAGAAGGTCCAAAAGCCGATCTTGTGTCCACTTTTTTCGGCGAGGCTGGCGACGATGACGTTTGCCGCAGCACCGACAAGGGTCAGGTTTCCGCCAAGACAGGCACCCAATGCCAATGACCACCACAAAACGCTGATAGGCATTACCTGTCCCATTTGCTCGACGAGGGGGATCATGGTCGCGGTATAAGGGATATTATCGACAATGCCAGATGTGATCGCGGAGAACCAGATGAGGAGCATGGAAGCGTTGCTCACTTCACCGGCTGTTAATGCCAGTACCTGCTCGGCGATAGATCCGATGATGCCGATCTCGACGATGGCTTCCACAGCGATGAATAGACCGATGAAGAAGAAGAGCGTTGTCCACTCAATGTCGCGGAACATTTTATGGGGGTCGCTGTTTCCCCACAACATCAAAATGGTGGCACCTGTCAGGGCAATGGTAGCAGGTTGAAGGTGGAGCGCGCCGTGCGCGAGAAATCCGAAGGTGACGAAGAACATTATGATCAATGCTTTCCGCAACAGGACGGGGTCCGTGATGAGCGAAGCGGTATCCAGAGAACTGAGATCGAGTTCTTCCTCTTTGGTTTGTTGAAGGTCTTTTTTAAACATGACCATCATCATGCCGATGAAAACGATCGTGATGACGAAGGCGATAGGCCCCATATTGGCGAGGAAGGTCAAAAAGTCGATCTTGGCTGCACTGCCAATGAGGATATTCGGCGGGTCGCCAACGAGGGTTGCCATACCCCCAATATTGGATGCGAGTACTTCGGCGATGAGGAAAGGCACGGGGCTAGTGCCAAGCGTGGAGGCAATAAAAAGTGTGACGGGGGCGATCAGCACAACAATGGTGACGTTGTCGAGGAGAGCGGATGTGATCGCCGTGATAATTGAAAGAATGATGAGAATGCGCATCGGGTCGCCTTTGCCAAGCCGCACGGCTTGCAGAGCGATCCATTGGAAGAGACCGGTCTCTTTGAGAATGTTGGCAATCACCATCATGCCCGCAAGGAGGAAGATCACGTTCCAGTCTACGGAGTGGAAGGCTTGATCTTGGGAGACGATCCCGAAGACGATCATCGAAAGCCCGCCGAGTAGGGCGGAGATGGTGCGGTCGATCTTTTCGCTGACGATCAATGCAAAGGTGAAGAAGAAGATACTGCCTGCGAGCCAAACGTGGTTCATGCGTTATCCTTGTTATCTTTACTGTTCTCTCCGCCCATAAAAAGCCCGACCAATTCGAGCATATTGATATAGCCGATAACATGATATCGCTCATCAACGAGGGGCAGACCGGGAAGATCGTTATCATGCATGCGGATGAAGGCATCTTTGGCTGTTTCGCCGCGTTTGACCCAGACAGCATCTTTCATGGCGTCTTCAGCGGTGCGGCGGCGTGTTCTGCCTGCGAAATCCATCATCTTTTCGACGTCGGTGATCTCGCTCATAAATTCTTCCGGTAGGATGTGGAAGAATAGGGAGTTCGCCAGTGAGCGTAAAGGTACCAAGCCCAGCAGACGACCATCTTCTGCGACAACGCTGGCGACATGCACACGCGGATGCTGCATCATGGCGCTGGCGATCTCCTTGAGCGGAGTATCGAGCTTGACAATCGTAGGCTCTAAATTCATTTTTGCGTTTAATTCTTCGATGGGGGTGTCACGCAAAACTGCCCAATTCGGCTGGAGGGCGGGAGGCGGGGCTTTTTCTTCTTTGGGCTCAGCCTTGTAGATGCCCAGCGCCTGTGTGACGGGCAGTACCATCAATAAGCCACTGTCTGGGCGATCAAAGCCGCCGACAATACGTTCCGCTTCACCGATGGCTTTGGCGAGGAGTTCCTCATCCTCAAAGGTGGCGATAAGGGTTTTTCCTTGGACTTCGCTTCTGTCGAAAAGATTGTCCAGCGCACTTAAGCCGATATGACTAAAAAGCTTACGCGTGCGGTGTCCACCTGCGCTGTTAAGGATCGTGGTGCCAGGAACGCCCACATCTCGCCAGGTTTGGAGTATCTCCGGGAGATATTTGGGTTCGTTCAAAATGATCATGAGAAGTTGTGCTTGTGCCATAATTTTCTCCGGTTTTTTTACTGATCAGTTTCCATTTAGTATTTCGGGTAAATCTTGCCAGTTGTGAAGAAGGGCGTTGGCATCTGTACCATTGCCTTTGTTGCCTTTCAGAATGCTGAAAAGCCCGAAGTTGCGTGCAGCACGAGTGGTTTTAGGTAGGTCGTCGATCATGACACATGTATGCGGGTCATTTTCACCGACAAGTTCCAAGGCGCGTTGAAAGGCTTCAGGCTGGGGTTTTGCATGGGGTTTGAGCGCGAAAATATCGAGAACTTCGTCAAAATAATGGCGGATCTGCATGTGAGCAAGAACCCGTTCTGCGTGGGTGGCATCGGCGCTGGTGAAGATGATTTTCCGTTGCGGCAACTGCTCAAGAATGGCAACCAACTTAGGGTCGGGGGCGATATATTCACCCAGATCAACTTGATGCACATAGTTGTGGTAGTTCTGCTCATCGACATCGTAATGTGCCTGTATCCCTCTTAGAGTTGTGCCATAATTTTCAAAGTAATGGTCGCGTATAGCTGGTATCTCCTCCCAATCTATGCCGAGTACTTCATGCATAAAAAGTTGGATGCGGTCTTTGATTGCGACCCAAAGCCCGGATTCGTGTGGATAGAGGGTGTCGTCGAGGTCAAAAAAGATAGTCGTGAATTTCATGGGATGAATTATCTCATATTTTTGTAGAGCAGAAACAAAGAAAAAGGGCGGACATAAGATCCGCCCCTACTCATTGCTTTGTGATGAAAGAGCTTACTAGATCACACCCAGCTTCTTTCCAACACTGGCGAAAATCTCCAAACCTTTATTGAGGTCTTCTTTTTCGTGCGCTGCCGAGATCATCACGCGGATGCGAGCGGTGCCACGCGGCACGGTTGGGAAGGCGATGGCAGTGCCAAAGACACCGGCATCGTAAAGTTCCTTGCTGAATGTTTGTGCGAGTGTCGCTTCACCTAAAATGACAGGCGTGATGGGGGTTTCGGTCTTGCCGGTATCAAAGCCGAGAGTCTTCATCTCTGCCTGGAAGTAGTGTCCGTTCTCCCAGAGTTTGTCCACTAGCGCTGTTGATTCTTCAAGCAGATCAACAGCTGCCAAACATGCGGCCGCATCGGGCACAGTCATTGCTGATGAGAAAAGGAAAGGGCGTCCGCGCTGTTTGAGCCAATCGATGATGACTTGTTTCCCGGCCACGATTCCGCCAACCACACCAAAAGCTTTCGACATCGTTCCGATCTCCACATCCACTTTGCCGTGTAAGCCGAAATGATCCACGATCCCGCGCCCGCCATTGCCGAGCACGCCTTCGCCGTGAGCATCGTCTACCATCAGGAGCACATCATATTTCTGAGTGACTTCATATAGTTTATCGAGCGGAGCTACGTCCCCGTCCATGCTAAAGACACCGTCGGTAACAACCAGGCCACGATTATATTCCGGTAGATGCTCTTTTAGCATTTCTTCCAGTGATTCTGCGCTGTTGTGTTCATATGCTTTGATCTTTGCCCCTGAGAGACGGCAGCCGTCAATAATGCTGGCATGATTCAGGCGATCAGAGAAGATTACATCGCCCTTGCCGACCAAAGCAGGGATCGTCGCCGTGTTGGCATTGAAGCCTGATTGAAAAGTGACCGCAGCTTCCACGTTTTTGAAGGCAGCCAGGCGTTCTTCGAGCTTCACATGCAGGTCCATTGTCCCTGCAATAGTGCGCACGGCGCCCGGTCCGACACCATATTCATCAATGGCAGCTTTAGCCGCCGCGGCAATTTTAGGGTGGTTTGCCAAGCCCAGATAATTATTTGAACAGAAATTCAAGACCTTTTTGCCGTCCACATCCAGCCAGGCGCCCTGCGCCGAGCCAAGCGTGCGGATATTGGTGAACAACCCTGCACTTTGCAACCCCTCGATCTCTTCCTTGATCCAGTCAGTTTTGGACATTCTTACTCCTCTGTACTGTCATTGCGAGCGAAGCAAAGCAATCTGGCAATCTGCCTCTTTGCTTGGAGATTACCACGTTGGGCTTCAGCCCTCCTCACAATGACATGTTTATGATTTGACCTTTTCATTATAGCAATTTCCCCGCTTTTCTCTGTCATCTTCAAATGGTGACGAATCCCCTATTTTTCGCGCTCGTCCTCCATGAAAATTCCCATCTCGATCAAGGCAGTCATGATCTTTTGAGATGCATCTGCCGGGATCTCTACCGTTGTTGGGCTTAATACCTCGCCCAAGAATCGACCGGCTTTCGACTCGCGTAGCGCACGCAAGTCCTCGGGTTTGCTGAGGCGCAAAACGGATATCTGCTTCACCCGTGCCTCGGTTCCGCTAACCTCCCAACGCCGGAGTGCGCGCACCAGCGAAGGCGGGACTTCCACAGAAGCAAACTTTCTTAGGAGACCGATTAAATGCGTGGGTGTCAACCCCTGTTCTTTTGCGCGTCTTAGCGATGTCGGAGTGATCTGATAGCGATATTCTTCAGGATCTTTGCTTTCCTCCCAATCACAAAAACGCGAGAACTGATAACGTGCCACGCGCGGCGCTAGTTTTGCCACGCTAACCCGCCCGCTGGATGTAGAGACGACTTTCCCTTTTTCAGCACTGCTTTCCACAGGATGCTCGCGTACGCGGAAGGCACTGAAATTTCCGTCCTCCTTTGCCTTCGCGAGATCGACAAATCCCAGCCAATGCAAAACTCCCGTGACGAAATAGCGGATCAACGCACTTTCAACATCGTCCCAATGATTAAAGCCACGCAGGGGAGTGTCGTCTTCGGCACGGCGGATGAACCAGGCGTCGTAATCCCCGGCGGTGCGTTGAAAATCGGGAGATTTTTCTTTGATGTCGGCGATGAAGGCTTTCAGGCTCCACCATTTATTGCGCGGTATCCCTTCAAGGAAGCCGAGTAGCTTTTGGCGTGTCTCCAGCACAGGATTCGTCCACGCACCCTCGCAGATGATGGAGGGGACTTGGTGTAATTCGTTGATTTTTTTGCTCATGCGCCACATCTCCCTGAGTTGGGCGAGGGCTTTGGGGCGATCTGTTTCGAGATGGGACTTAACGGTATCCGTTTGAATACCACCGGTCTCTGTAATTAATCGCATCGCAAGCCCAAGGTCATGTATGAAGCGGGGGGATATTTCCAGCGGCGTAGATGCTTCTTGCCATCCGATCCGCAGGGCGGCGAGATGGGTGGTCAGGTCATCCAGAAGATGGTCGTTGGCGAGGAAGATATGTTCACGTTCCTCCGGGCGAGCGGGGCGACCATATTCCTGTGTTGTAGGGGCGATAGGTCTGTCGCCTCTACCCTGAATGGTTTTATAAAGGTCATCAGGAATATAGGCAAATTCTTGTGCCCCGTTTTCGCTATCGAAAAAAGCACGTGCCAGCAGAGCGCGATAAAAAAGAGTTTCAGCGGCTGAAACGGGATTGAGATGGATAGCTTCGCGGTCTCGTCTGCCAGCGCCGACCTCGCGCACCAACCCGAATTGACGTTCAAAAGCCGCCCAGGGAAGCCGTCCCTGGTTTTCGAGCAAAGCATTTAATGCGTGGTGCGCTTCATCTGCCAAAGCTTCGATGACTTCACTTGCGAGTTCGGCATTGAGCATCTTTTCGCTGAGTTCTTCGCGGGCTACACTGCGTTCACCGGCATCTAGCTCAATACCCCAAAGCTGCGCAACAATACGCAGATGACCCAGATCATGATTGCGAAGGCTCTGAACGAGAGATGGCATTTTTCTTATTTTGTGGGAGTGCCACGCACAACCTTGAGTGCGTCGGGGACGATCTCGACCGAAATGCCGCGCAAATTGGAACCGAAACTTGTGTAGACTTCGCCGTCAATATGGATATAAAGCGGCTTATTGGAAGTCAGGCTGATCTTTTTGAATTCTCCCATCTCGACCTGCTTGAAGCGTTCCTGGGAGCCTTTCAGGAATTCAGGTAAAAGACGAAACATCATCGGACGCGAGACTTTATCGACGATGGTGTAATTCATGATTTTGTCATCAGGGCGGGCATGGGGCGCAACATAAAAACCGCCGCCTTCACGTGGGCCGTTGGCGAGAACGAGCATGAGGGTTTCCTGGTCCCATTTCTTTTGATCTGTTTCCAGGTGAAGATGGGCAGGATCAAAATTAAGGATAATGGTCTGGATAACGGCTGTCAGGTACATCATGAAGCCGCGCACGACGGGCAAGCGATGCGAACGGATGGTGACGACGGCGTTGAAGCCCGCGCCTAAAGTATTGTCAATATATTCCTGACGACCGTTTTCATCGGTCATCAAGCCCAGGTCGATGGGGGTTGCCTCGCCATTCAGCGCCAATGCCATTGCCTGATTGGCGCTCGTCGGGATGTGATTCGCATAAGCAAAATCGTTTCCTGAACCGATCGGGACAACGCCCATCGCGGGTCGTTTCTCCGCTTCCACCTGCATCAGTCCATTGACAACTTCATGTACCGTACCATCTCCCCCCAACGCCACGACGAGATCATATCCCTCTTCCCCAGCCTGTTTTGCCAGCTCCGTGGCATGGCTGGGATAAACCGTGCCGCTCCAGTCAGCGTTGCCATATTCCATAACGATCGGGCGCAGATCACGGGCGACGTTCCAGGCTTGTCCCATGTCTGCCATCGGGTTCAAGATCAGTTTTGCTTTGGGGGGCATTTTTTTGCTCCTTATGATAACGAGTTTCAAATTATAACCCCCAGAATCAAAAACAGAGACGGAAACGTCTCTGTTTTATCGTGATTATGCTAATCGTCCGGTCGGTGGTGTCGCGATGGCAAAGTTGCCTCGCTGGTATTTTTTTGCGCGATATAGTGCTTGGTCGGCTGCACGTAAAAGCTCTGAGGGTGTTCTCCCATGAACGGGGTAGAGCGCGATCCCGCCGGACATCCCCACTTTAAGTTTTTTTCCATCGGGCAGTGTAAAGGTGAAATTATTTAATTTCTCGGTCAATTTATCAGTAACGAGCTTTGCGGCCGCTATATCGCTTTGAGTGAGTATCAAGGTTAATTCATCGCCCCCATAACGCGCAAGAAAGTCACTTGAACGAACGCCTGTGTTGAGATAATTGAAAACCGTTCTCAAGACCTGATCTCCAACCGGGTGTCCGTAATTATCATTTACCGCTTTGAAGCCATCCAGGTCCATCATAACCGCGACAAAGGGATAGCCTGTACGATGTGCTGTATTGATCTCGGTCTCCAGACGTTCATCCAGCGCACGACGATTGGGTAATCCCGTCATCGTATCGCTTTTAGCTTGTTGGCTGACCTGAGCATGGAGCCTGGCGTTAGAGATCGCGACTGCAGCCTGATTGGCAAGAAGCTCCAAGAGACGTAAGGAAGCTTCCGCAAACTCCCCCGTATTCATACGCGAAATACTCATGACCCCAACAACTTGCTCTTCGATCTTCAAGGGGATACCAACAATAGACCCCGTCCACTCTTTTGGAGCGTTTTCATAAATAGGATGGTTTTGCATATTTGGAACAACGATACGTTGTCCCCCGTGTGCTACGCGGTAAGTTAATCCATCTTTGCGGGGAGGGGAGTAGCTTTTTGTTTTGAAACCTGTTTCGTCCAGAGCGGCACCAAAAAGAAGTTGATCTTCGCTTTTGTTGTATAAAAAAATATGAGCAGTGCGCGTATCCTGATGTAGCTCTACAGCATCGCTGACCACTGCTCTTAGGATCGTGTTTAGATCCAAGCTTGAAGAAAGGTGAATGCTTAGCTTCTTAAGCGCGTCAAGCTCGGCAGTTTGTTGACGTAAAATTGTCAATAAATGATGTTGGTCTAACAAGTTCGCGGAAAGATTTTCAGCGATTTCTTCTATTTTCTCAGGGGAAAAATTAGAGCCTTGTTCAAAAATAGCTAAAGTGGAATCAAAGAGGTTGAGAATTAATTCCTGATCAGCAGCTTCAACGCCACGCTCCCTCAGAGTCTCTTTGATGATTCTGGTTATGTCAGTTTGAATAGCTATCATTTATATACTCTAATGAATTGCTTTCTAAAGCTTTATCCCACTTATGGTAATGAAAGATTGGAATAAAAATCCGACTCTATTTTACAATGTGTTTTTTAGAAAACAACTTGGAATCATGATTGAGAAATAAGATACTATAAAATACCCTTTATTAACAATCGTACCTTCCTCCCAATTTACACCTAAAATATACCCGTAATGTCTTCTTTGGTGATGGGTCATATTATATCAAAATAAACGAAGTTTCGCTCTTATGTTAGAATGCTTGTGATATTTTTCCTTTGGAGAAAATAATGACAAATACTGAAAAAACACTGCCGGCAGAAACGCCATTAGCCCCAAAAAAACGCGCGATCCTGGTCGGTGCCTCCAGTGGCATCGGCGCAGCCTTGGCGCGCCAACTAGCGGACGAAGGTTATTTTGTCGCTCTTTTGGCGAGACGCGCAGAAATGCTCGAAATACTCACAAACGAGATCAATTTGAAGCACGGTGAGACCCGCGCGCTCTATTACGTCCACGATGTAACGGAATATGAATCCATCCCGGAGCTTTTCCGTCAAGTTATGGCGGATTTGGGCGGTTTGGATACGTTTATTTATAATACCGGCGTCTCGCATATGGTTGGTTTAAAGAAATACGATTTTGAGAAAGACCGCCAGACCACCGATGTAAATTATATTGGCGCTCTGGCGTGGCTCAATCCCGTTGCAGAGGTTTTCCAAAGCCTGCAAAGCGGACAGATCGTTGGCGTTTCGTCCGTTGCCGGGGAGCGCGGACGCGTGGGCAACCCGTCCTACAATGCCTCCAAAGCAGCCCTGACTTGTTATCTTGAAGCGCTGCGCAATCGCCTGACACGCTATGGCGTGAACGTGCTGACTGTGAAACCTGGTCCTGTCGAGACAGATATGATCAAAGATGCCAAGGGTGTTCTTTTTCCGATCCCTGCGGAGCAGGCAGCCAAAGACATTGCCACTGCCATGCGTAAACGTAAGCAGGAACTTTATACATCAGGTCGTTGGCGTTGGATTATGTTGATCATTCGCAACATCCCCTCCTTTATCTTCCGAAAACTGACTTTTTAAAAAATGACAATATACTCCCTTTCACATCTTGGCAACTTCAGCCATTCATTGGACGCAGAGGTCTACCACCTTCAACCAAAGTCTGTAGAAGAAATTGCAGAGATTTTTGAATTCGCCCGTAATACAGGGCTAACCATTGCGCCACGCGGTGCTGGACGTAGTTATAACGATGCCGCTCTCAACGGCGGCGGGATCGTCCTCGACCTGAGCTTGCTCACGCGCGTTTTGACGTGGGATGCGGAGAAAGGCATCCTCCGCGCCGAACCCGGACTAACGCTGGAATCTCTCTGGCATCACATCCTTCCCGATGGTTGGTGGCCCCCCGTCGTCTCCGGGACGATGAAAACCACTCTTGGTGGGTGCTTGGGGATGAATATCCACGGTAAAAACAACTTCAAAATGGGCACCATTGGGGAAAATATCCTCGAGTTCACCGCCCTTTTGCCAAATGGCGAAGAAGTGACCTGCTCTCCTGAAGAAAACGCCGATCTTTTTTATGCCATGATCAGTGGTATGGGGATGTTAGGGATTTTTACATCTGTCACGATGAAGATGAAACGCATTTACTCCGGTTTGGTGAATGTGCGTGAATGGAATGTCCCCAACCTTGAAGCCCAGCTCGATGCCCTTCACAATGGAGCGCCGGAAAACGATTATATCGTCGGCTGGCTGGACGGGACCTCACACGGCAACGCCCTCGGACGTGGTCAAATGCACGCTGCTAACTACCTTGCAGAAGGTGATGATCCCGAGACGGAGAAAACCCTGAACGTTGAGTATCAAACGCTGCCTGATAAATTCTTCGGGCTTGTTCCTAAATCCATTTTGCATTATTTCATGAGCCCCGCGATGAATAACCTTGGCGTTTGGGGTGTGAATACTGCCAAATATATCGTCGGGCGCGACAAAAGCTATCGCCAACCCCACGCGGCTTTTCACTTTTTGCTCGATTATGTCCCCGATTGGGAAAAATCTTATGGCAAGCACGGGTTGATCCAATACCAATCCTTTCTCCCGAAGGAAACCGCCCTTGACGCTTGGACAGAGATGCTTATTCTCTCCCAAAAACGCGGGCTGCCGACCTATCTGGGCGTCACCAAACGTCACCGCCCGGATAAATTCCTTTTCTCCCATGCCGTGGATGGTTTTTCATTGGCTTTTGATTTCAAGATCACTAATGGCAACCGTGCAAAACTGGCAGTAATGGTGCAGGATTTTGATAAGATCGTTCTTGAAGCAGGTGGACGTTTTTATTTCGCCAAAAATGGCGAAACTCTGCCTGAAACAGCGCGTGCCTTTCTCGGTGATCCCACAATCAAAAAATTCCGTCAGCTGAAAGAACGCTGTGACCCGCAAAACTTATTACGTTCTGGCTTATATCAGCGTGTTTTTTCACCCTAAATAGGCGTATTGGTTGAATTGACTTTTTGATTTGAAGTCGGTACACTACAACTAATTATTGGACTTATCATTATCATGAGGAGGAACTTATGAGTGTTCGTTATCAACTAGTGATGCGCACAGGCCCCAACCCTGGTGCAACATATACCCTCGACGATGCACAAACTACGATCGGACGAGATTCCAGTAATACGATCTCGATCAACGACGCCGAAGTTTCGCGACATCATGCTCGCATGACTGCACAAGGTGGCAAGATCGTTCTCGAAGATACTGGCTCTACAAATGGCACCTCGGTGAATGGCAATCGCATCTCCGGCCCACATGTCCTGAAGCCTGGCGAGATGATCTCGTTTGGTGAAGACATCGTATTTATGTTCGAAGCACTCAGCTTCGATCCAGATGCAACCGTGGTCTCATCTTCACAACAGCCTGCCGCTGCACCTCGGCAGCAGCCCGCGGCACCTCCCGCCGAACCTCCTCAGGCTTATGCTGGGCAAGTCCCCGCGGGGCCTGCGCCGGTCACACCGCCGCCACCCGCAAGCTCTGCAACGGGTAAACGTACTGCGCTTCCTGTTACGCTTGGTATCGGGGCACTTGTCTTTATCTGTGCCTGCGGCGGCTTCTTCTGGTGGGTCGATGCCACACATCGTTGGTGTACTTTCTTCCCCTTTATCTCGGGGTGCTAATCCACCATCATTTGCCCCCGCAGAGAATCCTCTGCGGGGGCTTTTCTTTTTTATAAATTAGAGTAAGATATTTGCGGGCTTATGCCCATAAAATGATAGGAGATCAAAATGACTGAAAAGAACGAACCCAAGACGACAACATTGGCAGAAACGAACAACTACATGATCTGGAAAGCTGAAGAACCTGACGGTGAAACCACTTATCATATTGAATTGGGAAATCTCACCTTGCACTTCTTTGAAGAAGAATGGCAGGAATTGTCTGAGCTTTTGCGCAGCCTGAAATAAACCGATGAAGAATAGCATTACCGATGTTCCCGGCATCGAAGTTGGGCATGCACAGGATGAAGATGCCTTAACGGGTTGCACCGTCATCTTGGCACGGAAAGGCGCTGTTGCAGGAGTGGATCAGCGCGGCGGTGCGCCGGGCACTCGTGAAACCGACTTGCTCAGCCCCTTCAACCTTGTTTCGACGATACACGCTGTTCTGCTATCAGGTGGCTCGGCTTTTGGGCTGGATGCTGCTACAGGCGTAATGCGCTATCTCGAAGAGCAAAAGATTGGATTCGAGACAGGCGCCGCACGTGTGCCCATTGTTCCAGCAGCGGTTTTGTATGATCTCGCTCTTGGCAGCCCGGATGTGCGCCCCGATGCAGATATGGGCTACGAGGCAGCCCAGGTTGCTATGTCTGATAATGTGCAGATCGGCAACGTCGGCGCAGGGATGGGCGCTAGCGTGGGTAAAATTCTGGGCATGCAAAACGCTATGAAAGCCGGGCTGGGCACAGCCAGCATGGAGATCGGGGGCGGGATTATTGTCGGGGCGATTGTAGCGGTAAATGCTTTTGGGGATGTCATCAGTCCACAAACGGGAGCAATTTTGGCCGGTGTGCGATCCGCGCAGGTTGGTCCCGTCAAGTTCGGCGGGGAAGGTCAATTTGCAGATACGCTCAAAGTCATGCAGGGACTTCCCGGTCGCACTGTAATGAAACTTGCTACGCGCGCCAATACGGTCATCGGTGTTGTCGCGACAAACGCCAAACTGACCAAAGCCGAAGCCGGACGTGTTGCCCAGATGGCGCAGGACGGGCTGGCACGCACCATCCGCCCGGCGCATACCATGCTTGATGGCGACACGATCTTCGCTCTTTCGACGGGTAGTAAAAAAGCGGATGTCTCGACTGTGGGTACTTTTTCCGCTGAAGTGCTGGCAGAGGCGATCTTGCGTGGGACGCGGTCAGCGACTTCAGTGGGTGACTTGCCTAGTTTGGGAGATCATCAAGTAGAATAGCAATTATGATTTTTAGAAAAATTCGTTTCATACTCCTTTTGGGCTTGCTCGGTGGTCTATTGGCAGCTTGCCAACCTTCAACACCGCCCGAGCCCACCGTGGACGCGGCGCAGATCGCTGCCGAAGCACTTGCGACCATCCAGGCAGAATATACGCAGACGGCTGCTGCTGTCCCGCCAACGCCTTTGCCGACCGATACCCCCGTTCCGACAGCGACTGCAGTCCGAACCCCGCCTGCATTGCCGGGGATCTATCAGTCGCCTGTTTTGAATGCCTTGGATACCCCAAGAACATATATTCCGGACACCTGCGAGTATCTCAAGGCCAAATGGGATCCGAATAACAGTACTCCGGGCACAGTGGTGATGGTGGTCATGATCCACGGAATCACAAGTGGTACGGTTGATAAGTCTTATCAGATCAATGCAAACGACCTCTACCAGCTTTTTGAGAGTCTGCACAGCCAGGGTTTTGAGGCAATTAATACAGAGCAGCTTGCGAATTTTCTCGAGAGCAATGCAAAAATTCCTTCGCGTTCGGTTCTTTTAATCTCTGACGACCGTCATTATGGGCAATATTTTAACAAGCATTTTCGCCCCTTTTATGACAAATATGGTTGGACAGTGACCAATGGTTTTATCAGCCATCCTGATACCTTGCAGCAAGTTTGGGATGAGAACGCTGCCCTGGCAGCCGAAGGTTGGGTGGATTATCAGGCACATGGTGTGATCCACAATATACCCATGAGCGATGATTCTTCTGATGAATATCTAGTAAGCGAGCTTCAAGGCTCCATTATGGGAATTCAGCAACATTATGGGAATACGCCCATTGCCATCATCTGGCCCGGTGGTGGATTTGGCGTTCGCCCCGTCCAGACAGCGCGTGAATTCGGTTATCGTTTGGGCTTCACGACCAACCCACGTGGACCGGTCATGTTCAATTGGATTCCGCAAACGGATATCAAAGATGAGCAGCGCCCTTATTTCATTCCCGAAGGAGGCGCAGGCGACCCATTGATGACCCTGCCCCGTTATACGGATACTGTTGCTGGTGGGCATATCGACACAGTACGTGTGATGGGCAAGGAAGCCGCAGCTTACGCGGAACAAAACAAGGCAATTGAATTGGAATATTACGATATTCTTTGCGCGCCGACCTATGGGGCGATCCCTGAGCTCGTTCCGTAATCAGAACAAGATTTCAAAAGGAGAGATCAATATGTCAGCAGAGTGCATTTTTTGTAAGATCATTGCCAAAGAAATTCCCGGAGATATTCTCTTCGAAGATGAACGCGTGATCGCTTTCCGGGATATTCAGCCCGCTGCACCGACCCATATCTTGATCGTGCCGACCAAACATATTCCTTCCATGAATGAAGCGTCGGCTGAAGACGAATCTCTGCTGGGATATATGCATCTGGTTGCACAAAAACTTGCCAAAGAGGAAGGGGTTGACGAGAGCGGTTATCGCTTGACGATCAATACCGGTCCTGATGGTGGGCAGGTGGTCTATCACATCCATCTGCACTTGATGGGCGGCAGGAGCTTTCATACCAGAACCGAGTAGAAGCTATCTTTATAAGAATCAAAAATCCCGAAGAATTTTTCTTCGGGATTTTGTATTTGGTAAATATTCTTTATTTTTCGGTATTCTCTTCGTCCGGGATCGTTGCATCCGCTTCTTCGGCGGGAGTTGATTCCGGGGCGGGACCGAGATCGAGATCGACGCTTTCTTCCATGCGGATCTGCCCACGCAGGAAGGAGCCTTCTTCGGTGACGAAGGCGGTCGTGACCACATCGCCCCAGACGCGTCCGGTGGCGCGGATCTCGAGCTTTTGGGTGGTGATATTGCCGCGCACTGCCCCTGCGACGATGACGGTGTTGGCGCGGATATTCTCGCAGGTGACACGCCCTGTCTCGCCGACGACGAGCATGCCGCGCAGGGCGATCTTGCCTTCAAAGGCACCTTCGATTCGCACGCCGCCGCTACCATCAAGGTCGCCGTGCCAGATGACGCCGGAGCCAAGCACAGAGGTGATCCGCTCGACGGTGGGGATGGGTTGCGGGGATTCGGGGCTGGATGGTGTACGTTTAAACATGGATTCTTCTCGTTTTTTATTAAGGGTTGCTCTTTTTCTTCAAAGAGATGTTTTTTAGCGGTAGCAGGTTTCAGATTATGTGCGTCTCCAAATAAAATAGGGCGCAATTTCTGCGCCCTATTTTATCATCTTCAATTAAATTTTTCTTTACGGAGGGCTTACATCCAGAATTTGTGTTTTTGTATTATTTGTCTCATCGCTTTCGTCAATGACATTTGCGGAATCTGCAACGGCTCTTGTTTCATAGGCGTGGTTCCAACCACCGTAGGTGTATGTACATGTGAGCACTTTTCCACCGCCTGCGTTATTGCCTGCAACAGGCCATGTGCAGCCTAAGGGTGATCCGTTCGCAGGATACCACTCAACAGTATATGCTCCAGCTGCGGCATTGCCACCATTATATGTTGTTACAGAGACAGTAACGAGGTCGCCTTGTTTTGGTGCTGCAGGACTATAAGTGATCTGTGAAATGTAAAGATCAGGTTTTGGAACGGTAGTTGCTGTAGGCGTTGGGGATGGCGTTGGGACAACGATCTTGACCCAGAATGGTCCCTGACCATCGGCATTGATGCCGAAAACGATATTGTCGGGTGAACGCAGCTTGAAGTTGCCCTGATATGTGCCGGGGGTGGCGGGAGCGGTCAGATCGACTGAAATATCGACGGTTGCTCCAGGGGCAACGGAACCCGATGTGATGCTGGCTGTAGCCGGGGCACCCATCTGGTCGCCGCTATCAAAGAGCAGAACGTAGCCAGAGGTCCACGTGCAGGAGCCGTTATTCTTCAGACGCCAGGTTTTTGTGAAAGTTGCGCCCGCATCGATATTGGTGTTGTCAGGAATGGTGACATCCTTGACGAAGCTGGCACGATTACAGGGGATCGGCGTTTTTGTTGCCGTGGCAGCCTGGGTGGGGAAGAGCGTATTTGTGGGGATGGCAGTCGCTGTGGCGGGAACCGGCGCAGGAGATGTTGCGGTTGGTCCTGTTGCTGCAGCAGTTTCCGCAGCATGCGTGAAGACTGCCGCAGCGGTTTCGGCGACGGTGGTTGCATCGGCATCTTCATCGCTCTGTCCCTGAGGGAGGTTACATGCTCCAAGTAGCATTGTTGTAGTGATGAGTAGCGTGAGCAAGAGATATTTTGTCTTCTTCATGTTTTCTCCTCTTTATCTAGTAGACGTTTTCATTATAGATGCCTGTCTCCTGAATCACAAGTGCCCCAAACGGGGTAATATGCGGGTCTTTCACCCTTTTTTGTCTCTCTGTGCTAAGATTATTCCATTCATTTTTAGACGGTATTTGGAGGAGTTTTATGTCTCAGCCTACAAAAGATGAGAATAGTCTCGGAAAAAAACTAAATGATATTCTTTCATCTCCTGCAAAGGAGCCTCCGATCGAAGAGAAAAGGGATGATATATTTGCGAATATTCCCAAGCGAACATCAATGGCGCCCAAAAAAATAGAAGAAACGAGGCCCAGAGTCTTCTCACAGCCGGTGGAGAAAAAAGATAAAGATGATGTAGTAGGGGAACGTTCTTTTTGGGAAAACTCGTTACGCGCCTTATGGACGCTTGCCAGCGCTATTTCGATGTTGGTCAACGTTGTTGTGGTGGCCCTACTGATCGGACTTTATCAAAATTACACCATCCTGAACATCCCCGAAGAGCTTAATATGGATACCCCAAAAGTTCTGTTGAAAGGCTTATATGACAACTTTCAGTTAATGGATCAGGCGCATATTATTACCACTATCGAAGTGGATGATGAGATCCCTGTTCAGTTCACGCTGGGGCTCAATCAGGAAACAACCGTGATCTTGAGCGAAGATATTACTATTGACGGCGCTCGTGTTGCCCTAACCACAGGCGGATTGAATATCTTCAACGCCCCGGCGACAGTTACCTTGCCGGCAGGGACAAATCTGCCGATCATTCTCAATCTCGAAGTGCCTGTGAACGAGATGATCCCTATTAAACTGAATGTGCCTGTTGATATTGAACTTGCAGAAACAGACCTGCATACTCCATTTGTCGGCTTGCAGGAAGTCGTCGAGCCTTTATATTGTTTGGTTTCCCCCAGTGCAAAAACACTGGCGGGGGAAGATATTTGTCCGCAGAACATTTCTCAATAAAAGTTTAGAAGTATTTTTTGGAGTCTAATGACAGAAAAAATCACTAGGAAAACCCTTGATAACGGTCTCACCGTTATGCTCAAGGAAATCCATACCGCAGCGTTGATCTCCTCGTGGATGTGGTACCGCGTCGGCTCGCGCGATGAAGTGCCGGGCAAGACCGGCATCTCGCATTGGGTGGAGCATATGCAGTTCAAGGGCACGCCCCAATTCCCTGCCAATGTCTTGGATAAAGCCATCTCGCGCGAGGGCGGTGTCTGGAACGCTTTTACCTATCTCGACTGGACGACCTATTTTGAGACCATGCCCGCAGACAAGATCGATCTTGCGCTGCGTCTTGAAGCGGATCGCATGACAAACAGCGTTTTCGATCCCGAAGAAGTTGCCTCCGAGCGCACAGTCGTTATTTCAGAACGCGAGGGGAATGAAAATCGTCCCATGTTCAGGTTGAGCGAAGCCGTGCAAGCCGCCGCATTTCGCGTGCATTCCTATCATCATAAGGTTATCGGTGATATGGCGGATCTCCACAGCATGAGCCGCGATGATCTCTACAACCATTACCAGACTTATTACACGCCGAATAACGCCGTCATGGCGGTAGCAGGAGATTTTGAAACAGAAGAGATGCTTGGTCGCATCGAGGAGCTTTACGGCGGGATTAAACGGGGAGATGATCCTCAGCGGCTCTCCAGACCTGAACCGGAAGCAAATGGTGGGATGCGTCTGACCGTTGAAGGAGAAGGCGAGACGACCTACCTTCAAATTGCGTATCGTTTCCCGTCAGCTGCCGACCCGGACTTCTTCCCATTAACCGTGCTGGACAGTTTGTTGGCGGGCGCGAGTAATCTGAATATGTTCGGGGGCGGCATATCCAATAAAACTTCGCGACTTTATCGTGCTCTCGTTGAAAAAGAGCTCACCGTTAGTGTGCATGCCAGCGCCCAGGCGACGATTGATCCCTATCTTTATAATTTCACGATGATCACCCGCCCCGAACGAACGCCGGACGAGGCTCTGGCTGTCTTCGACGACGAAATCGCCCGTGTGCAGAATGATCTGGTCTCCACCGACGAAGTGGAACGGGCCGTCAAGCAGGCGCGCGCCCTTTTTGCCTACGGGAGCGAGAGTATCACCAATCAGGCTTTTTGGCTGGGCTATGCTGAGATGTTCGCCGATTACGATTGGTTCCTGAATTATCTCGATAATCTGGCGGCTGTCACGCCCGATGATGTGCAGCGTGTGGCGCAAAAATATTTGCGTCCGCAGACGCGTGTGATCGGTGTGTACCTGCCTGAGAACGGGGAGGTGGAAAATGACTAAGTTCAATTCTCTCCCCGGCAGTGATGATGTTACTCGTGTCGTTTTGAAAAATGGCATCACGGTGCTTTGCCGCACAAATTTCAACAGTCCCTCGGTGGTTTTGAGCGGCTACTTCTCCGGTGGTGCGCTATTTGATCCAAAAGAGAAACTTGGCTTGGCGGATTTCACCGCAGCCTGCTTGATGCGTGGTAACCACAAACGGGATTTCCAGAGTATCTACGACGCCCTTGAATCGGTTGGTGCCAGTTTTGGTTTCGATGCACGTACGCACAGCGTCGCCTTTGGCGGGCGCTCTCTCGCCGAAGATCTGCCGCTTTTGCTGGAAATGCTCTCGGATGGCTTGCGTGAACCGACTTTCCCCGATGAGCATGTCGAACGCTTGCGTGTCCAACACCAGACGGGGCTTGCCCTGCGCGCGCAGGACACACGCGACATGGCAGAAATGATCTTTGATGAGATTCTGTACGAAGGGCATCCCTACAGTCTGCCGAATGACGGTTTTCCCGAAACGATAGAAGCCATCACGCGTGATGACTTAGTGGATTTCCACCGCGAAAAATATGGTCCGCATGGGATGGTGATCTCTGTGGTCGGCTCGATCTCCACAGATGATGCGGTCGCGCAGGTCGAGCAAATGCTCGGCGACTGGGAGAATTCTGCCCAGGCAGCCAAACCCGTTGTGGAAGATATGCCTTCGCTTGCTGAGCGGATCCAACGTCACCACACGATTGATGGCAAATCCCAATCCGACCTGATGCTGGGATTTCTCGGCCCCAAACGCCGGGATGACGACTTCATGGCAGCTTCGTTAGGTAATTCCATTCTCGGTCGCTTTGGGCTGATGGGGCGCATCGGCGATGTGGTGCGTGAGCAATCGGGCTTAGCTTATTATGCTTACTCCAGCCTGAGCGCGGGCATTGGTCCCGGGGCTTGGTATGTCAGTGCAGGCGTAAATCCTGATAACCTTGGAAAAGCAATTGATCTTATCCTTGAAGAGATGGAAAACTTCACCGAGAATGGCGTTGCTGAAGAAGAATTGCTCGATAACCAGACCAACTACATCGGACGTTTGCCGCTCTCCCTTGAATCCAATCAGGGTGTAGCGGGTGCACTGCTCAATATCGAGCGTTATGATCTTGGCTTGGATTATTATCGCAATTACGCCGATTTTGTCCGCGCAGTGACACGTGCAGATATTCAAGCTGTGGCGAAGAAATATATCCAGCCCGAGCGTGTTGCCATTGCAACTGCGGGACCCTAAGAGATTTGTCACTGCGAGCCCCGGTGTGTCGGGGCGTGGCAGTCTCCCGCTGTATTAAAGATTGCTTAGCTTTATGGGCTCCCTACGCCGTCCTCGGCGTAGGGGAAACTAGTGAAATCGCCGCCGGGGACGGCGGCTAGAGCGAAGAGAATGAAATGACCCTTGTAACAGGAATTGACCTGATTGAGATCGAACGTGTCGCATCTGCCATCGAGCGGAACGGCGAACGCTTTCTCGCGCGCATTTTTACACCACGTGAACTTACCGATTGTGCCGGGCGGAACGAATCCCTCGCGGCGCGCTGGGCTGCCAAGGAAGCAGTCGCCAAAGCTTTCGGGTGTGGTATCGGGGATATAGGTTGGAAAGAAGTCGAAGTCCACCGTACCGAAAGCGGTGCGCCTGAATTACATCTCTACGGGGCAGCTTTACGTCTTGCGGAAGAACGAGGGTTACATAACTGGTCGATCAGTTTGAGTCATAGCCAAGACCATGCTATTGCGATGGTTGTGGGGATGAGTTGAAAAAGAAAAAGCCGAGCACTTGAAATGCTCGGCTTTTTTTGTGTTTGGCTAAATCTTTTTCTTAATGGTTCTGCTATCGTCGATTCCGAGCCATAAATGCCCTGCCACGATCGGCTGATAGGGGCGGATGGTGATTTTTCCATTCAAATCTTCTTTGTCGTTTAGCATACTCGGGTTTACCATACAAAGATTGGGGTTACGACCATATTTTTTGCGATAATATGCCGCTGCTTTGCTGATCTTTGCCGCTAAACTCGTTTTTTTGTCATTATCAAACCACATCATGCCTGCTTGCATTTTTGCCTCCTGTTTTCTTTTCTTCTAATGATGGTATCCAAAACTTGATCCACTGACGGTTTTCGTTCAAGACGAACTGAAGCCTAGGCTCCAGAAGATGAAGGGCCGCGCCGCGCGTGGGGAGAATTGCTTCCGCGCTGCGTAGATTCTTCACCGATCCGAACAACCTCGTCCGAAAGGCGTCCAACCAGGGTTGTACCTGTCCCTGACGACCGGCGTTTAATGTAACGAGGGGCCACACCCGACGATTGGGTCCACGCAAAAGCAGCCAGCGCAGATTTTGCTGCACATCTTTGTTCATTTGCATGACTGCTTCAAGATCATCAATCATAAGCAGTGCAAAGCGCTTTTCGCTGTGGTTATTATGTGCCCAATCTGCCAGAGAGAGGATGAGATTATCCGCATCCTTATGATAGGTCGGGAAAATGCCCATACAGTTCGGGTTTTCTTCAAATCCCTGCCATTCTTTGGGATGGTTCGTGACAACGCCAAATTGCACTTCTCGTGGCAAATAGATCTGCGAGCTTGCCTGGGCGATGATCTTGAGCAGATCGGTCTTTCCGCTGCCCTGATCGCCTGCGATCAGGATCGGTCCCGGGGTGGGGTCGCTCAGATTGAGCAGGATGGGCAGCCCATCGTATGCCGCCCCGAGGAAGAGGGCATCGTGTGGCAGAGTCCCGAATTCGGCGAGAGTCTCGCTCAGGGACATGGGAGCAAGCCGAGGGGGCGTCTGATCCGTACTGCTGGGGGGCTGTGTGTTGTTGGGCGCAAGGTCCGCAGCAAGTTCTTCCAGCGCTTCCAGGGCGAGTTCGTAATTTCGTTTAATAGAATTCATAGTGGCCACCTATAAGGTTTTAGAACGTATGTTCTATATTTTATCCATATTTCGCTAGTTGTCAAGAACTTTCTGAGTTTTGTCATTTTTTTGCAATAATATGCTTGACGTCCCCCTAGAATCCTGATAAACTCCATCGCTGTATCCCAAGAGAATATCTTTGGGACTGCCTTGTCGCGGCAGTGAGCTTTTGGTATAATCGCTCTGCTTAAAGCGCAGAGGCGCCTTGCCGACATAGCTCAATTGGCAGAGCAGTCGCCTTGTAAGCGACAGGTTATGGGTTCAATTCCCATTGTCGGCTCTAGCTTGTACAGAATTTGAAAATCCAAATTCACAACGGGCTTGAACTCAGACTAGCGACAATTAACAACATAGATCGGGCGGTTACCCAAGTGGCCAACGGGGTCTGACTGTAAATCAGATGGCAGAAGCCTTCGGAGGTTCGAATCCTTCACCGCCCACACCCCTTTTGGGGAAGAGCACTAAGCCCTCATAGCTCAGTCGGCAGAGCACGTTCTTGGTAAGAACGAGGTCATGGGTTCAAATCCCATTGAGGGCTCTAGTTGCTGGTCAACGAATTTTTTTTGTTAATATCAAGGAGAAAGAAATGGCAAAGGAAACATTTGATCGTTCAAAACCCCATTTGAACGTCGGTACCATGG